>JAICNY010000073.1 GCA_025930955.1 Thermoleophilia bacterium
AGCGAGCCCCGGTCGCGCCCTCAGCTAGGAGCCAAGGGAACAGTGAGGGAACACCAGCGCGACGACGCGCGTCCACGTACGGTCACTCGCACTCGGCGGATTACTCCGGCTTGCGGGATTTCTTTGGTCTCTGTGACCCGCGCTCGCCCTTGCTTCCCGCCTCGGTACTGAATGGTAAGGAGGGGGTCGACGGTTCGAGTCCGTCAGAGGGCTTTACGGAAATGCCTGCTAATCGGCTGGCTGAGTTGTCCTGATCGTAAACAGACTGGCACGCGCGGGCACTCGCGGGCACTACCTGGTGTTCCCTCGAGATTCGTACGAGCGACGCTGATTTCGCTTGAAGCAAGCGCTCTTCGGCTCACTTGACCCCCTCTGCATGAGAAGGGATCCGTGGCCCTCGCCTTCACGAAAATCGCCAACTCCGGCGACCGGCGGCGCGAGTCTGCGTCCACATGACAGTTCTGCCGCCGCGCTGGAAGAGGGCTCTCAGAGCCCTGGAGTCGGGGATCGGTGTTGTCTGAGACGGCGTGGACCGTCCGGTCGACGACGAGGCCGCGTAATCGCCGGGGACTCGGCGCGCCGGCGTGGAGTCACGTCTCGTGGTGGGGGCTGCCGGTCGCCAGCCAGCCCGGCCAATGCTGCCGCCAGGGCGAGATCGCTTCCCAGGCGGCACCGACGCGAAGCGCGAGGCGATCCTCGAATCGACGCGCGATGATCTGCATTCCGATCGGCAGCCCCTCCGCCGAGAACCCGATGGGTACGCTGAGGGAGGGCTGATTGGTCAGGTTCGCCGCATAGATCATCGAGACCCAGTCCTCGAAGACCGGATCGGCGGGTCTCCCTTCGACCTCGTCGGGCGCGGTCAGACCGGTGGGGAACGCCGTCACCTGCATCGTCGGAGCGAGCAGCAGGTCGAAGCTCGTGAAGAAATCGGCCCAGCTGCGGGCGAGCTCGGCGCGACGGTCCTGCGCGTCGAGGTAGTCGGCGGCGCTGAATCGCTCTCCTGACCGGATGATGTCGGGCGTTCCCTCGGTCATCTCCGCTTCGTGCTCCGCGAGGAGCGGCCCTTCGGATGCGAAGGACTCGCAGGCCATCACCTTCCACCACAGCTCCTGGAGCTCGTGCCCGCGAGGCGGGTGCGCCTCCTCGAGCTCGCATCCGGTCGCCGCGAAACGGTCGACCGCTGCCCGGAACGCGACCCGCACCTCCTGATCGACCGGCTCCGTGCCGAAGTCCTCGCTGTACGCGACCCGTAGTCCGTGCAAGCCGTCCGCGGACAGGGCGTCCGAAAGCCAGTCCACTTCCCGGGAGTACGTCGAGAGCGGGTCGGCGGCGTGCATGCCCGCGGTTGCCGCGAGCACGAGGGCGGCGTCCCGGACGGATCGGGTCATCGGGCCGTCGGTCGAGAGCGATGGCCAGCCGCGAAACCCCGGCGCCTTCGGAACGATCCCGAAGGTGGGCTTGTGCCCGACGATCCCGCAGAAGGATGCCGGAATCCGGATCGACCCGCCGCCGTCCGTGCCGATCGAGATCGGCGCCATCCCGGCGGCCACTGCCGCACCCGACCCGCCGCTCGAGCCGCCGGCGGTGCGATCGAGGGCCCACGGGTTCCGCGTCGTCCCGAAGAGCGCGTTGTCCGTATAGCTCCGGTAGAGGAACTCGGGGTTGTTGGTCTTGCCGACGATGATCGCTCCGGCGGCTCGAACGCGGTCGACCACGCCGCAGTCCTCGGGCGCGACGAAGTCGCGCAAGGCGAGAGACCCATTCGTCGCGGGTGCTCCCTTCATCCAGATGTGATCCTTGATGGAGATCGGAATGCCGTGGAGCGGCGGCGCGCCCGGCCCGGCCGCCTGCTCCGCCTCGCGAGCGGCCGCCCGAGCCTCCTCCGGGAAGGTCACGGTGAAGGCGTTCACCTGCGGGTCGAGAGCCTCGATCCGCTCGAAGGTCCAGTCCACCACTTCGACGGGCGACACGTCGCGCGCTCGAACAGCCGCTGCCATGGCGAACGCGTCGAGGTCGAGGAAGTCGGTCGGCATTGGGCCTCTTGCCATTCTCCGCGATTCGGGACGAGGGGGGCCGACGACGAGCGTCGCGACGCCGACCCCAAGCGCCCACGGCGTCGGGTTCCACTGGCCTGGGCCGCCCTCGTGGCCGAAGCGCTCGAACGCGCCGTTCACGTCCCGCTCGGCCCCGGCCTGGAGGCCGCGGCTAATGTCCTCCGGATGCAAGCGCAGGGCGCCGACGTCGTCGCGGAAGGGAGGCGCCTCCTCGACCTGGCTGCGGAGGCGGACGTGCCGCTGCGGCTCCTCGGCGGCGCCGCGATCGCGATCCGGACCCCCGATCTGCGGCCCGAGCTCGCGCGCGGCTACGGCGACCTCGACTTCGTCGCCGCGCCGGGGACAACGACCGGGGTCGCGCGGGTCTTCGCGGACGCCGGGTACCTGCCCGACTCGGCGTTCAACACCCTCCACGGCAAGCGGCGCCTCATTTTCGTCGAGCCCGAGTCCCGCCAGAAGGCGGACGTGTTCGTCGGCTCGTTCGAGATGTGCCACAAGATCCCCGTCGCCGAGCGGCTCGAGCTCGAGCCCGCGACGATCCCGCTCGCGGAGCTCCTCGTCACGAAGCTCCAGATCGTCGAGCTGAACGACAAGGACGTCCGCGACGCGCTCGGGCTCCTCGCCGGCCACGACGTCCGGGAGGGGGACGGCGACACGATCGGCGCCGGCCGCGTCGCCGAGCTTTGCGCGGCCGACTGGGGCCTCTGGCGGACGATCACCGGGAACCTCGAGTCGCTCCGCGGGCACGTCGGCGGGTACGGGCTCGACGAGGCGACGCGGACGACGATCGAGCGGCGCATCGACGCGCTGCTCGCACGCATCGAGGCCGAGCCGAAGTCGCGCGCCTGGCGGCTGCGCGCGCGCGTCGGCGAGCGCGTGCGCTGGTACGAGCTCCCCGAGGACGTTTAGCGGCCGCTGCGCCAGACGGAGCCCGGCGCGGCCATCTCCGCGACGACGTCGCTCGTCGAGACGATGCCGAGCGGAACGGCGGACGGATCGTCCGGATCCGCGACGACGAGCCGGTGCACCTCGTAGCGGAGGATCGTGTCGGCGGCCTCCTGGAGCGGCGCATCCGGCGCGATCGTGAACGGCTCGTGCATGAGCTCTTCGGCCGGCGGGTCGTCGCCGGTGCCGACGAGGCGGAGGAGGTCGTGTCCGGTGACGACGCCGGCGGCCGATCCGTCGGGGGTGAGCACGACAACCGAGCGCGACCGGCGCTCCGTCATCGCGCGCGCGAGGTCGCTCGCTCGGGCGTCGGGCCGGCAGGCGACGAAGCCGCGCGACATGACGTCCGCGACGACGCGCCGGGCGGCCGGCGAACGCGCGAGCGCGCGGACAAGGTCGGAGACCGAGACGACGCCGACGGGCTCGCCGCCGTCGACGACCACGAGCCGGCCGAGGCGCCGCCCGGTCAGCCGCTCCGCCGCCTCGGACGCGTCCGCGTCCGCGTGGACGGTCTCGACCTCGGGGTACATGAGCTCGCCCGCCGTCAGGCGGCGCATGGCGGCCAGCCGTTCCTCGTCATCTGCGACCCACTCGCCCGCGAGGAGATCCGTGTCGGAGAGGACGCCGGCGGGCGCGCCGTCCGGGCCTGCGACGACGAGCGCGTGGACGCCGTGCTCGACGAGGAGCGCGGCCGCGTCCGCGATGGGCGTCTCCGCCTCACACGTTACGAGGCCGGGGCGCATGAGGTCGCGTACGCGTAGCACGGAACGGAGCGTACCGCGCCGCTCGCGTTAGCCTTCGACGCTGGTGGACTCTCCGCGGCGAGTCGGTTTTCGGCCGATCACCTCGCTCAGGGCGCACGAGGAGGTGGCGGAGCAGCTTCGGCGCGCGATCGCGCTCCGGCTCGTCGGCGCCTCCGGGGCGCTTCCGCCCGAGCGCTACCTCGCGCGGCAGTTCGGCGTGGGGCGCGCGACCGTGCAGAAGGCGGTCGCGATCCTCGAGGCCGACGGGCTCGTCGAGCGGAGACGCGGGCGCGCAGGAGGGACGTTCCTCGTCCGCCGCGCGAACGAGGACGACGACTCCACGCACCTCGTCGAGGGCCTCCGCGCCCACCGCGACGAGATCCTCGAGGCGCTCGCGTTCCGGCTCGCGGTCGAGCCCTCGGCCGCGGCGCTGGCGGCGCTCGCGGCCTCGGACGAGGAGCTCGAGCGAATCCGGCGCGCGGCCCGCGCGGCAGGCGCGGCGACGAACGACGCGAACTTCATGGCGCACGACACGGAGTTCCACCTCGCAGTCGGGCGTGCCTCCGGGAACCGCTTCCTGGCCGAGGCCGTCGAGCGGCTCCGGCTCGCGCTGAACGACTCGCTCGCGGCGCTCCCGGACTCGAGGGCGTGGCACTCCTGGTCGAACGAGGAGCACGGGCGCGTCGTCCGGGCGCTCGAACGGCGGGACGCCGAGACGGCGCGGGACGCGATGGCCGCACACGTGCTCCACGCCGACGACGCGATCCGCGCGCTTCTGCGCTCGCTCTAGCCAACTTGACCCCGGCCGAGCGGCGCTCGTAGACTCATTTGGACTTGAACCGAGTCCTTTTCTCCCCGGCGGCGGTGGACGACTGGATCTCGACGCATGAGGACGACCTCGTCGAGCTCGTCCGCGCGCTCGTCCGCTTCGACACCACGTCGGTCGACCTCTCGCCCGGGTCGCGCCACACGGAGAACGAGGAGGCCGCGCTCCAGGCGTACATGGGGGAGCGGCTCGGCCGGCTCGGGGCAGACGTGGATCAGTGGGAGCCGGACGCCGCCGAGTTCGCGGATCACCCGATGATGCCGCCGTGGCACCACTGGCAAGACCGGCCGCTCACGGTCGGGACGCTCCGCGGCGCGGGCGGCGGCCGCTCGCTCGTCGTGAACGGCCACATCGACGTCGTCGCGGCCGGAGAAGGCTGGACGAGCCCGCCGTTCGCCGCCGACGTCCGGGACGGGCGGATCTACGGCCGCGGGGCGTGCGACATGAAGGGCGGCGTCGGCGCGGCGCTCTTCGCGCTCGAGACGCTCCGCGCGTGCGGCGTCGCGCTCGCGGGCGACGTGGTCTTCGAGAGCGTCCCCGACGAGGAGACGTGCGCGATGGGCACGATTGCCGCGATCGCGCGCGGCTACCGCGGCGACGCCGGCCTCGTCCCCGAGCCGACGCGGAACAACCTCTGGATCGCCACACGCGGCCTCCTCCACGGCACGCTCACCGTCCCGGGGCGCTCCGCGCACGTCGAAATGAACCAGCCGCCGTGGCGGGAGGGCGGCGGCGTGAACGCGATCGCGAAGGCGGCGCACGTCCTGGGCGCGCTCGACGGCCTCTCGTCCGAGTGGGCCGAGCGGGAGGACAAGCGCCACCCGCTCCTCGGGACCCCCGCGGTGCACCCGACCGGGATCCGCGGCGGGACGTTCATCTCGAACGTGCCGGAGTCGTGCGAGGTCGACCTGAACACGACGTATCTCCCCGCGAACGCCGACGGGAGCGGCTACGGCTCGATCCCGCGCGGGGAGATCGAGCGCGCGGTCGCCAACGCGGCGTCCGCCGACGACTGGCTCGCGGAGCATCCGCCGACCTGGAGCTGGTTCACCGACTACCCGCCCTCCGAGATCGACCCGGGCTCGCCGATCATCGCGGTCGCGCAGGAGGCCGGCCGGGAGCTCGGCGTCGAGGTCGTGCCCGAGGGGATCGACACGACCTACGACGGCGCGCTCCTCACGCTCTTCGCGGACACACCGAGCCCGGCGTTCGGCCCGGGCGACCTCACGCGCGCGCACGCGCCGGACGAGTGGGTCGGGATCGACGAGCTCGTCCTCTCTGCCCGGCTGTACGCGCGCGCGATCGTCGCGTGGTGCGGGGAGGCCCGGTGAGCGCGTTCGTCCACGCCGACGAGACCGCGGTCTTCCCGCGCGAGCTCGACCGGCCGTACCCGTTCGTGGAGCGCGCCGAGGGCGTTTGGCTCTACGGCCCGGGCGGCGAGCGCTACCTCGACGCGGTCGGCGGAGGGGCGATGGTCTCGAGCCTCGGCGCTGGCGTCCGCGAGCTCTACGAGGCCGCGCGCAGGCAGGCGGCCCGCGTCTCGTTTCTCTATAACCAGCAGTTCACGCACGAGCCGCAGGAGGCGCTCGCGCGCAGACTCGTGGAGCTCGCCGGCGGCGACTTCGCGCGCGTCCACTTCACGACCGGCGGGGCCGAGGCGAACGAGACGGCCGTCCGGCTCGCGCGCGCCTACCACGTCGAGCGCGGCGACGAGCGGCGCTGGCGGACAGTCTCGCAGGCGCAGGCCTACCACGGGCCGACCGCGGTCACGCTCGGCCTCACGGGACGGAGGGCGCTCACGGGCGCCTTCTCGCCGTACGTCGTCCCGCAGCTTTACATCCCGCCGGCGACCTGGCGCCTCGACCCGACCGGCGCCGACGCGCTCGCCGCGCTGGACGAGATCCTCGCGGCGCACGGCGACGAGGTCGCGGCGTTCCTCTGCGAGCCCGTGAGCGCCGCCGCGCTCCCCGCCTACTCGCCGCCGGACCGCTTCTGGGAGGGCCTCGCGGAGCGGCAGAAGCGCCACGGCTTCCTGGTCGTCTTCGACGAGGTCGTGACCGGCATCGGCCGCACCGGGTCGTGGTTCGCGTTCCAGGACATGCCGATCGTCCCGGACGTCGTCACGACGGCCAAGGGACTGGGCGCGGGCTACGCGCCGGTCGGCGCGGTCCTCTGCCGAGAGCACGTCTACGAGGCCGTCGCGTCGGGATCGCGCGTCTTCGATCTCGGCCACACGTGGGACGGCGCGCCGCTTCCGACGGCGGTCGGCTTGGCCGTCCTCGACTATCTCGAGCGGCACGACCTCGTCGAGCGCGTGCGCGAGCGCGGCCCGGTGCTCCACGACGAGCTCGAGCGCGCGCTCTCCGGCTCCTCGCTCGTCGCCGAGGTGCGCGGACGCGGCTTCCTCCTCGGCGTCGACTACGCCGACCCGCGCGACGGCCGCTCCTTCCTCGACCCGGCGCTCGGCGTCGCGCGGAAGATCGACACGGAGGCGCTCGCGCGCGGCCTCGTCGTGTACTCGACGCAGCCGACGGCCGACGGGTGGGCCGGAGACCAGACCCTCCTCGCGCCCGCCTTCGTGTCGACGGACGAGGAGCTCGGCGAGATCGTCTCGCGGCTCGCGGAGGCGATCGCGGCCGTCGAGCAAGAGGTGGTACGCGAGCTTCGCTCGGCTTCCGGCGCGGCCGTGAGAGGATAGGCGCTGGTGGACGCGCGGCTCTGTCAGCTCGCCTCGCGGATCGGCGATCCGGCGTTGACGCCGAGCGGGCCGCCGACGGGCTGCTCCGCCACCCGGACGTCGTCATCGCGGTGTTCCCCGAGCTCTACCTCGGAGGTGCACGCCATCGTCCTGACCGTCCCCGACCGATCCGGCGTCGACGAGCGGGTGGACTACCTGAGTGTGCCCGCGCCGGCGCCGCGCGTGAACGTCGTGCACACCGCCGCACCGAGAGGAGGCATCGATGACTGAACATGCTGCGCCGGGCACCGCGGTGCCCGAGGCCCGCGGGCTCTTCGTCCGCAAGTCGTCCGGGCTCATCCGCGAGTTCCGGCCGCTCGACGTCTTCGTCTTCAACACGCTCGGCTACGCGCTGGGCCTCGTGCTCGCCGTCGTCCCGTCGTTCGCCGCCGGGCTCTGGCCGGAGCAGAACGTCCTCCTGATCGTCACGATCGGGACGGCGCTCACGCTCTTCAACGCGCTCATGTACGGCTACCTCGCGGGGATCCTCCCGCGGTCGGGCGGCGACTACGTCTACCTGAGCCGGATCGTCCATCCGAGCCTCGGCTTCACCGCGAACTGGGGCTTCACGTGGTCGCAGTTCCTCGGGCTCGGGCTCTACGCGGCGTTCACGGTGAACTTCGGGCTCGCCGTGTCGCTCGCGACGCTCGGGCAGGCGACCGGGAGCGACCGCCTCGTGAGCTGGAGCGAGAGCGTCTCCGGCGACTGGCCGACGTTCCTGATCGGCGTCGGGCTCCTCGCCGCGGTCCTCTTCGTGCTCTCGCTCTCGACGCGCGTGATCCGGTGGATCTTCCTGATCGGGTTCATCCCGGCGCTCATCGGGACGTTCGTTACGCTCATCGTCTTTCTGACGACGAGCCGCGACGAGTTCGTCGGGAAGTTCGACCAGTTCATGGCCGAGCGCGCGGGGGGCGAGACGTACCAGGGCCTCATCGACTCGGCACAGCAGGCGGGGATGTCCGTCGGCGACGCGACTCTCGTGGGGGCGCTCCTCGCGATCCCGCTCGGGTACTGGATCTACATCGGGTTCACGTACTCCGCCTACATCGGCGGCGAGGTGAAGCAGGCGTCGAAGACGCAGCCGCGCATGATCCTCGCGACGCTCGGCTTCGCGTACCTCGTCTACATGCTCATCTTCTGGCGCTACTACGAGGTCGTCGGAAAGGACTTCACGAACTCGGTCGTCTACCTCGACGGGAACACGGACGAGGGCTCGGGGCTGCCCGTCTCGCCGGTCCTCAACTTCTTCGCGGGGATCATGACCGACAACACCGTCCTAAACGTTCTCATCGGGCTCTCGTTCATCCTCTGGCACGCGCTCCTGCTCTTCGTGATCGCGATGATCTGCACGCGGAACCTCTTCGCGTGGTCGTTCGACGGGATCGCGCCGCGGCAGCTCGCGACCGTCGGCGAGCGGACGCACGCGCCGTGGGTCGCCGCGATCGTGATCGTCGTGATCGCGTCGATCCTGCTCGCCCTCTACGTCTTCACGACGTTCTTCACGATCGTCGTGAACTACATCGTCATCTTCTCGGTGGCGTTCTGGATCGCGAGCTTCGCGGCGATCCTCCTGCCGTACCGGCGCCCGGATCTCTTCGACCAGGCGCCGGAGACCGTGAGACGCCGCATCGCCGGGATCCCGCTCATCAGCATCCTCGGCGTCGGCAACCTCGCGCTCTTCACGCTCATCCTCGTCGCGTCGTTCAAGACCCCGGCGTTCAGCGGCCCGACCGGCGGACGCGCGATCGCGTTCGTAGTCGGGATCTACGTCGTCGGGGCGATCCTCTACTTCATCTCGTCGACGCTCCAACGCCGGCGCGGTGTGAACCTCGACCTGCTCTACAAGGAGATCCCGCCGGAGTAGTGCGCCTCTTCTACGCCACCGACGTCCACGGCTCGACGCGGTGCTTCACGAAGTTCGTGAACGCCGCCGCGTTCTACGGCGTCGACGCCGTGCTTCTCGGCGGCGACATCACGGGGAAGGCGATCGTGCCCCTGGTAGCGGAGAGCGGCCGCTACCAGGGGCATTTCCTCGGCGAGCCCGTCTCGGCGGAGGAGGGCGAGGAGCTCGAGGCGCTCGAGAAGAAGATCGCGGCTACGGGGTACTACGCCTGGCGGTCCACGGCGGACGAGGAGGCGGAGGTGTCGTCGGATCCCGCGAAGCAGCACGACCTCTTCATCCGGCTCATCGTCGAACGCGTCGAGCAGTGGATGGCGCTCGCCGACGAGCGTCTCGAGGCGCAGGGGATCCCCTGCTACGTGAACGCCGGGAATGACGACCCGCCGGAGATCGACGCCGCGATCGAGGCCGCGCGCTGGGTGGAGTACCTCGAGGGACGAGTCGTCGAGCTCCCCGACGGGACGCAGGTGGCGAGCTGCGGTTACGCCAACATGACGCCGTGGGCCTGCCCGCGCGACGTCGAGGAGCCGGAGCTCGCGCGCCGGCTCGAGGACGTGATCGCGAAGCTCGACGATCCCGCGCAGTCGATCTTCAACTTCCACTGTCCGCCGTACGGCACGGGCATCGACGCCGGCCCGAAGCTCGGCGAGGACTTCCGCGTCACCGCCGGCGCCGGCGGCGTCGAGATGGTGCCGGTGGGTAGCCGTGCCTGTCGTGCCGCGATCGAGGAGCACCAGCCGCTGCTCGGGCTCCACGGCCACCTGCACGAGTCGCGCGGAACGCACATGCTCGGCCGGACGCTCTGCGTGAACCCCGGCAGCGAGTACACCGAGGGGGTGCTCCGCGGCGCGCTCGTCGAGCTCAAGAAGAGCAAGGTCAAGAGCCACCAGTTCACGGCCGGCTGAGCGGTGCCCCGCGCGCGTGATCTCGGCATCGCCGTTGGCTCGTTCCCGCCCGGGCCGCTCGACGCGATCACGGATGTCCCCGGCGTCCGCGTCGGCCACGCGACCGTCGTCGAGGGCAACGACGTCCGCACGGGCGTCACGGTAGTCCTTCCGCACGAGGGCGCGCCGTGGGCCGAGCCCGTCTTCGCCGGGGCGCACCGGCTGAACGGAAACGGCGAGCTTACCGGGCTCGAGTGGATCCGCGAGTCGGGCATGCTCGGCTCCGCGGTCGGCCTCACGAACACGCACTCGGTCGGCGTCGTCCGCGACGCGCTAGTCGCGTGGGAGGCGGAGGGCCGCGGCGGCGCGCGCGGCTTCTGGAGCCTTCCGGTCGTCGGCGAGACGTGGGACGGCGTCCTGAGCGACGTGAACGGGATGCACGTGCGGGCCGAGCACGTGCGGCAGGCGCTCGACGCGGCGGCGGGCGGCCCCGTCCGCGAGGGGTGCGTGGGGAGCGGGACCGGGATGATCTGCCACGGCTTCAAGGGCGGGATCGGGACGGCGTCGCGCGTCGCCGAGGAGGCGGGCGGGGCGACGGTCGGGGTCCTCGTCCAGGCGAACCAGGGCAGCCGCGAGCAGCTCCGCGTCGCGGGATATGCCGTCGGCGCCGCGATCTCGGTGGACGAGGTGCCGTCGCCGGGAGCGTTCGACCCCGCCGGCGCCGGCTCGATCATCGTCGTCGTCGCGACCGACGCGCCGCTCCTCCCCGGCCAGTGCGAGCGGCTCGCGCAGCGCGCGGGGCTCGGCGTCGCGCGCGCCGGCGGCCTCGGTGAGAACTTCAGCGGTGACCTCTTCCTCGCGTTCTCGACCGGGAACCGCGGCCTGCCGCCCAACGAGATCCGCGACGACGCGCCGCTCGACGTGCCCGTCCGGATGCTCGCGAACAACTACGTGACGCCGCTCTTCCAGGCGGTCGTCGAGGCGACGGAGGAGGCGATCCTGAACGCCCTCCTCGCCGCCTCCACGACGACGGGCTGCGGTACGACGGCGCACGCGCTCGAGCCGGACCGTCTGCTCGACGCGCTCCGCTCGCTGGGCTGGACGCCCGCCTAGACCTAAGCCCTAGGAGCGTTGTTTCATCCGGGCGTGCGCTGCAGCTCGTCGGGCTTGCGCTGGGGAGTGCGAGCGGCACGCGCATCATCACGAGCACTGCCGCGTCTGCGCCGAAGCGTGCCGTCGATGCGAGGCGGCCTGCAACGACACGCTCGCGGCGATCGACGGGTAGCCCACGCGCCTCGATCCTGTGCCGCCGACGAACCGTCGGCGCAGGCGAGCGAGGGAACATTGAGGGAACACAGGCGCGGGCACGCGGGTCCGCGCTCGGCTACTGGCTGTCGGTCGATTCCCGCTGCTTGCGGTACTTTCGTGGTCGTCGGGACCCGCGGTCGCCCGCCCTTCCCGCGTCGTCGCTCGATGGTACGAGGGGTCGCCGGGAGCGGGCTTCGCCTTTCCGGCCATCTCCCAGGAGGAGCCCGTGGGCGTACCCGGGGGATGCTTTGAATGTCCACTGCAACCGAGCAGGACCTGGAAAGCGGCGCTTCGGGGCAACCAGCCTGTCAGCCGACCTCGCCGCTCGTTGAGCCCCCGGCGTACCTCGGCTCTCCGGACGTGCCAAACGTGCGAACACCGCGCGAACACCAGCCTCTTTGCACTCAGCCGCCTAACCACCGATGGCGCTGCCGGGTGTCGCGACGCCGAGATGCGTCAGCGGAACGAGGCGCCTCAACGCGTGCGACGCGTTGAGCTCGTGGAAGCGCTGAGAAGCGAAGCTGAGGGGGGCGGAAGCAGCTCCATCCCAGCCGAGCGTCGTGTCGTCAGCCATACGCGGGTGGCTGCGCAAGATCGGGTCCGCCCTGGTGCGGGTGATCGACGTAACCGTCCGCCGGAGCAGGCAGTGCGTTCACGCACGCCTCGGAACAGGCGTGCACGAGAAGCGGCAGTACGTCGGTCGCTACTCGTAGCGAGATCCATCTCTGGATTGGACCACGGGATTCGAACGCGCCCCGGCAGACGCTGCACGACGGGGGCAGCGATCCAGCCGGGAGAGTCGCAGGCAGGCGAGGGAAGGGGAGCCGGTTCTTGAAGTTGCCGTAGAGAAACCGTGTGCTCACCCTTGAGTCACGAAGCTTGGCGCACCTCGTGATCTCGTATGGATACCAGTGCAGCCGGTGTGACGTGTACGGATCAAAGGTGGTCAGTGCCGACATCTCACCGATCTGAGGTGGGATCGCAATCAGGTGACTTCCGTAGAGATCAAGCTCGCGAACAGCGGTCAGCTTGGCGATGGTTGGTGGAAGGGTCACGATCTCGTGCCAGAAACCGAGCGCAAGCATGCTCTCGCGGGGCCTGAAGGCTTTGCGGCGGTCAGCAGCGGACTCGTCGATCAGGTCGAGCAGATGCCTCCACGCCTCCGCGTCTGTGTTCTGCGGCTCGGTGTGAATCCTCAACTCGTTGCCACGCGCGCCGGCTGCCTCTGGCGTTCCGCACGCGCCAGGCGCGCAGCTCGGACGCGCCGGGTACCACAGCCCATCGTCCGATTTCCGCCAGCCGGGGATCGCAGAATCGCTCCCGCGCACATGAAGTCGTCGTCCTCGGTACAGGCGCCGCTTCTTACTCTCCCACGCCTCCCTCACCCGGTTAAACACGAAGCGAGTGTGGCACAGCTCGGGCGGGCGAGATCACTCGCCCATCACACCCTCACCGGCGGAGGGTCCAGTACCGGGACACGCCGACCCAAAATCGCCGTTCTCCATCCACGGGAGCACCACAGGGCACGACCGCGTGCTCCGCGGGCGCAAGGGAACTCGACCTCCACTAGTACCAAGACGGCGGCATCTCAGGGGACATTCTCGAACGCTGGCCTACACAGCGTCGTGTGCTCAAGCAGCGGCGCTAGAGGTTGCGAGCACGGTTCGCAGCCACGCCTCGAGGGACAGGAGCAGCCAGATCTTCACGCCCCGCCGCGGTGGGGGGAGCGTCTTATCCGGGCGGGCGAGCTCCTCGAGGTACGAGCGCCGGATGATCCCGTATGGCGCGAGGCCGTCGAGCAGTCGCTCGCGCGCGAAGCGGTTGAACTTCCCCTCCAGCCAATGCTCGACAGGCACGCGCATGCCGCTTTTCCGGCGCGCGACGATCTCCGCTGGCAGCAGGTCCTCGACCGCCCGCTTGAGGATGTACTTCTCGACGCCGCCGCGCAGCTTCAGATCGGCCGGCATCCGCATGGCACCGTCGACGATGCTGCGGTCGAAGAGCGGTGAGCGCGGCAGCACCGTGTACGGGCGGCTGAGCTGGTCGACCTTCGGCAGGATGTGGTGCCCGCCCTTGAA
>JAICNY010000027.1 GCA_025930955.1 Thermoleophilia bacterium
CTGGGCGTCGCCTTCGCGTTCGCGACCTCGGGGCTCGTCGCGCTCTCCATCGTCCTCGCTCACCGCCTGGCGAACGCCCGCGCGATCGGCGGGATCGACGGCCTCGCCGGGGCGATGCTCGTCGCCGCGCTCGCCGCGCTCCCGATCGGCGCCTGGGACGCCGCGCCGGCCTTCGTCGACCCGGTCGCGCTCGGCGCGGCCGTCGCGGTCGGCGTCACGTCCTCGGTCATCCCCTACGTCTGCGACCAGCTGGCGATGGCCCGCATGGCGCGGGCAACCTACGCGCTGCTCGTCTCGCTCCTCCCCGCGACCGCGACCGTGATCGGGCTCGTCGTGCTGGCGCAGGTGCCGGCGCCGGTCGAGGCGGCGGGGGTCGGGCTCGTCGTCTGCGGGGTCGCGCTGCGGCGGGAGCCGCGCTAGCCGGGCTCGCCCGCCGGCTCCTCGGCAGGGGGCTCGTCCTCGGCCAGGCGGCGGAGGATCGGCTCCCGCGGGAGGATCCCGAGCAGACGCCCGTTTTCCACGACGACGACCCGGTCGAGGTCGCGCTCGGCCATCAGGTGCAGCGTGTCGTCGAGGGCGTCGTCCGGGCCGACCGTGGTCACGTCCCCGTCGGCGAGGTCGCCCGCCGTCGCGCCGGCGAGATCGACGCCGCGCGCCACCGCCGCGACGAGCGACTCTCGCGTCACGCAGCCGACGAGCCGGCCCTCGTCCGCGACGAGCGCGCTCTCGACGTGCGGACGCAGGAGCAGCTCCGCCACCTCGCGTGCGCTCGCCGACGGCGCGACGACGCGCGGATCGGTGACGAGCGCCTCCCGTACCTTCACGGATAGACCCCCCGCGATTGGAGCGCCGCGGCCACGTGTCGGATGCTCTGCACGAGCGCCGCGCTCCGGAGGGTCAGCTCCTCCGCCTCCGCGAGCGCCCAGACGCGCTCGAGCGCATCCCGCATGAGGTCGCCGAGCCGCGTCCGGATCTCGTCCGGCCCCCAGAAGAGCCGCTGGAGGTCCTGCACCCACTCGAAGTACGAGACGGCGACGCCGCCCGCGTTCGTGAGGATGTCCGGGAGCACCGGGATCCCGCGCGCGAAGAGGATCTCGTCCGCCTCGAGCGTCGTCGGCCCGTTCGCGCCCTCCGCGACGAGCCGCGCGGAGATCAGGCCCGCGTTCGCCTCCGTCACCTGCCGCTCGGTCGCGGCGAGGACGAGGACGTCGCAGTCGAGCTCGAGCAGCTCCGCGTTCGTCACCCGCTGTGAGCCCTCGAACCCGGCGATCCCGCCCGTCTCGCGCAGCCATGCGTCGAGCGCGGCCAGGTCGAGCCCGCCCTCGGCGTGGATGCCGCCCTCGATGTCGGAGACCGCCGTGACGCGCGCGCCCCGCGCGGCGAGCTCCGCGGCCGCGATCGCGCCCACCTTCCCGAAGCCCTGGACGACGCAGCGCGCTCCGTCGAGCGTCCAGCCGAGCCGCTCGACGGCGCCCTCGACGACCATGACGACGCCGATCCCCGTCGCCTCGGGCCGCAGGACGGAGCCGCCGACCGAGAGCGGCTTGCCCGTCACGATCTCCGGCACCGCGTGGCCCACCTGCATCGAGTACGTGTCCATCATCCACGCCATCGTCTGCGCGTCGGTCGCCATGTCGGGCGCGGGGATGTCGCGCTGCGGGCCGATGATCGGAAGCAGCTCCGACGTGAACCGGCGCGTGAGCCGCTCCCGCTCTACGAGCGAGAGCGACCTGGGATCGCAGCGCACGCCGCCCTTCGCGCCCCCGTACGGGAGGCCGAGGAGCGCGCACTTCCACGTCATCCACATCGCGAGCGCCGCGCACTCGCCGAGCGTGACGGCGGTGTCGTAGCGGACGCCGCCCTTCGTCGGCCCGAGCACGCTCGAGTGCTGCACGCGGTAGCCGGGGAAGACGGCTAGCGTCCCGTCGTCGAGCCGGACGGGGATCGCCACGGAGAGCGCCCGCTCGGGAAACCGGAGCACCTCGGCGACCGAGTCGCTCACGCCGGCGCGCTCGAGCGCGCCGTCGAGCTGCCCGAGCGCGGTGCGAAACAGCGGATCGTCGAGCTCGGGCGGCAGGTCGCCCCGGACGGCTGTCGCGGCCTCGCTCGACACGGCGGCCAGTCTATGCAGGCGCCCCGGCCCGCTCGCGCTCGACCGTGAGCACGAGCCCGTCCCGGGAGACGACCCGAACCGCGTCGCCCGGATCGGCGCCGTACCGGCAGTAGGCGGCCCAGAGCTCACCCTGGACGCGCACGAGCCCCTCCGGCCGGCACGCGGAGGTGACGACGCCGCCCGCCCCGATGAGCGTCTCGGCCCCGGCCTGTACCTTCCGCCGCCTCGAGAGCCAGAACCAGAAGCCGGTCTCCCCCGCTTCCACGATCGCCGCCCCGATCACGGCGATCACGCCCCACGGCGAAGGAAGCACGTAGATCGCGAGCAGGATCGCGCCGATCAGGATCACGGACGAAGGCTAGTCCGTCGCCGCGCCCGACCCGTCGATGCCGGGGGTGGGATTCGAACCCACACGCCCGAAGGCAGAGGATTTTAAGTCCCCCGCGTCTACCGTTCCGCCACCCCGGCGGTCGTAGCCTAGCCCTGGCCGGGCATGAGGTCGTCGAGCGCGAAGAGCTCGGGCCCGCGGGCGATGTGGTCGTCCCTGAAATCGTCGAACGCGCCCTCGTCGAACGTGTCGCAGACGGCGAGCTTGCCCTCCTGCTTCGTGATCTCGGAGCGCGGGTCGTCCTCGACCTCCCGCTCGGCGACCCAGGCCGTCAGGACGATCTTGTCCTGCAGGTCCTCGGCCTCCGGCTCGTCGGCGAGCGGCGCGAGGATCAGCCCGCGCGGGTCGGAGCGGAACCAGTTCACGAGCCGCTGGACGACGTCCTCGGGCACCTCGGCGCCGTACTGGATCGTGATGCCGCCGTGCTCCTGGCTGTGGAGATAGCGGTCGGTCGGGACGGGGCTCTGATACTCGCCGTAGAGCGCCGGCTGGGGGTTGTGCGGGCCGGACGACGGCGGATACGTGTTGTACTCGAACTCCTCGAGGTCGATGTCGCCGGGCGGGACGTGCTGCTGGGTCTGCGCCTCGACCGTGGTGATGTCGCAAACCGCGCCGGCCTCCGTGCCGCCCTCGCCGCCGTCGCGCGTCATCGCATAGGCGATCCCGCCGATCGCCGCGGCGAGGAGCACGATGCCGGCCACGGCCGCGATGAGCAGCCGCGTACGCCGCGGATCGCGCGGCTCGCGCGTGCTCCGGACCTTCGGCGCCTGGACTGGGCGAGGCGGTGTGGGGGCTCGATCCTTCTTCGCCACGGGGAAATAAACGGTACCGCGTTCGTCAGCCGTCCGGCCGCCGAACCGTCAGCCCCAGCACGTCCGGCCGGTGGTAGTGCCCGGCGGGATCGAACCGCTGCCGCTCCTCGTAGAGGCGCGACGGATCGAGCTCCGCGTAGAGGATCCCCTCCTCGTCGTAGAGCGGCCCCGCGAGATACGCGCCGTCCGGGCCGAGGATCGCGCTGCCGCCGCGCCCGACGATCTCGACGCCCTCGAGCTCCGCGCGAAGCGGGAAGTCGTCGGGGTACGCGGCCGCCCGCTGGAAGTGGCACGGGCTGACGACGAACGAGCGCGACTCGCGGGCGATGTGGACGAGGGTCGCCTGCCACTCGTCGGAGTCGTCGGCGGTCGAGGCGACGTAGATCTCGACGCCCGTCTCGTAGAGCGCGAAGCGCGCGAGCGGCATGTAGTTCTCCCAGCAGATGAGGCCGCCGATCCGCCCGATCGGCGTCTCGATCACGTGGAGCCCCGAGCCGTCGCCCGGGCCCCAGACGAGCCGCTCGTGGTTCGTGGGGACGAGCTTGCGGTGGCGGAGCGCGAGCTCTCCCTCGGGAGAGTGCGTGAGGAGCGTGTTGTAGAGCGTCCCCGGGCGCTCGGGGTCGATCTCCGTCACGCCGGTGACGAGCCAGACGCCGCGCTCGCGGGCGACCTGGCCCAGCCGGTCGACAGCCGGGCCGGGAACCTCCACGGACTCGCGCGCGAGGAGCGCGAACGCGGCCTTCGCGCGCGGATCCGCCCAGCCGGCGAGCGCGCGGGCCCAGACGGAGGACGGATACGCGGGGACGAACGCCTCCGGGAAGACGACGAGCCCCGCGCCCGCGGCTGCGGCCTCGGCCGTGCGCTCCTCGAGTCGGTCGAGCGTGCGCTCCCGGTCGAGGACGACCGGCTCGATCTGGGCGCACGCGACGGTGACGGGGTCGCGCATCCGCCCATTCTTCCATGCCGTCCGGGCCGGTCCCTAGCGTTCGTAGACCGATGACCTACGTATTCGTCGCCCTCGCAGCAGCGCTCGCCGGAGGCCTCGCGGTCTGGGCGGTCACCCGCGCGCGCGTCGCCGCCCTCGAGGCGACGATTCACGCCGCCGCCGACATGAAGGACGCGTTCAAGGCGCTCTCGGCCGAGACCGTCCAGACGAGCCTCGAGCGCCTCCAGGCCGAGACGGCCCGCGCCGATACGGAGCGGCGCCAGGCGGTCGAGCAGATGATCCGCCCGATCCGCGAGTCGCTCGAGCGGGTCGACGCACAGGGCCGGCAGCTCGAGAGCGCCCGCCGCGAGGCCTACGGCTCGCTCACGGCACAGGTCAAGATGCTCACCGAGAACCAGGAGCGGCTCCGCGCCGAGACCGGGAACCTCGTCACCGCCCTCCGCAACCCGGCCGCGCGCGGCCGCTGGGGGGAGATGCAGCTCCGCCGCGTCGCCGAGATGGCAGGGATGCTCGCGCACTGCGACTTCACCGAGCAGACGACCGCGAGCGTGGACGACCGGCGCATGCGCCCCGACGTCGTCGTCCGCCTGCCGGGGAACAAGAACGTCGTCGTCGACGCGAAGGTGCCGCTCGAGGCGTACCTCCTCGCCGTCGAGGCGACCGACGAGGATGCACGGGCCGCCCACCTCGCCGACCACGCGCGGCAGGTGCGCCAGCACATCCAGAAGCTGAACCAGAAGGCGTACTGGGAGCAGTTCCAGCCGTCGCCGGAGTTCGTCGTCCTCTTCATCGCGGGCGAGGCGTTCTTCAGCGCCGCGCTCCAGCACGACGCGACGCTGCTCGAGGAGATGGTGGGCCAGAAGGTGATCGTGGCCACGCCGACGACGCTCATCAGCCTCCTGAAGACCGTGTCGCTCCTCTGGCACGAGGAGAAGGTCGCCGAGAGCGCGCGCGAGGTGAGCGCGCTCGGCCGGGACGTCTACCAGCGCCTGGCGACCATGGGCGAGCACTTCGCGAAGCTCGGCCAGCGGCTCGAGGGCGCGGTCGGCGCGTACAACGAGACGGTCGGGTCGCTGGAGCGGCGCGTCCTCCCCGCGGCGCGGCGCCTCGCCGATCACGGCGCGGGCGGGTCGAAGGAGATCGCGATCGTCGACCCGGTCGACCGGGCGCCGCAGCTCCCGCAGGCGCCGGAGCTCGCGGGCGAGCGTGGCGAGGTGGCCGAGCTCCCACAGGCCCGCGACGCGGCGTAGCCCGGGCCGCGCCGGCTCAGAAGCGGAGGATCGCGCCGATTCCCTCGGCCGGGCCGAGCTCCGGGCCCTCGGCGATCCAGACCGTGCCGCCGTTCCGGAGCGCGAGCTCGAGGGCGACGCCCAGGCCGTCGGGCGCCTCCTCCATCCGCTCGCCGTCGAGCGGGCACTCGCCCGGCTCGGCGGCGGCGCGCCCGCAGGACGGGCAGCGCCAGACCGAGCGCGCGCCGTTCGGGGCGGCCAGCAGCGTCTCGACGCGGGCGTCCGAGAGCGCGGTGAGCGTCGGCCCCCAGCCGGCCGTGCTGCGGTCGTTCCCGCTTCCCTCGCGCCAGCGCTCGACGAGCTCCCGCTCCCGCGCGGCACGGCGCTCCGCCAGAACGGGCTCGACGACCGCCTGGAGATCGGTGGGCCCCGCGTGCGCCTCCGCCAGCGCCCAGCCCGCCAGCGCGTGCTCTGCGTGCTGCGTGAGGTAGCCGGCGAGCTCGGCGCGGCTCTCCTCCGGCGCGACGACCACGACGTCGACCTCGCCGCCCGCTCGGCGGACGCGGCGGTCGATCTCCTCCGCGACGGCGCGCAGGTGGCCCGCCGCGAGCTCGTCGATGTGCCGCTGGAACCGCGCCTGCGACCAGCCGCCCTGGTCGTGGCGGCCCGGCGTATCCGTCGAGAGGTCGGTGATCTCCTCCAGCCGCCCGCCGCGGAGCGAGTAGAAGCGGCCGGCCTCGCGCCCGGCGACGACGACGAGCGCGCCCGATCCGCGACCGGCGAGCGTCGCGAGCGGGGCGAGGGCCAGCCGGCGCGCGACGTGCACCTCGTCCGCGACCGAGTCGACGAGCTCGAGCGGCTGCCAGAGCCCGTCGAGCGACGACGCGAAGACGGCGAGCCCGTGGGCGCCCTCGCGGACGAGCTCGCTCTCGACGTAGCGCCTGATCCGGTCGAGGTCGGCGCGCAGCGCCGGTCGTACCTCGCCGGAGGCGTCCGCGCCGAGCGCCTCGGAGCGCGACGCCTGGTCGAGGAGCGAGTTGAGCCTCGTCTGGACGTCGCCGCGATTCAGCGTCTCGCGCGGATCAAGGTTCAGGTAGAGGCTCACCGCGCAACCCGCGCCGACCTCGCGGGCGGCGAGATCGCGCACCAGGTCCCAGGAGACTGTTCCGGCCATCCGCCTCGCTATCCTTGCCAGCCTGGCCGGGAAGCTAACAGGAACATCCGCCGCCTCCCGGTCGTTCTACGTGGTGGCACCGAGTTTCGGGCATCCAGCCCTGCGGCGAGAAAGGAACGCGTGAGCGAGAACGGCATCCGGAAGGTCATCATCATCGGCGGCGGCCCCGCCGGCTACACCGCTGCGCTCTACAGCGCGCGTGCGAATCTCGAGCCGCTCGTGATCGAGGGGTTCCAGTGGGGCGGCCAGCTCATGATCACGAGCGACGTCGAGAACTACCCGGGGTACCCGGACGGCGTCCTCGGGCCGCAGATGATGCAGGACTTCCGCCGGCAGGCCGAGCGCTTCGGCGCCGAGTTCGTGACCGACGACGTCACGCGCGTCGACTTCTCCTCGCAGCCGCTCCGCGTGTGGACGGGCGAGCAGGAGCACCGCGCCGAGACGGTGATCGTCGCCACGGGCGCCACCGCCCGCCAGCTCGGGCTTCCGTCCGAGCAGCGGCTCCAGGGACGTGGGGTCACTTACTGCGCGACCTGCGACGCGGCGTTCTACAAGGAGAAGACGGTGGTCGTCGTGGGCGGCGGCGACTCCGCCATGGAGGAGGCGCTCTTCCTCACCCGCTTCGCGTCGAAGGTGCTGCTCGTCCATCGCCGCGACGCCTTCCGCGCGTCGCCGATCATGGTCGACCGCGTCCGCGCGAACGAGGCGATCGAGCTCGTGCTCGACTCGGTCGTCGAGGAGGTGCTCGGCGACGAGAAGGTCGAGGCCGTGCGCGTGCGCAACGTGAAGACGGGCGAGACGACCGACCTCGCGACGGACGGGATCTTCGTGGCGATCGGCCACGACCCGACGACCGCGCTCTTCAGGGGTCAGCTCGACATGGACGACGCCGGCTACCTCCTCACCGACGGCAAGTCCACGGTGACGAAGGCCCCGGGCGTGTTCGCGGCCGGGGACGTCGTCGACCACGTGTACCGGCAGGCGATCACCGCAGCCGGGATGGGCTGCCAGGCGGCTCTCGACGCCGAGCGCTTCCTTGCCGCACGTGACGGCGGGGAGCCGCAGCCGCTCGTCGAAGAGGGTGCGCTCGCGACCCCGCGCAACTGGTAGCCGGACGCGGAGGCTGACCCGCGCCGGCCTGCCGGGGCGTGGCTAGCATCGCCGTCGTGCCCTACTTCATCTGTCCGAACTGCAAGCGCCGGTCGATCGACCACGACCGACGCGACGGCCTCACGCATCAGGCGGTGGGGTGCCCGAGCTGCGGCTTCGGCTTCCTCTTCGAGCTGATGGACGACTACTACCCCGGGCCGTCGACCGGGTTCGTGGTCTGCGACCAGGACCGGCGCGTGCTGGCGGCCGGCCGCGGCGTCTTCGAGCTGACGGGCTTCCAGGAGCGCGAGCTGCTCGGCCGGGAGGTCGAGGAGGCGCTCGGCCTGGGCAGCGGCGAGCGCCCGAGCCCGGCCGAGGTCGCGGTCGAGTGGGGCGTCCGCCAGCTCGGCAAGGAGCTCGAGCTCGAGACGAAGGCAGGCGTCCGGAAGGCGGTCAAGGTGGACTTCTTCCCCGCCTACGACGAGGACGGCGGTCTCCTCGTCGCGCTCGCGCCGGCGTAGGCGCGCTCACGCGGCGTCCCGCGCGGGCTCGGATTCGCGTTCGCGCTCCCGCTCGGCGAAGAGGCGCGCCTCGACCCACGCTTGGAGCTCCTCGACGGCGGCGAGATCGGCCGCGAGCCTGCGCGACTCGGCGTGCAGCCCGCGCGCGTCCGCCCGGGAGAGCACGCCGAGCTCGACGAGCCGCGCCACGGTCTCGGCCCCGAGCGACCGGCGCGCCTCGCGCTCGATCGCCGCCTGCCGGATCAGGTCGCGCCCACGTTCCAGCCGCGCGGCGAGCGCGCCCGCGCGGCCCGCGAGCGCGTCCGCGAAGACGGCGAGGTCGACGGCGCGCATACGCCCACGACGCTACTCGCCGAAAGCGCACGCATCGTGCCCGAAGCGTGTCGGAACCGTCACGTAGGCTCGCCCGCGTGCCGACCTCCGCCCTCCTCCTCGCGCTCGGCGCGGCCGGCCTGCACGCGGTCTGGAACCTGCTCCTCGCGCGGGCGCGCGACCCCGAGGCGGCGACGGCGGTCGCGCTCGTCGTCGCGGCGGTCGCATTCGCACCCGTCGCCGCGCTCACCTGGGACGTCGAGCGGGAAGCGTGGCCGTGGATCGCCGCGAGCGCCGGGCTCGAGCTCGTGTACTTCGTCCTCCTCGCGGGCGCCTACCGGCGGGCCGAGTTCGGGCTCGTCTACCCGCTCGCGCGCGGCCTCGCGCCCGTGCTCGTCCTCGCGGCCGCGCTCGTCGTGCTCGGCGCGGATCCGACGCTCGGCCAGGCGCTCGGCGTGGGCGTGATCGCGGCGGGAGTCGTCCTCGTCCGGGGCGTCCACGGGGCGGACGCGCGCGGAACGGCGTTCGCGGTCGGGATCGCCGCCTGCATCGCCGCGTACACGCTCGTGGACAAGGAGGGCATGCGGCACGCGGCGCCGCTTCCCTACCTGGAGATCGTGCTCGTCGGGCCCGCGCTCGCGTACGCCGGGCTGATCGGCGCGGTCAAGGGCCGCGCCGCGCTCCGCGCCGAGGCCGGATGGGCGCCCGCCGTCGTCGGGATCATCATGTTCGGCTCGTTCGCGCTGACGCTCGCCGCGCTCGGGCGGGCGCCGGCGGCGCCGGTCGCGGCGCTCCGGGAGACGGGGGTCGTGTGGGCCGCGCTGCTCACGATCCCGTTTCTCCCGGAGCGCATGTCGCCGGTACGGTTCGCGGGCGCGGTGCTCGTCGCGGCCGGGATCGCGATCCTCGCGCTCGCCTGACACACATCCGTGACGAAGTCGGCACGGTGCGCGCGGTTCGGCGGATTAGACTCGGAAGTGGGTGGTGGGCCGGGGTGCCCCGATGCCGGGTGGCCATTCAAGCCGTGGCCGCGCTAGACGCGGCTCGACGGGCAGAGGTCGTTCAGGACGCAGTCGGCGCAGCGCGGGGCCCGCGCGATGCAGACGCGACGACCGTGCCAGATGAGCAGGTGCGGGAACCGGGCCCAGTCCGCGCGCGGGACGAGGCGGCGCAGGTCGCGCTCGATCTTCACCGGATCCTCCTGCCGGCTGAAGCCGAGTCGCTGCGAGAGCCGCCGGACGTGCGTGTCGACGACGATCCCCTGCGTGGCGCCGCGCTCGGCGGCGACGACGTTCGCCGTCTTTCGCCCGACGCCGGGGAGCCGGACGAGCTCCTCGAGCCGGGTCGGAACCTCTCCGTCGTGCTCCTCGACGAGCATCCGCATCGCGCCCTGCAGGTTCCGGGCCTTCTGCCGGAAGGTCCCGGTCGGCCGGATGTCGCGCTCGAGCTCCTCGAGCGGCACGGCGAGGTAGTCCTCCGGACGCCGGTACTTGCGGAAGAGCGACTCCGTGACCCGGTTCACGGTGACGTCGGTCGTCTGCGCGGAGAGCATCACGGAGACGAGCAGCTCGATGTCGTCCAGGAAGCGGAGCGCGATCACCGCGTCGGGGTGCTCGAGCGCCAACCGCTCGATGACCGGCCGGATCCGCGCCCGCTTCGGGCCGACGCGGCGCCGCGCCTCGTGGACGTAGCTACGCGCCACGCGTCCCGAGCGCGAGCCCGCGGCCGATCAGCCCGCCCTCGATCCATTCCGCCGCGAGGCCGGCCGCCTCGACCGCGCCGAGGTACTGCTCGCGCGTGAACATGCCGACCTCGTGCCGCTCGACGATGTGCTCGACGCCCTCCGGCGTGCCGACGAGGTAGGCGAGATCCATGACCAGGACGTCCGCGACGGGCGTCCCGCCGTGCGAGTTGATCCGCGCCACCTTCAGCTCCGGCTCGTCGACGAAGACGGCCCCGATGTGGTCGGGAACCCACTGCTCCGGCAGGATCCACGGCTCGACGACGAGGAGTCCGCCCGGCGCGACGTGACGCGCGAGCGCCGCCGTCGCGGCCGCGAGCCGCTCCGGCGTGACGACGTACGCGATCGACGAGAAGAGGCACGTGACGACGTCGAACGCCCGGCCGAGGTCGAGCGTGATCATGTCGCCCTCGTGGAGCGGGACGTCCGGCAGCCGCCCGCGCGCGATGGCCAGGAGCGCCGGATCCACGTCCACGCCCTCCACGTCGTACCAGCGGCGCAGCTCCGCGAGGTGCTTCCCCGTCCCGCAGGCGACGTCGAGGAGCGTCCGGGAGTCGGGCGCGCGCTCCTCGACGAGCGCGCGCAGCATGTCCGCCTCGGCCGCGTAGTCCTTGAACGCGTAGATCGCGTCGTAGAGATGCGCCGTGCGCGAGAACACGGCGAGAGGCTACGCCAGCCGGTCGGCGTCCGCCCGTAGACTCACCGCATGGAGGCCTCGCCTAGGGCTCGAGCAGGCGCGGCCCCGCGCAGACCACGTCGAGGGCCGGGCAGCCCGGGCACGCGAGCTCGCCCGGCGTCGGGCGGAACTCGCCCTCGCGGATCCGCCGGATCGCCTCCGTCAGCTCGCCCTCGAGCCCGGCCGCGTCCTCGCTCGAGAAGGACGTCACGACCGGCTCGTGCGGCCGCTCGAGGAACGCGTACGCGACCTCCACCTCCTCTGCCCCGGCGCGGAACGCCGCGAGCGCGTAGACGAGGCGCTGGAGCGTGTAACCCTCCTCGAGCGCGTCGGCCGGGTCGAGCCCCTCGAGCCGGTTCGTCTTGTAGTCGACGACGAGTGCCCTGCCGTTCGCAAGCCCGAAGAGGTCGAACCGGCCGTGGATGAGGACTCCGTCGTGCTCGAACGCGAACGGGAGCTCCGGCCGAACGCCCTCGGCAACCGCCAGCCTTCGCGCGAGCGGTGAGCCGTGCCAGGCCGCGACGAGCGCCTCGATCCGGTCGAGGTCGTCCGGCGTCGCGGAGGGATACAGCTCGAGCGCCCGGTCGCGCACCTCCTCCGCCGCCACGCCGTGCTCGAGCAGGACGTGGACGACGTCGCCGAGCTCCGTCGCCGCGAGCCCCTCCACGCCGGCGACCGCCCGCACGTCGTCCGCCGGCCGCAACCCGACGAACCGCTCGGCATAGAAGCGGTACGAGCAGCGCTCGTAGAGGGCGAGCGCGCTGAAGGAGAGCCGCCGGAGCGCGTTCGCGGGCGGCGCCGGCACCTCTGCAAGCGGCGGCAGCTCGAGCGCCGGCCGCGGCCCGCCGCCGTTCTCCACCGGCGCGAAGAGCTGGAGCTGCGGCGCGGCCTGCTCAACCGGAGCTTCCTCCTCCTCGCCCGGCCGGTGCACCTCGAGCACGAGCCGCGCCCCGCCGCGCTCCAGCTCGTGCCGCCCGTCCCCGTCGAGGTCGATCTCGAGCCGCCCGAGGATCCACCGGAGCGGCGCGTTCCCGTCCCGCCGGCTCGTCGCGTCGACCGCGCCCGAGACGATCAGCCGGTCGATCGCGCGCGTCATCGCGACGTAGAGGAGCCGGCGGTTCTCCGCCTGGTCGGCGGTCTGCTCGGCGTCGCGCATGTCGTCCCAGCCGAACGCGCCGGCGCGCCGCCCGGTGGCCGGGTTCACGACGCGGAAGCCGAAGCGCCCGTCGGGCAGGCACAGGATCTCGTCGGCGGCCGGGGACGGGGGCACGCGGCCCGCGTCGGCGAGGACGACGACCTTGAACTCGAGCCCCTTCGCAGCGTGGACGGTCAGGAGCCGCACGGCCTCGGCGCCCTCCTCCTCCGCGACCGCCTCGACCTCGCGCGCGCCGGCCGCCTCCTGGTCGCGTAGGAAGCGGACGAACCCCTCGAGATCCGGGCCGCGGAGCGACTCGTACGAGCGCGCGAGCCGGCCGAGCTTGCGGAGGTTCGCGTAGCGCCGCCGCCCGTCCCACTGGGCGAGCACCGCGAGGTCGTAGTCGTGCTCGACGACGATCCGTTCGCAGAGGGGCTCGAGCCCCACGCGCTCGCTCGTCCGCACCAGCCGCTCGTACCGCTGCCGGAAGGCCTCGAAGAGCCGCCGGTCGCGCGGCCCGATCCCGTTCGGGAGCTCGCGCTCGAGGCCGCTGAAGAGCGGCCTCCGCCCCGCCGCCTGGCGGAGCAGGACGAGCGCGTCGTTCGAGACGCCGACGAACGGCGACGCGAGCACCGCCGCGAGCGCCTCGTCGTCGTAGCGGTTCTGGAGCAGCCGCAGGTACGCGACGAGGTCGGCCACCTGCTGCTGGCCGAAGTAGCCGCGCCCGGCCGCGCGGATGGTCGGCAGGCCCTGGGCCCGGAGCGCCTCCTCGTACCGCTCGGCGTCCGTCCCGGCGGCGAAGAGAAGCACGACCTCGCCCGGCGTCGCCTCGCCCGCGTCGACGAGCTCGCGCACGCGCCGCGCGAGCCGCCGCGCCTCGGCCTCGCGCCAGTGCGTCCCGGTGCCCTTCCACGCCGCCTTGTCCGTGACGAGGAGCTCGACGCCCGGCCCGAAGAGCGGCTCCGGGAAGCGGCCGGCGGCGACGAGCGGCTCGAAGTCGGTCCCGAACTCCGTCCCGAAGAGCTCGTTCACCACGCCGAGCACCTCCGGGCGCGAGCGGTAGTTCTGCGTCAGCGCGAGCACGCCGCCCGACTGCGCGCGCCGCTCGCGGAAGACCTCGACGTCCGCGTGCCGGAAGCGGTAGATCGACTGGAACTCGTCCCCGACGAAGAAGAGCTCCTCGCTTCCGAGCGCGTCCACGAGCTCGCACTGGAGCCGGTTCGTGTCCTGGAACTCGTCCACGAGCACCGAGCGGAAGCGCCACTGCGCCCGCTCCCGCACGCCGGCGTCGTCCTGGAGGAGGTCGCGCGCGCGGAGCTGGAGGTCCTCGAAGTCGAGCGCCGCCTCGCGCGCCTTCGCCTCGGCGTAGCAGCGGTCGAAGACGCGGAGCAGCTCCTGCAGGAGGTCTCGGTCGCGCGCGGCGATCTCGTCGAGGGCGGCGCTCTCGACCGTCGCCACTGCGTCGACGAACGCGGCGAGGTCGTCGCGCTTCCCGGCCGGGCGGAGCTCGGCGAGGTCGAGCAGGCGCTCGGCCTCCGGCTCCGCCGCGCGGGCCAGCTCCAGCCCCGCCTCGGCGAGCCCGCGCGCCTCGGCGTCGCCGGGGAGCGAGGCGAGCGTCGCCTCCGCGCACGCGGCGAGGTCCTCGAGCGCGGGCGCGAGACCGCTGCCCTCGCCGGCGCCGAGCTCGAGCGGCCGGCCGGCCGAGCGCAAGCGCTCGTAGGCGCCGCCGAGCATGACGGAGAGGCGCTGCGAGCCGTACGTCGCGAGCAGCCCGAGCCGACCGGGCTCTCGTGCGGCGCAGAAGCGGGCGAGCGCCTCGGCGAACGCCTCCGAGCGCAGGACGCGTGCCTGGCTCTCGTCGAGCACGCGGAAGGACGGGTCGAGCCCCGCCTCGAACGGATGCGACCGCAGGAGGCGGGAGCAGAACCCGTGGATGGTCGAGATCCAGGCGCGGTCGATCTCGCGCGCGAGCTCGACCCGGCCGAGCTCGCCGAGGCGCTCCCGGATGCGCGCGCGGAGCTCGCCCGCGGCCCGCTCCGTGTACGTGATCACGAGGACGCTCTCGAGCGAGAGCCCGCGGTCGCAGACGGCGCGCACGAAGCGCTCGACGAGGACGGTCGTCTTCCCCGTCCCGGCCCCGGCCGAGACGAAGACGACGCCCTGCTCCTCGATCGCCGCGAGCTGCTCGGGATTCGGCGCCCGCACCGTCATGCGCGCCGCACCCGGCACATCGTGTAGCGCTCGCACCAGGAGGGGCACGAGCCGCCGCGCGGGTCGTGGCGCACGTCGCCCGCGCGCAGCCGCCCGACCGCGTCGCGCGCCCGCTCCTTCGCCGCCTCGACCGCGCCCCAGAACTCCTCCTCGTCGAGCAGGTCGGCCTTCTGCAGCTCGGGGAGCCCGTCGCCCTCGGCGCTCGCGCGGAGGAGCCCGCGGGCGGCGCGCGAACCCGCGAGCGCGCGGTAGAGCCCGCCGAGCGGCTCGATCCCGACGAGGTCCCGCAGCGCGAGGACGTAGAGCGGGACCTGGAGCTTCCCGAGCGTCTCGATCTCGCGCGCGGAGTGCGCCCCGGCGCCGGACTTGTAGTCCTGCACGATCCCGCGCGCGCTCATCGGGTCGAGGTCGATCCGGTCGATCTTTCCGGAGACCGTGAACCCGCCGAGGTCGAGCCCGCGCTGGAGCTCGACGGCCGCGCCCTGCGTCCCGAAGGTCACCTCGAACCGGCGCGGGACGAGCGGCGAGGCGAGCGCGACCTCGGCGCGGAGGAAGTGCTCGAGGTCGCGCGCGAGCGTTCCCTCGAGCTCGAGCCGGTCGACCTCCGTCAGGTCGATCCGGACCTGGCCCTCGATCGCCTCGGAGAGGCACTCGCGCAGGAACTCGGTCGCCTCGTCGAGCCGCTCGGCCGTGACCTGCTCGATCCCGAGCCGCTTCGGCAGGCCCGTGTAGAAGCGGTAGAGCGCCTGGTGCGCCACGCTGCCGCGGATGCGCGCGTCGAGCTCCGGGTCGATCTCGCGCGGGTCGACGACGCGGTCGAAGAGCCACATCGAGGAGCAGGTCGCGAACGTCTCGAGCTCCGTGACGGAGAAGCGCGTGAGCGCGCCGAGGCGGCCGAGGACGGCGGGGTTCGTGAGCCGTGTGTCGCGGTCGAGCGCGGCGAGCGCGCGGTCGATCCTGCGCTCCCAGCCGTTCGCGCGGGCGAGACCGCGGGCGTCGTCCGGCTCGGTGGCCGCAAGCGAAGCGGTGGCGCGCAGGCGCTCGCGCTCGTTCGGCGCACGCTCCAGGGGCCACGTGAGCGCGGCGAGCGCCCGGCGGCGGGTCGCGCGCGCGACCTCCTCCGGCGCGAAGCGTGAGCGGACCTCGTCCCAGAACGGGCTCGCCTCGACCGGGCGCCCGTCGTCCGTCGCCGCCTCACGGACGAGGGTGAGCCGCCGCCGCGGCCGGGTGCAGGCGGCGTAGAAGAGATAACGGTCGCGCTCGAGCCGGTCCGGGCGAACGAGCCGGCGGCGCGGGGAGGCCGCCTCGAGCTCGCGGCGCGCGTCGTCCGGGAGGAACGGCGACTCGACGGCGCGTCCGGGCAGCGAGCCCTCCTCCAGGCCCAGCACGAAGACCGCCTCGAAGCGGCGCGTGCGGGCGCGCGAGAGGTCGAGCACGGCCACCCGGCCCGGCTCGCGCGCGCGATGGACGCGAACGGGGACGTCGGCGAGCGCCGCGACGACCTGCTCGCGACTCGGCTCGGCGCCCGCGAGCCCTGCCCACCCCTCCATCTCCGCGAGCGCCTTGCGCACCGCCTCGTGCGCGCGGAGATCGAGGGCGGCCGCGTCCTTCGCGGGCGGGGCCTCGAGCCCGTAGGCCGCGCGGAGCATGCCGCCCGCCGCCCGGCGCACGGCGTCCGTCACCGGGCCAGCCTCGCGGAGCCCGTCGAGGAGCGGGAGTGCGTGGCCGAGAAGCTTCACCGCCTCCTCCTCCACGCGAGCCGGGTCGGACACCGCCCGCCCGCGCAGCCGGCCCTCGACGAAGTCGACACGCCCGCGCGCGAGGCCCGAATGGCGCGAGCGAAGGAACGCGAAGAGCGAGCGGCGCGGGCCGCCGAGCCACGCGAAGCGGAGCAGCCCGAGGAGCGCTCGACCGAAGGGCGTGCGCTCGAGGGCGAGCGTGCCCTCGATCGCGTACGGCACACCGAGCGCACCGAACGCCGTCTCGAGCGGAGCCCGGTAGCGGTCGACCGACGGGCAGAGCAGGGCCACGTCCTCCGCGGCCACGCCGCCACGCAGGAGCTCGAGCACGTCCTCGGCCACGAGCTCGAGCGCCGCGCGCGACCCGGCGGCCTCGAGGAACCGGACGGCGCCGTCGAGCGGCGGCGCGTCGGCGGGGGCCGCGGAGTCGGCGAAGAGCGTCCGTTCGAGGTGCGTGAGCGCCCGGGCCGCGTCCCACGGCTGCGCGGCGAGCTCCTCGACCCGCTCGTCCGCGAGCCGGGTCAGATCGCCGGCCGTGCGCGCGAGCGAGGCGAACACGGCGCGCCCCGGCTCGTACGGAAGCGAGACGGTCACCTCCCCGCGCCCCGCGAGCGCCTCGAGGAGCGCCCACTCGGCGCCGGTGAAGTCCTCGAAGCCGTACGCGAAGACGGGTGCGCCGTCCCATGCGTCGAGGTCGCGCGAGGCGAGCTCGGCGGCACGGCGGCGCTCGAGCTCCGCGTCCGCGAGGCCGAGCCGGTCGAGCTCCGCGCGGTACGCGGCGTAGAGCGCCCCGAGCGGCCCGTCGAGCTCGTCGGGGTCGACGAGCGCCGCGCCCGCGTCGGCGATCGCGCGTCCGAGCGCGTCCGCGAACCCGGGAAAGCGCGCCGACGCCGACAGGCCGTTCAGCGAGGCGCCGCGGACGACCGAGGCGAGCACGAGCCGGCGCTGGACGTCGCCGAGGCGCTCACCGCCCGCCGGGGCGCCCACGCGCCGGAGGAGATCGTCGAACGTACCGATCGAGCCGCCGAGGAGGGCCGGCGCGCCGGCGAGCAGCTCGCGCTCGATGCGCTCCACCTCGGCCCGGTTGGGGACGACGAGCACGGGCTCCCGCTCGAGGGCCGCGCGGTACCGGCCGAGGAGCAGCGCGACCTTCCCGGCGTTCGCCGGGCCGACGATGAGGGAGAGCCCCATCCCCGTGATTCTACGACTGCCTCCGGCCGCTCTTACGACCGCGGCCGGAGGAGCCGTGACGCGCGCGAGCCGCCGCTACGAGGCGCTCTTCGGCCGCCGGCCGCGCCGGGCGACGCTGCGCCCGCCGAGGCGCTCGGCCTCTTCGTCCGTCACGTCGAGCTCGCGGACGCCCTTGCGCGCGTCGCGGAACGTGATGCGAATCGTCGCTCCTTTGCCGTCCGGAATCTCCTTCCCGGACATGTCGGATATGAGAACTGTCTTCTTTGCCACAACCCCTCCTTGACGAGGCTCGATCGAACGGTTGCGGAGTATACGAGAATTACGGCGGCTCTAGCCGCCGGTATTGCGGCCGCGGTGCTCGATCGTCGCGTCGATGTACGCGGCAACCCCCGCAGCGTTTTCCGCGAGCTCATTTTCTCCGAGCGTGGCCTTCGCGCCGAAGTGCGAGACGATCGGATGTCCGGCGCGCGTCTTGTCGCCCGAGCTCGCGTCCGCGGTCGTCCCGATCACCGCATTTCGATCGATCTCGCACACGGAGAAATCGCCGCAGAAGATCCCGACCCCGAGCGCGTCGGCGACGGAATTCCCGCGTACCACGCCCATTGACATCTCCGTGACGGTGATGCCTCGAAGCATCGTTCCCACCACGCGATTGTCACGAAGATCGACATGGGCGAAATGCGCGACGATTCCCTCCATCCCGCCGAGGATCGTGCAACCCTCGACGCGGCTCGGCGCGACGTCGAATCCGAACGAGATGTCGATCCCCTGCGCGTAGTCGCTTCGCAGCCGGCTGACCACGCAGTCGCGGACGACGACCGAGCTGCGCCGGACGTTGATCCCGTCGAGCTCCGCGCCCGCGACCGTCACGCGTTCGAGCACGACGTCCTCCGCGTCGCGCACCTCGATCCCGAAGTCGCCGTCCATCACGGTCACGTCCCGGACGGTCACGTCGTCGGCCGTGATCACGATCCCGCCCTCGACGATCGCCCCCGGCCGCCCGACGAGCGTCTGCGCCTCGTCGAGGACGAGCGGCCCCCGGTGCACGCCGCCCGCGAGGTGGACGGTCGGCGGCTGCGTTCCCCAGGCGACGCCGCCGGTGAACGCGAGCAGCCCGAGCGCCGAGGCGGACGCGACCGCGCCCAGTCGGCCGAGCTCCCCGCCGTCCTCGCCGTACGTCAACCGGACGAGCGGGAACACGGCGTGGCCGAGGACCTGCGCGAGGAGCCAGGCGCCGGCGAAGAACGCGAGCGCCGCCCCGAGCGGAGCGGCGACGCCGAACGCGAGGACGAGCCCCATGATCACCGCGAGCTCGAGCAGGCCGAGCGGCACCGCCGCCCAGCCCGGCTGGTACGGCAGGAGCCGGTGGTAGACGGTCAGGTCGAGCGCGACCCCCGTTCCGACCATGAGCGCGCCGAGGACGACCGGCCACCACTCCCGCAGCACGGCCGCGAGGGCCACCGCGACGGCGAGCGGCAGGAGCGACGCGACGAGCCGCGACTCGAGCCGGCCCCTCAGGGTGTAGGACATCGCCTCACCCGGTCGAGAAAGCGGCGCGCCGCGTACTTCGCGCCTGCGAGCGTGTCGGCAGCCGGAAACGCCCACTGCGCCGGGACGCCGGCGAGCGCGAGCGTCCGCCGCTCGTCGGTAAGCGCGGGCACGGTCGCGTCGGGGGCGAGGACGATCCAGTCCTCGTACGTCTCGAGGCCCGTCTCGGCCGCTAGCCGCGCGAGGAGCGGGTCGTGGCGGAACCCGCGCCGGAACCCGGTCGCGCACACCACCTGGTCGACGCCCTCGAGCGCCTCGAGGAGCGCGTCGGCGGACGCGCCGTTCGTCCCGATCGAGACCTCGGAAAAGCGCCCCGCGCCCCGCGCGGCCTCGACCGGCTCGTCCCACGCCCGCCCCGGCGGGTACGACGGCGAGAGCCAGGAGCGCAGCAGCCCCGCGCGCGCCGGCGCAGGCGTCGCATGGTAGGCGGCGAGCCCGCGGCGGGTGAAGAGCGGGCGCGGGAGGTTGAGCGGCCGCCGCTCCGGCGGGCGCCGGCGGACGGAGACGACCGCGGCGCCCGCGGCGAGCGCGTTCAGCCATTCGGTCGCGGCCGCCATCCCCGCGCCGACGATCGCGACACGCCCGTCGTGTCCGTGCGGTTCGTACGCGTGGACGACACGCGGGTCACCGTCGAGCGCGTCAGGCCGCACGAGCCCCGGATGCCCGGGCGCTACGAGCACGTGCGCGAACCGGCCGTGCCCGTCGACCTCGAACCCGTCGTCGACCGGCGAAATCCGCTCGACGCGGGCGGCGCGATGGCTCGCGTCCCAGCCCGTCCGCTCCCGCACCTCCGCGACGTGCTCGAGGAAGTCGGTGACGGTCGGGTTGTAGCGGTCGGCGACCGAGCGAAGCACCGGCCCGAGCCGCCGCCGGCGCACCGCCTCCCGCACGGCGAGACCGGGGAACGAGGTCGGCGCCACGTGCCCGTCGCTCTCGGAGCGCATCCGCCGCTGCCGGATCGCCGACGCGCGCGCCCGCCACGCCGCGGCCGGGTCCGGGTCCTCGCCGAACACCGCGATCTCGCCCGCCTCGATCCCGCCGTGGCGGAGCGTGGCGTACGCCGTCAGGCCCGCGAGCCCGTCACCGACGATCGCGCAGCGCATGCCGCAACCGTAGCGGGCGCTACTTGACCGAGCCCGCGAGCAGTCCCTGGACGAAGTAGCGCTGGAACGCGAAGAACACGACGAGCGGCACGATCAGCGAGATGAACGAGGCCGTCGCGATCAGGTCGATGTTCTGCCCGAACTGGCGCAGCTGCGAGTAGATCGCCACGGTGATCGGCTGCGTCGAGCGGCCGAACGTGAGCGCGACGAGCAGGTCGTTCCACGTCCAGAGGAACTGGAAGATCGCGAGCGAGGCGAGCGCCGGGATCCCGAGCGGCAGGATCAGGCGGAAGAAGATCCGCAGCTCGGAGGCGCCGTCGATCCGCGCCGACTCGAGGATGTCCTTCGGGATCCCGATGAAGAAGTTCCGTAAGAGGAAGATCGCGAACGGCAGCCCGAAGGCCGTGTGGAAGAGCGCGATCCCGATCACCGTGTCGAAGATCCCGAGCGTGTTGTAGAGCGAGAAGATCGGGATGAGCGCCATTTGCAGCGGCACGACGAGGAGCGCGATGACGAGGATGAAGAGCCAGTCGCGCCCGGGGAACTCGAGCCACGCGAACGCGTAGCCGGCGAGCGCGGCGATGAAGAGCGGGAGGATCGTCCCGAGGACGGCGATCCAGACGGTGGTCACGAGCGACGAGGTGATCGCCTCCGTGTCGAAGAGCCGCGCGTAGTTCTCCGTTGTGAGCTTCCCCGGCTCGGAGAAGACCTGCCACCAACCGCCCTCGTTGAAGTCCGACGGCGAAAGGAGCGACGTGATGAAGAGACCGAGCGTCGGGACGAGCCAGAGCAGCCCGATGAAGATGAGGAGCGCATAGACGGGCCCCTTGCTGAGGAAGCGCACGATGCGCGCGCCGACGGTCTCGTCGCGCTCGCGCGGGGCCGGCACGTCGGCGGTCGTCGTGGCCATCAGACCTCCCTCCGGAAGCGCCGGATGTTGAGGAGCAGGACGGGGATCACGAGCAGGAACAGGAACACGGCCACGGCCGACCCGAGACCGAAGTCGTTCACGCCGCTGAAGGCCGTGCGCCACATGGCGACCGCGATCACGTTCGCGTCGTCCACGGCGGAGCCGGGCGCGATCGCGAGCACGATGTCGAAGACCTTGAGGACGTTGATGAGCATCGTGATGAAGACGACCGTGAGGACGGGCGCGAGGAGCGGCGCCGTGACGCGGCGGAAGACCTGGAACTCCGTCGCGCCGTCGGTGCGCGCCGCCTCGAGGACGTCGCGCGGGATCGCGGCGAGGCCCGCGGCGATCACGACCATCGCGAACCCGGCCCAGATCCAGATGTAGGCGATGATGATCGAGGGCGTGATGAGCTGGGCCCCGAGCCAGGAGACGCCCTCGAACGGCTGTCCGAACGTCGCCGGCCCGACGGCGACGCGGTACTCGCCGTCCCCGACGTCCTCGAAGGCGAACGTGCCGTCGTCCTCGGTCTTCGTCGTGGCGGCGACGCCGCCGTCCGCATCGCGCAGCTCGACGGTCACGCCGGGAATCCCGTCCTCGCCTTCCTCGAGCTCCCCGGGGGTGCC
>JAICNY010000107.1 GCA_025930955.1 Thermoleophilia bacterium
CCCACCACGCCCACGCCGAGGAGGGGGATGCGGCGGCCGCGATCCGGGCCGCCTTCTGGATCGGGATGCACCTCATGCTGCGGGGCGACGTCGGCCCGGGCACGGGCTGGCTCGCGCGCGCCGAGCGCCTCCTGGCTCAGGGGCCGGACGAGAGCGCGGAGCGCGGCTACCTCCGCCTTCCGCATGCCTTCCGCCATGCGGCGCAGGGCGATCTCGAGCGTGCGCTCGAGCTGACCGCAGAGGCGGCCGCGCTCGGCGAGCGGTTCGGCGACCCGGACCTCGTCGCCCTCGCCGTCCACCAGCAGGGGAAGTTCCTCGTGGAGGCGGGCCGGTTCGACGAGGGCCTCCCGCTGCTCGACGAGGCGATGGTGGCCGGGATCGCCGGCGAGCTCACGCCGATCGTGACCGGGATCGTCTACTGCAGCGTCATCCTCGCGTGCCAGGACGCCTTCGACGTCCGCCGCGCCCGCGAGTGGACGCAAGCGCTCTCGCAGTGGTGCGGCGAGCAGCCCGAGATGCTCGCGTTCACGGGCCGCTGTCTCGTGCACCGTGCTGAGATCCTCCAGCTCGACGGCTCCTGGAGCGACGCGCTCGCCGAGGCGGAGCGGGCGACGCGGCGCTCGCTCGAGACCGGGAGCCGTGCGGCTGGGCTCGCCTGCTACCGGCGCGGCGAGCTGCTCAGGCTGCGCGGCGAGCTCGGCGCGGCCGAGGAGGCGTACGAGGAGGCCGGCCGGCGCGGGTGGGAGCCGCAGCCGGGCATCGCGCAGCTCCGGCTCGGCCAGGGCCGCACGGACGCCGCGGTGGCCTCGATCCGCCGCGCCGACGCGGAGGTGACCGAGCCGCTCCGGCGCGCGGGCCTGTTGCCCGCCTATGTCGAGATCGTGCTCGCCGCGGGCGACGTCGACGACGCCGAGCGGGCATGCGCGGAGCTCGAGCAGATCGCCACCGGCTACGACAGCCCGATGCTCGCCGGCCTCGTCGCGCAGGCGCGCGGGTCGGTCGCGCTCGCCCGCGGCGACGCGCGCGGGGCGCTCGTCGCGCTGCGTGCCGCGGGCGAGGCGTGGCAGTCGCTCGCGGCGCCGTACGAGGCCGCACGCACGCGCGTGCTCGTCGCGCTCGCGTGCCGGGCGCTCGGCGACGAGGACGCCGCCGCCCGCGATCTCGCCGGGGCCCGCGCGGCCTTCGAGGAGCTCGGCGCGAGGCCGGACGTCGCCCGCGTCGACGCGCTCGAGGGCGGCGGTGACGCGCACGGCCTCTCCGAGCGCGAGCTCGAGGTCCTTCGCCTCGTGGCGGCGGGCAAGAGCAACCGCGAGATCGCCGCCGACCTCGTGATCAGCGAGCACACCGTCGCCCGCCACCTCCAGAACATCTTCGCGAAGCTGCGCCTCTCGTCGCGCACCGCCGCGGCCGCGTTCGCCTTCGAGCACGGCCTCGCCTGACCCCCGCTGGTCAGGAATGACCATGGCCGCAGGGGCGCAAGATGGCCGATCCGCCCGATGCCGCGCCTCCGCCTCCGGCCTAGCGTGACCGGAAGACGACCCGAAAGGAGACGGGATGGCCGAGCAGTTCGAAACCGTGATCGTGGGAGGCGGGCAGGCGGGGCTCGCGACCGGATACCACCTGGCCCGCAGGGGGCGGTCCTTCGTGATCCTCGACGCGGGCGAGCGCGTCGGCGACTCCTGGCGGAGCCGGTGGCCGTCGCTGAGGCTCTACTCGCCCGCGCGCTTCGACTCGCTGCCGGGCCTCGAGTTCCCGGCGCCGAAGCACGCGTTCCCGAGCGGACAGGAGATGGGCGACTACCTCGAGCAGTACGCCGAAACGCTCGACCTGCCCGTCCGGACCGGTGTCCGCGCGGACGCGCTCGCACGTGACGGCGACGGATACGTCGTGACCGCCGGCGAGCAGCGGTACGAGACGGAGAACGTCGTCGTGGCGACCGGCGCGTTCGACGCGCCGTCCGTCCCGGCCTTCGCCGCCGAGCTCGACCCACGCATCGTGCAGCTTCATTCGCGCGACTACCGCGGGCACCACCAGCTCGCCGACGGGCCGGTGCTCGTCGTCGGGGCGGCTCATTCCGGCGCCGACATCGCCTACGAGCTCGCCACGGCCGGGCACGAGACGATTCTCTCGGGGCGCGACACCGGCCAGCTTCCGGTGCCGGTCGAGAGCCGGCGTGCGCGCGTCCTGCTCCCGCTTCTGCGGCTCGCGTGGACGCGCGTGGTCACGGTGGACACGCCGGTCGGGCGCAAGGTCGGACCGAAGATCCGGTCGCACGGCGGGCCGCTCCTCCGCATCCGCCGCCGCGAGCTCGCCGCCGCGGGAGTCGAGCGCGTCCTCGAGCGGACGGCCGGCGCCGCCGGGGGGCTCCCGAAGCTCGAGGGCGGGCGGGTGCTCGAGGTCGCGAACGTCGTCTGGTGCACCGGCTTCCGGCCCGACTACTCGTGGATCGACCTGCCGCTCGAGCTCGAGAACGACGGCTACCCGCGCCAGTACCGCGGCGTCGTTGCGTCCGAGCCGGGCCTCTACTTCGTCGGGCTGCCGTTCCTCCACTCCTTCGCGTCGATGCTCGTCCTCGGAGCAGGCCGCGATGGCCAGCGGGTCGCGGCGCACATCGCCGATCGGATGCACGGGGCCGAAGACGAGGCGCGGGCGCCGCTGCACGAGGCGCTCTCGCGATGACGCGGCCGGCGGAGGACGCGGACGGCGTGCTCGTCTGGAACGGCCTGGTCGTCGCGGCCGCTCGAGCCGGCCGCTCCGCTGCTCGGCCCGGTGCCGCTACAGTCGTCTCCATGGAATGGCCCGGAGACGGGGACGGCCGCATCGACGACCGCGAGCGGCGCGTGATCAAGAACGAGGCGCTCTTCCGCCAGGTCAACGAGCGGATCGAGGAGGTGAGCGAGCTCGTTCCCGAGGGCGACCTCCTCGAGTTCCTCTGCGAGTGCGGCGAGGAATCGTGCCTCGAGCGGATCGAGCTCACACGCGCGGAGTACGAGGCCGTGCGCGGTGTGCCCACCCACTTCGCGATCACGCCGGGCCACGCGCACGAGGACTTCGAGCGGGTGGTCGATCGCCGCGAGCGCTACGACGTGATCGAGAAGCAGGCCGAGTCCGCGCCCGTCGCGCGGCGCACCGACCCCCGCACCTGATCGACGATCCGCCTTGACGCGCCTCCGAGGTGCGCTACCTTGGTCCAGGCATTGCATCGCCGGGGGAAAATCGGTCGGGTACTGCGGCCCGCGATCGTGATGGCGAGCATGCTCGCCGCCTTCGGCATGGCCGCCGGCGCGAACGCCCAGGTCCCGCCCGTCCCGCTCCCGGACCCGCCGCCTCAGCCGGCACCGCCTCCACCTCCGCCGCCGCCTCCGGCCGCGCCGCCACCCGCGCCGCCGCCTCCGGCACCGCCGCCCGTGGCGCCGCCGCCTCCGCCGGCCACGCCGCCGGCTCCGCCCCCGCCGGCAGCGCCCACGCGGCGTGAGCGGGCGCAGCAGACGGCCGAGCGGCGCAGGGCCGCGGAGGAGGCCGAGCGCAGGAAGAAGGCGGTCGCCCGCGAGGCCGCGAAGCGGAGGGCCGCCGCAGCGGCCGCCGCGGCTGCCGCGTTCCCGCCGCGCGATGGAAACCCGCCGCTTCCCGGAGCGACGCGCCCCGTGTCCGACCGGAGCGCGAGCACACCCGTCGTCGTGACGACGCCACCCGCCGTCTCGCCGCTCGCCGTGCGCGTATTCCTCGTCTTCGGGGCGATCGCGCTCGTCTGTCTCGCCGCCGCGGCGGCGCCGGCGCGGATCCTCCGCACGGTCTCCGGCGGGCTCGTGTGGCGACGCGGCGATCTCGCCTTCGCCGCGCTCGTCCTCCTCAGCGTCGGTCTGCTCGCGGTCATCGCGGGGGCGATGTGATGGCCCGCGCCCGCCTCGCGGCGCTCCTCGTGCCGCTCGTGCTCGTTCTCGCCCCGGGGGGCGCCGCAGCCGTTGCCGTCCCCGGTCCGCCCACGATCGGTGAGAAGCCGGACGCGACCACGACCTCGACGACGGCGACGTTCACGTTCACGTCGTCGGAAGTGAGCGTCTTCGAGTGCAGCCTGGACGGCGCCGCGTTCAGCACCTGCACGAGCCCGGTCGTCTACACGGCGCTCGGCGAGGGGGCGCACTCCTTCGCCGTACGCGGCGTCGACGGCGAGGGCGTGCCCGGCGCGCCGGCGACGCACGCCTGGACGATCGACGCGGCGGCGCCGACCCTCGTCCTCCTCGCCCCGGCCGACGGAGCGAGCACGAACGACACGACTCCGAACGTCACAGGGACGGCGGGCACCGCGCCCGGCGACGAGGCGACCGTCCGCGTTCAGGTGCGCGCAGGCTCCGGCGGCGGAGGGCAGCCGGTCGCTCAGCTCGACGCGGCCGTCGACCCCGCGACCGGCGCGTGGAGCGTGACCGTCGCCCCCGCGCTCGCCGAAGGGGACTACAACGTGAAGGCCGATCAGCGTGATGCGGCGGGGAACAACACCGAGACGCCACGCCACTTCTTCACCGTCGACGTCACCGCCCCGGGAGCCCCGACCGTGACGGGCCCCGCCGCGCGCACGAAGTCCACCTCGGCCCAGATCGGGTTCTCGCATGCCGACGGTGCGACGTTCCTCTGCAAGCTGGACACGGGCGCCGAGGCGCCCTGCACGAGCCCGACCACCTACACGAACCTCGCCGACGGCTTCCACCAGGTCGCCGTCCGAGCGGTGGACGCGGCCGGGAACGTCGGCCCGCCCGCGACGCGCGGGTGGACGGTGGACACGACGGCTCCGCCGGTCGCCATCACGTCGCCGGCCGCGGGGACCACGACGAGCGACTTGACGCCCGCCATCACCGGCACGGCCGGAACCGCCACCGGCGACGTGGCGACGGTGACCGTGCGCCTCTACGCGGGCACCAACACGAACGGCGATTGGATCCGCCAGGGAACCGCGGCGGTCGGCGCGAACGGCGGCTGGAGCTTCGTCGTCGCGCCGGCGCTCCCGCTCGGGCAGTACACCGTCACGGCGAGCCAGTCGGACGACGTCGAGAACGTCGGCTCCGCCGCGCCGCGGACGTTCACGGTGGACATCGAGCTTCCGACGATCGGGCTCACGGCGCCCGCGAACGGATCCGTGACGAGGGACTCGACCCCTTCCTTCAGCGGGACGGCCGATCAGCCGGCCGTGACCGTGAGCGTCTACGCCGGCACCGAGACCACGGGAACTCCGCTCCAGACCTTCGCCCCGACGGTCGGGAGTGGGACCTGGTCGGCCGGGCCCGCGTCCGCGCTCGCCGACGGAACGTACTCGGTGGCCGCCCGCGCGACGAACCTGAAGGGCACGGTGACGGCCAATGCCGTCTTCCACGTCGACACCGTCGGGCCGTCGTTCACGTCGGTCCCGGACGACCAGACGCTGGAGCAGATCACCGCGGCGGGAACTCCGTTCCCGTACGCCGTCACGGCCGACGACGCGCTCGACCCGTCGCCGGACGTCGACTGCGCGCCGGCGCCTGGGTCGACCTTCCCGCGGGGCACCACGGTCGTCGAGTGTACGGCGACGGACTGGGCGGGCCACACCGCGGAGGAGACGTTCACCGTCACGGTCGCGAACACGATCGCGCCGGCGACGGTGTCGAACTTCTCCGCGAAGGGCGAGAACGGCCGCGTGCGCCTGCGCTGGAGCAGCCCGTCCGACTGGGACTTCGCCCGCGTCGTCGTGAGCCGCGCCGCCCACGGGAAGTCGAACTGGCGGCGGGTCTTCCGCTCGTCGACCGCCAGGTCCTACGTCGATCGGGACGTCACGAACGACCGGCTGTACGACTACCGCGCGGTGAGCTTCGACATCGCCGGGAACAGGTCGCCGCTCGTCATCCGGACGGCGCGGCCGAGCGCGTTCCTCGTGCCCGCGTGGGAGGCGGAGGTCTCGGGGCCGCCCGTCCTCCGCTGGGCGGCGAGGCCCACCGCGCGCTACTACAACGTCCAGCTCTGGCGGGGCAAGCGCAAGATCCTCTCGCGCTGGCCGACGCGCGCCCGCTACGCGCTGCCGTCCACGTGGGGGTTCAAGGGCCGCCGCTACACGCTCGAGCCCGGCACCTACTTCGCCTACGCGTGGCCGGGCATCGGCCCGAAGTCGGCCGGCCGCTACGGGAAGCTGATCGGCTCGACGAAGTTCGTCGTCCGCTAGCCGCGCCCGGCGGCGACCAGGCGGAGCGGCGCGTCCCACGTCCGCTCGACCTCCCGGACGTCGGAGAAGCTCGCGGCCACCAGACGCTCGATCATCGCGTGTGGGGGGACGACGGAGCCACCGGCGCGCACGGTGAAGAGGTCGTCGACCGCGGCCGCGACCGGGTCTTCGTCCGCGCCGTACGTCGCGCCGACGACGAGCGTCCCGCCCGGGCGCAGAAGCGCGTGGAGGCGCGCGATCGCGCCGTCGAGCGCGGGCTCGGGGATGAAGAACGAGGGGAGCCACGCGACGTCGAACCCCTCCTCGTCCTCGAGCTCCTCGATCGTCGAGGCGACGAGCGTCACCCTCTCCTCGACGCCGGCGGCGGCGACGTTCTCCCGCGCGATCGCGAGCGCCGGCTCCCACGGGTCGACGCCGACGACGGTCACGCCGGGGAACGTCTGGCAGAGAGCGATCGCAAGGCCCGCCACGCCGGTGCCGACGTCGAGCACGCGCGCGACGGGCGGGACGAGCTCGGCCGCGTCGAGGAGGCGCGCGACGACCGCCGACGCCGAGCCCTGGGCCTGGAGCAGCACCGGGTCGTCGAACCCCCAGGCGCCCGCCCGCGCCGGCTCCGCGACGAGGTCGAGCGCCTGCGCAAGGTAGGAGCGCGCGAACGACAGGACGACCGACCGCTCCGCGGGATCGAGCGCGGCGACGTCGTCCGCGAGTCCGAGCGCCGCGACGACGCGGTCGAGCTCGGCCCGGACGGCCGGGTCGCCCTCGACTCCGAGCTCGTCGAGCCGCAGCCGCGCGGTGAGCGCCCCGAGCGCCTGGGCCCCTACGAGGAGCCGGTTCGCCTGCGCCATCACCTCCTCGAACGGCACTCGACGACCCTACAGATCCTCGTCGGCCGATGAGTTTCCGGGCGCTGCCGAGTCCTTCGGGAGAATTCACCGCCGTCCCGGGTCGTTCCAGGTAGCTTCACCCCGTTATGAGTACCGAGCTCGCCATCCGCCTCCGCGGCGTCGTGAAGCGCTACGGCGCGATCACGGCGGTCGACGGGCTCGACCTCGACGTCCCGCTCGGGACGTGCGTCGGCTTGCTCGGCCCGAACGGGGCGGGGAAGTCGACGACGATGCGGCTCCTGACCGCGCAGTCGATCGCGGACGAGGGCGAGCTCGAGGTGCTCGGGTTCCGCCTCCCCGACGAGTCGAAGGCGGCACGTGCAGAGTGCGGTGTCGTCCCGCAGCTCGACAACCTCGACACGACGCTCACGGTGGAGCAGAACCTGCTCGTCTTCACGCACCTCTACCGGATCCCGCGCGCCGAGCGGCGCGAGGCGATCGAGCGCGCGCTCCGCATGGCGAACCTCGTCGACCGCCGTGACACGCGCGCCGACAAGCTCTCCGGCGGGATGCGCCGGCGGCTCCTGATCGCGCGCGCGCTCGTGCACCGGCCGCGGCTCGTGCTCATGGACGAGCCGACCGTCGGCCTCGACCCGCAGGTGCGCCAGGAGCTCTGGGCGCTCATCGACAGCCTCCGGAGCGAGGGGACGACGATCCTCATGTCGACCCACTACATCGAGGAGGCGCAGCGCCTCGCCGACACCGTCCTCATCATGTCGCACGGGAAGGCCGTGGCCGCCGGGCCACCGTCCGATCTCGTTCTCCAGCACGCGGGGCGCGAGGCGCTCGAGGTCTACGGGCCGCCGAGCCGGCTTGCCGAGGTCGAGGCCGAGGCGGGCGCCGCGGGCCTGCGCACCCGCCGCACCGGCACGAGCGTCTCGATCCTCGGCGCCGAGGCCGGGAACGGCTATGCGGTCGAGGGCGAGCGCCGCCCCGCGAACCTCGAGGACGTCTTCGTCCTCCTGACCGGGGAGGAGATCGCGTGACCGCCGCCTCCGCCGCCGCGAACGTCGCGTCGCGCGCCCGCCGGGTGGGGCGCCTCGACCGCCGCGCGCTGACCGGAGTCCTCGTGCGCGAGGTCGTGAACTACTCGTCGTACTGGCGCTCGAGCACGTTCTCGTCCACGGTCGAGCCGACGATCTACCTGCTCGCGTTCGGCTTCGGCTTCGGCTCGATCGTGAGCCAGGTCGCGGGCTACGACTACGTCGACTTCGTCGGGACGGGGATCGTCGCAACCGCCGTCCTCTTCTCGAGCGCGTTTCCCGGGATGTTCGGGACGTTCGTCAAGTACAAGTTCCAGCGGACGTACGACGCGATTCTCGCCGCGCCCGTGGACACGGAGGAGATCGTCACGGCCGAGGCGCTCTGGCTCGCCACGCGCGCCGCTGTCTACGGGTGCGTGCCGCTTCTCGTCGCGATCGCCTTCGGGCTCGACCCGACCTGGGGGATGCTGCTCGTGCCGTTCATCGCCTGGATCTCCGGCTTCGGCTGGGCCTGCTTCGGGATCTCGATCGCCGGCTTCGCCTCGTCCTTCGAGAACTTCAACTACATCGTGAGCGCCGTCCTGACCCCGCTCTTCCTCGTGGCGGGGACGTTCTTCCCGCTCGACCAGCTCCCCGAGTTCCTCCAGGTGCTCGCACAGCTCAATCCGCTCCACCACTGCGTCGAGCTCGTCCGCGGCGCCGCGTTCGGCTTCGACGGGTGGGTCGACCTCCTGCACGTCGGCGCGCTCCTCCTGTTCGGCTTCGCCATGTGGCGCATCGCGATCCACGCGATGACGAAGAAGCTCGTCGACTGATCAGCCCGCGTCCGCGTGCGCCGGCTCGTAGTAGCCGGCCAGGTACTCGGAGACCATCCGGTGGCTCGAGAACCGTGCGCCGGTGCGGGCGATCGCCGTGCGCGCGCGGCGGAGCCAGGCGTCGCCGCCCGCGTAGTACGCCGGGACGACCTCCTCCTCGAGCAGCCGGTAGAGCTCGGCCGCGTCGGCCGTGTCCTGGTCGGCGGCGCCGGAGCCGGGGATCGTCCAGCCCGTCTCGGGACCCTGCCCCTCGTCCCACCAGCCGTCAGCGACCGAGAGGTTCAGTGCCCCGTTCAGGCCCGCCTTCATCCCGCTCGTCCCCGAGGCCTCCTCGAGCCGGCGCGGGACGTTGACCCACACGTCCACGCCCTGCACGAGCGCGCGGGCGAGCGCCATGTCGTAGTCCTCGAGGAAGACGACGCGGCCGCCGGCGAGCCGGCTCCGGGCGAACGCGACCACCTGCTCGATGATCTCCTTGCCGCCCCCGTCGGCCGGGTGCGCCTTCCCCGCGACGAGGAGCTGGACGGGCCGGTCGGCGTCCGCGAGGAGCGCCGCGAACCGCTCCGGGTCGGAGAGCAGGAGGTTCGCGCGCTTGTACGTCGCGAAGCGGCGGGCGAAGCCGAGCGTGAGCGCGTCCGGGTCGAGCGCGCCGGCCCGGGCGAGCAGCGCCTCCTTGCGGGCGCGCCGCACCCGGTCGAGCTCGCCGAAATCGAGCCCCTCCGCGCGCTCCCAGCTCTCGCCGCGGTCGAGCCCGACGCCCTGCGCCTCGAGCAGGCCCGCGAGCTCCTCCGAGAGCCACGTGCGCGGGTGGACGCCGTTCGTGACGTGGCCGATCGGGACGTCGTCGGCGGCGCGCTCGGGCCAGAGGCCGGCCCACATGCCGCGCGCGACCTCGCCGTGCAGGCGCGAGACGCCGTTACGGCGCGCGGCCGTCCGCAGGGCGAACGGCGTGAGGCCGAAGGTCGCCTCGTCCCCGTCGGCCCGCCCGAGCGCGGCGAGCTCCTCCCAGCCGAGCCCGATCCGCTCGGCGAGCTCCTCGACGTGCCGCCGCACGAGCCCCGCGTCGAAGCGCTCGTTCCCGGCCGGCACGGGCGTGTGCGTCGTGAAGACGGTCGTCCGCCGCACGGCCTCGAGCGCGGCCTCGACCGCGAGCCCGTCGTCCTCGACGAGGGCGCGCAGCCGTTC
>JAICNY010000014.1 GCA_025930955.1 Thermoleophilia bacterium
CCGAGCGGCTGCCGTACCGGCCGATCAGGCGGCCGTTCTGGGCGCGGTCGCTCCTCAAGGCGATGTTCTTCTCGGCGATGGAGGCGTGGGACCGCGAGCAGCTCGGGCGGACGACCGCCGCGCGCACCGTCAGCATCCCGACGCGCGACGTGAAGACGATCAACTTCGACCTCCCAAAGGAGCAGGCGGACAGCCTGTACCGCTGGGGCTACGAGGAGACGAAGGAGTTCTTCGCGAGCCCCGAGACGCAGGCATACCTCGCCAAGATCCAGGCCGCGCGGCAGCAGGCCCCGGCGTAGCTCGCCCCTTGCCGGAGGTGGTACATTCGGCGGCCTCGGATGCGGAAGCCGATCCTGATCGCCCTCGTCGCGCTGCTCGCCGCGCTCGCCGCAGGTTGCGGTGGCGAGGACGATGCCGACGACGTCACGACCGGCGCAGCCGACACGGCCGCGACGGACACGACCGACACGGCCGCGGAGGACACGTGCGCCAAGGAGAGCCTGAACCTCGTCAACCCGGGTCAGCTCACGGTCGGGACGGACAACCCGGCCTTCCCGCCCTGGTTCGAGGGCGGCACGCCCGAGGGCTCCGAGTGGGAGATCAACGACCCGTCCACGGGCGAGGGCTTCGAGAGCGCCGTGGCCTACGCGGTGGCCGAGGAGCTCGGGTTCACGGAGGACGAGGTCGAGTGGACGGTCGTCCCGTTCAACCAGTCCTTTCGCCCGGGCCCGAAGGACTTCGACTTCGACATCAACCAGATCTCCTTCACCGAGCGGCGCGCGCAGAACGTCAGCTTCAGCGACTCGTACTACGACGTGAACCAGGCCGTCGTCGCGCTCAACTCCTCGCCGATCGCCGACGCCACGTCGATCGCCGACCTGGCCGACGCGAAGCTCGGCGCCCCGGTCGGGACGACTAGCTACGACTACATCGTCGAGAACGTCCAGCCGAGTGAGGACCCGTCCGTCTACGACACGCTGAACGACGGCGTGTCCGCGCTCGCCGCGGGCCAGATCGACGGCCTCGTCGTCGACCTCCCGACGGCGTTCTTCATCACCGCGGTCCAGGTGGAGGACGGGACGATCGTCGGCCAGTTCCCGAGCGTCGGCGAGCAGGAGTACTTCGCCATGGCGTTCGAGCTCGACAACCCGCTCGTCGAGTGCGTGAACGGGGCGCTCGCCGCGCTCGAGGAGGACGGCACGCTGGATCAGATCCAGCAGGAGTGGCTGGCGGACAAGGCCGACGCGCCGGTCCTCGAGTAGCCGCCCGCGCGTAGCCCGATGCCCGAGCCGGCCCAGCTCGGCAGCCGCCGCTCCCGCATCCTCGGCGGGCCGCGGTCGGAGGGCGCCCGCAGCACCCTGATCGCGGTCGTCTCGACGGTCGTCTTCTTCGGGCTCGTCGTCCTCCTCGTGACGAACGCGCCGGGGTGGCCGGAGGTCAAGCGGTCGTTCTTCTCCGGCGAGCAGTTCCGCGAGTCGCTCCCGGACATCGCGAGCGCGTTCGGGCTGAACATCCGCCTCTTCCTCGTCGCGGAGGTGCTGATCCTCGTCTTCGCGCTCCTCCTCGCCGTCCTGCGGAGCGTGCCCGGGCCGGTCTTCTTCCCGCTCCGGCTGCTCGCGACGGCGTACACCGACCTCTTCCGGTCGATCCCGACGGTGCTCGTGATCTACATCCTGGGTTTCGGCGCGCCGACGCTGCAGATCTCGGGGCTGCCGACGTCGCCGTTCTTCTGGGGCGTGACGGCGCTCGTGCTCGTCTACTCGGCGTACGTGGCGGAGGTGTACCGCGCCGGGATCCAGTCGGTGCACCCGAGCCAGGAGGCGGCCGCGCGCTCGCTCGGGCTCTCGCAGCCGCAGGCGCTGCGCTTCGTGATCCTCCCGCAGGCGGTGCGGCGCGTGGTGCCGCCGCTCCTGAACGACTTCATCGGGCTCCAGAAGGACACGGCGCTCGTCGCGCTCATCGGGCCGGTGGAGGCGTTCCGCGCCTCGCAGATCGAGGTCGCCGGGAGCTTCAACTACACGCCGTACCTCGCGACGGCGCTCCTCTTCATCCTCCTGACCGTCCCGATGGCGCGGTTCACCGACTGGCTGATCGCGCGCAACCGGCGGCGCGAGCTCGCGGCGGGCGGACGATGAGCGCGCTCACGGTCGAGGGGCTCCGGAAGTCGTTCGGCAGGCTCGAGGTGCTGCGGGGGATCGACCTCGAGGTCGCCGAGCACGAGGTCGTGTGCCTGATCGGCGCGTCGGGATCGGGGAAGTCGACCTTCCTCCGCTGCGTGAACCTGCTCGAGCCGATCGACGCCGGGACGATCGTCGTCGCGGGCGAGGAGATCACCGCGCGGGGGGTGGACGTGAACCGCGTGCGCCGCCGGATCGGGATCGTCTTCCAGGCGTTCAACCTCTTCCCGCACATGAGCGTGCTTGCGAACGTGACGCTCGCGCCGCGCCGGGCGCTCAGGCTCTCGCGCGCGGACGCGGAGGGGCGGGCGGTCGAGCTGCTCGAGCGCTTCGGCCTCGCGGACAAGCGGGACGAGTATCCGGACCGGCTCTCGGGCGGCCAGCAGCAGCGCGTCGCGATCGTGCGCGCGCTCGCGATGCGGCCCGACCTGATGCTGCTCGACGAGGTGACGAGCGCGCTCGACCCCGAGCTCGTCGCCGAGGTCCTGAACGTCATTCGCGAGCTCGCCGCGGCCGGGATGACGATGGTGATCGCGACGCACGAGATGGCCTTCGCCCGCGACATCGCCGACCGGGTCTGCTTCCTCGACGAGGGCGTGATCCTCGAGGAGGGCTCGCCGGATGCGATCTTCACGCGCCCGCGCGAGGCGCGCACGCAGCAGTTCCTGCAGCGGATCGTCGAGGCGGGGCGGCTCTGACCCGTCGCTACGAGCGTCGCGAGAGCAGCTCGTGGACGGTCTCGCGCGCGTCCTCGTCGTGCGTCCGCCAGAGGCGCTCCGCCAGCGCGCCGAGGATGTCGCGGATCCCGACGACGCCGAGGACGTTCTCGCCCTCGACGACCGGGAGGTGGCGGATCCGCCGCTCGCCCATAAGGCGGGCGGCGGCGAGCAGCTCGGTGTCGGGCGTGACGGTCGCCACGTCGCGGGTCATGACGTCGGCGACCCGGGTCGCGTCGAGGTCCACCCCTTCGCCGGCGAGGCGCAGGACGTCCCGCTCGGTGAAGATCCCGACGAGCCGGGAGGCATCGCAAACGACCACGGAGCCGACATCGGCCTCGGCCATCCGACGAACCGCCGCGCGCCCGGTCGCGTCGGGCGCGACGGCCACGAGGCGGCTCCGCATGACCTCGACGATCGACACGTCGCGTCCACTTTACTCGTTGCGGACCGCACGTAGCCAGTCGGCGGCCTTCCGGCGGGCTCAGAGGCGCTTGACGTAGCGGCGCGTCGGGACGGCGATCGGCCCGTCGGGGCCGGCGGCCTCGTACTCGAGGGCGCCGTCGTCGCGCCAGCCCTCGCGCTCGTAGAAGGCGCGGGCCCGGGCGTTGCCCGGCACGACCGCGAGCCACGCGGTCTCGTGGCCGCTCGCTCGGAGCTGCTCCTCCGCGGCGGCGAGGAGCTGCGCGGCGATCCCGCTGCCGCGATGTTCGGCGGCGACGAAGACCTGCTCCACCTCGTCGTCCGCGACGACCACGAACCCTGCGATCCCACCGTCCACCTCCGCGACGGTCGCGCCGGGCACCTTGCCGGCGGCGCGCTCGCGGAACGACTCCGGCGTGCGGACGCGGACGAGCTCCTCCGGGACGAGACCCAGGTGGCCGTCCTTCCACGCGGCGAACCACACGTCGCCGATCGCGTCGGCGTCCTCGGGCGTCGCGGGACGGAGGTCGGCCATGGCTCCGAGGCTATCCGTGCGGGCCGGGCTCGGCGACGACGGCGGCGCCCCACGCGTCGAGGTGGAGCCCGCCGGCGACCTCCTCGCCGTCGCGCGCGCGGTCGGTGGCGACGCGGACCGTGCCGCGGATCCCTCCAATGGCCTGCGGGAGGCCGGTGGCGTTCACCGCCACGGCGACCCGCTCCCCGCGCCGCCACGCCCACGTCCCGGGCGGCGACGGAAGCCGCTCGTAGGCGCCGGTCGCGAGATCGTCGAGCTCACGCCTCAGGGCGATCAGGTTCCGCGCAAGCGAGAGCACCGAATCGGGGTCGTCGCGCTGCGACGCGACGTTCACCGCGTGTGCGTCCGCGATCGGAAGCCACGGCTGTACGCCCGGCCCCGTGAACCCGGCGCCGGGCTCGTCCGCCCACGGCAGCGGCGTCCGCGCGCCGTCGCGACCCGGGTCGAGCGGCCAGTGCCGCAGCCCGACCGGGTCGCGGAGATCCGAGCGCGCGAGCCGTGCCTGCGGCATCCCGACCTCGTCGCCGTAGTAGAGGACCGGCGTCCCGCGCAGCGTCAGGAGCAGGACGAGCGCGCACCGGATGCGCGCCGGGTGGTCGGCGCACCAGCGCGTCGGGAAGCGGATGACGTCGTGGTTCGAGAGCGTCCACACGGGCCACGCGTCTGCGGGCCCGAGCGCCGCCTCCGTCGCGGCGACGATCTCCGCGAGCGTCTCCGCCTCGAAGTCCGCGAGCAGGAAGGGGATGTTGAACGCGAGGTGGAGCTCGTCCGAGCTCTCGCCGTAGAAGCGCGCGAGCCGCTCGAGCTCGAACACCCACGTCTCGCCGAGGAGGACGCGCTCGGGGTCGTACTCCTGCGCGACCCCGCGCCAGCGGCGGAAGACGTCGTGCACCTCCGGGCGGTTCATGCTGTAGACCTGCCGCTGCCCGAAGCGCTGCGTGCGCGGGGGATCCGACTCGTCTGCCGCCGGGTTGTCGCGGAGCTCGGCGTCCTTCACGATCGCGTGCGCGACGTCGATCCGGAAGCCGGCCACGCCTCGATCGAACCAGTGGCGGAGGATCCCGTCGAACGCCGCGCGCACGTCCTCGTTCCACCAGTTGAGGTCCGGCTGCTCGGGCAGGAAGTTGTGCAGGAACCACTGCCCGGTCGCCTCGTCGAGGGTCCACGCGGGGCCGCCGAAGACGCTCTTCCAGTTGTTCGGCGGGCCGCCGTCCCGGCCGTCCGCCCAGACGTACCAGTCGCGGTGCGTCGCGTCGCGCGAGGACCGCGCGTCCTCGAACCACGGGTGCCGGTTCGACGTGTGGTTCGGGACGAGGTCGAGCAGGATCCGGATCCTCCGCTCGCCCGCTGCGGCGATCAGCTCGTCGAGCGCCGCGTCGCCGCCGAGCTCCGGCGCGACCGTCAGGTAGTCGGCGACGTCGTACCCCCAGTCGGCGTTCGGGGACGGGAAGCACGGGTTGAGCCAGACCGCGTCGACGCCGAGGTCGGCGAGGTGGTCGAGGCGCTCGGTGACGCCGCGCAGGTCGCCGGCGCCGTCGCCGTCCGAGTCTGCGAACGAGCGCGGGTAGAGCTGGTAGACGACGCCCGAGCGCCACCAGTCGGCCATCCGCTGAGCCTACTCGCGCTCGAGCGCCCGCTCGGCGCGCTCGAGCGCGCCGCGCCGCCGATCGGCCTCCTTCTCGGCGCGGGCGAGCGCGCGCTCGGCCTCCCGCACCGCGCCCTCCGCCTCCGCGAGCTCCGCCTGCGCCTGCTTCACGCGCTCCGCGGCCTCCTTGCGTCGCGCAGCCGCCCGGTCGGCCTTCCTCGGCCGCGCTGCCGCCGGCCGCTTCGCGCCCTTCCCGGGCGAGAGCCCGGCGAGCGCGAACCCGGTCGCCTCCGCGTCCTCGACGACGCGGCCGGCGCGGACGAGCTCGCGCACGGTGTCGTCCGAGGCCGCGGCGTGCAGCGTGTCGCGCACGCGGTCGAGCGTCGCGTCCGTCGCCGGGCGGCCCGCGTCCGCGAGCACGCCGCGGGCCGCCGCGACGAGCCCCTCGACCGCGGCCCGCTCGGCACTTGCGGCCTCCTGCACCGCGCCGGGGTCGCCGCCGTCGAGGAGCTCAGCGTGCGCCGCGCGCAGCCGCTCGCCCGCCGCGAGGAGCTCGTCCACGGCCTCCCGCTCCTCGCGCGCGAGCACGTTCACCGCCCACGCGGCGACCGACGGCTTGCGGAGCGCCTTCACCCCGTCGGCCTCCTCGCGCTTGCCCTCCTTCCGGAGCGACCGCGCGAGCGCGTCCCGCCGGGAAACGAACTCGTCGAGCGGCGCGCCGTAGAGCTCGTCGACCGGATCGGGCATCGCCTTCGTGCTCTTTCGCGGGGCCGAGAGGCGGAAACGCCCGGGCGTCAGCCGCCGAGCCGGTAGAAGCGGTAGAAGTCGTTCTCGATCGGGAGGACCTCGAAGCGCGCGAAGCCGGCCTCCTCCGCGTAGCGGCGCACCGTGTCGACGCGCATGACCGCGCCGGTTCCCGCGGCGCCGTCGCCGACCATCCCGACGGGCAGGCAGTGGAGGAGGCTGAACCCGTAGTAGAAGCGCTCGAGGTCGTCCCCGGGCGGGGCGAACCGGTCGGCCACGCGCTCGTCGCCGACGACGACCGAGCCGCCCTCCGCGAGCAGGCCGCGGCACGCGCGCAGGACGTCGACCGGGAAGGACATGTCGTGGAGCGACTCGTGGACGTAGACGAGGTCGTAGCGGTGCGCGAACTGCGGGTCCGCCGCGTCGCGGTGGTGGAAGGTGACGCGCGCGGCCACGTCGCTTCCGGCCAGGTGCCTGCGCGCCTCGTCGATCGAGGCCGCGTCGCTGTCGATCCCGTCGACGTGCACCTTCGGGTACGCGCGCGCGATCGCCTGGCTCGAGTGGCCGGCGCCGCACGCGACGTCCGCGACGCGCGCCGGCGGGTCGGCCTGGAGACGCTCGTGGACGTCGGGGATCGACGGCAGCCACTCGCTCCCGAGCAGCTGCTCGAACATCGGCCGCGTGAACGCCGCCTGGCCCTCGTGGAGGTTCGCGCCGTAGTCGGCGTACGGGACGCCTTGGCCGGACCGGAAGGCGTCGAGGAGCTGCGGGAGCGGCTCCGTGCAGGCGACGACGAGCTTCGCGATCGGCGCGATGTAGTTGAGGCTCCCCTCGTCGAGGAGCGCCTCGTCGTGCCCGGCGGGCAGGAGGAAGCGGCCAGCGCCGTCCACCTCGAGGATCCCGGCGGTCGCCTGCTGCTCCGCCCATTCGCGGGCGTAGCGCTCGTGCGTGCCGGTCGTCTCGGCGAGCTCGGCGCTCGTCAGCGGGCCGCGGTCCGCGAGCGCGCGGTAGAGGCCGAGCCGGTCGCCGAGGTAGACGCCGAGGAGATCCCAGGCCCCGAGCGTGGACGTGAAGAGCCGCTCGACGAGCGCGTCCCTCCGCCCGGCGGTGTCGACGCTCTCCATGGCCTCTCCGGTCTCCACTCCGCGGTCGCGCGCGAGTATCCCACGTTCAGCCGGCCGCCGCGAGGATCTCGCGCGAGAGGCGCACGCGGGTGAGGAACGACTCGCGCTGGGCCGGATCCGTGAGCGAGTCCGCCTTCGCGCGTACGACCGCCGCCGCCTGCGCACGGTAGTCGGCCGCCTCCGGGGAGCCGGCCGCCTCGAGGACGCGCGCGTGCGTCCAGAGGATCTCCTCGCTTCGGACGGTCGGCACGGCGCCGCCGCGCTCGGCGAGCCCTGTGACCGCCCTCGTGCTCGGCTCGACCGAGTCGCCCGCGCGCCCCTCGGCGAGCGCGAGGCGGGCCAGGAGGGAGCAGATCGCGATCTCGCTCCGCGCCCACCCGAACGACGACGCGGCGCCGAGCACGTCGCGCGCCTGGGCGAGCGAGTCCGGCGTCCCCTCGGCGAGCAGGAGCTCGGCCCAGTACGTCTCGACGAGCGGGAGAACCGGCCGGTAGCCCGACGCGGACACCTCCACGCGCGCCGGCGCGAGCGCCTGGCGCGCCTCCTCCAGGCGCGGCGGCTCCCACTCGGCGTAGAGCCGCCCGAGGAGCGCGCCGACGTAGCCTCGGACCCCGAGCGGACGGGGCAGCTCGGCGAGGAGCGAGATCCCGTCCCGGAGCGTCGCCTCGGCCGCCTCGAAGAAGCCGATCGCCGTGTAGGCCTGGCCGAGGAACGCGCGCGCCCAGGCGCCCTCGTCCCGCCGGCGCGCGGCGCTCAGCGCGTCGCTGCTCTGCGCCAGCAGCCCCAGCGCCTCGCCGTAGCGCCCGAGGTCGAACGCCGCGATCCCGATCGAGGACTCGAGCGTCGCCCGCTCCGTCTCGTGCTGCGCGCCGCCGAGGTGTCCCTCGAGCGCCCCGCCGGTCAGGAGCCCGTGCGCCTCCTGGAGGAGCCCCCAGCCCCGCGTGAGGTCGACGCTGTCCATGTGGTGGCCGTAGTCGACGAGCACCGCGAACTCCGCGAACGGGTCCGCGGCGGAGCGCGCGAGCTCGAGCGCGTCGCGGTAGGCGCCGATCGCCTCGTCCAGCCCGCGGTAGGCGGTGAGCGCGCGCGCCTTCGCGTAGCGGGCGTTTGCGCGCAGCCGCGGGTCGCCGGACGCCTCCGCGGCGCGCTCGGCCTCGTCTGCGAGCGCGAGGATCCGCTCCTCGGCGGCGTCGCCGTCGTCCCCGGCGCCCCGCGTCCCGCTCCAGCCCGCCTCGCCGCCGAGCAGGAAGAGCAGGAGCGCCTGCGCGAGGAGCCGCTGTGTCTCCGGCGCCTCGGTCGCCTTCGGGCCGGCGCCGCGGAGGAGCGCGACCGCCCGCTCGGCGTGCTCGGCCGTCTCCTCGTCGGCGCCCTCGGCGAACGTCGACTCGGCGACGTGGACGAGCCGTGCGGCCGCCTCGAGGGGCGCGCCCGCCTCCGAGTAGTGGCGGGCGATCTCGAGCAGGGCGTGGCGCGGCGGTGGGTCGTCCTCGGCAACGAGCGCCTCGAGCGCCTCGGCGACCGCCCTGTGCCGCCGCTTCTTCTCGTACGGGCTCTTCGCGTAGCGGCCGTAGAGGATCTCCTGGAGGACGCCGGGGTCGAAGGCGTACAGCGCCGAGCGGTCGCTCCACCAGTCCTCGATCGCCTCGGAGGCGATGAGCCGCCGCCGCTCGGCGATCTGCGCCAGCCGGTTGAGGATCGCGTCCTCCTCCGCGTCGAGGAGCTTCACGATGACGGTCGAGAGGAACCGCCGGCCCTGCACGGCGCCGGTCTCGAGGAGCGAGCGCTCGTCGTCCGTCAGGTCGGCGACGCGGGGGCGGAGGAGCTCGAGCAGCGTGCCCGGAGTCTCCGCGCCGGCGAGCGCGCCGCCGAGGCGCCAGTCGCCCGGCCCGCCCGCGATCGTCCCGTCGAGCGCCCACCCGCCGTTCGTCCGGCTGAGGACGCCCTGCGACTCGAGCGTGTCGAGGAAGCGGCTGAGGAAGAGCGGGCTTCCGTCGGTGCGCTCGTGGAGCCACGCGGCGAGCTTCTCGTCCGGCGCCGAGCCGTACCGGTCGGCGAGGAACGACCCAACTCCCTCGACGTCGAGCGCACCGAGCTCGAGCGTGCGGACCCCGGAGCGGCCGGCCGTCGCCGCCCTCGCACGTGCGAGCGGATGCGTGTCGGGCACGAGGTTCCCGTCGTAGGCGACGACGAGCAGGAGCGGGTGCTCCTCCGGGGCCTGCGCGAGCCGGGCGACCACCTCGGTCGACGCGGCGTCGATCCACTGCGCGTCGTCGAGGACGACGACGATCGGCGTCTCGCCCGCGATCCCGCGAAGCGCGAGCGCCACGTCGACCGCGAGCTCGGTCTGCTGCGCCTCGTGGCTCCCGCCGAGCGCCCAAACGCCGACCTCGGCGGCCGTCTTCACGCCGAGCGCGGCGAGCTTGCCGATCACCGGGATGAGCTCCACGATCGGAGGCGCGACCTGGCCGACGACCTCGAGGGCGCGCCTCGCCTTCTCGCCGCGCCGCTCCTTGCTCGTGAGCGCGCGCAGCACCTCACCGAACGGGCCTAGCGGGTTGCTCGCGCTCGTCTCGTAGCAGAGGACGGACACGACGTCCGGCCGCTCGGCCTCGGCGAGGCTCTCGGCGAACGCCTTGAGGAGGAACGACTTGCCGCTCCCCGTCGGTCCGTCGAGGAAGACGATCTCGCCTCGCCCGGCGCCGGCCGCGCGCGCGGCGGCGGCGAGCGACGCGAGCTCCGTCTCACGGCCGATCGGAGCCGTCTGCGGCATGGAGAAGGTCTAGCGCCGCCGGGCCGCGCGTGCAAGAGTCGCCCCGCGATGGAGGTCCGGCTGCGCGACGTCGAGGACGCGGATCTCCCGCTCTTCTTCGCGTGGCAGCGCGAGCCCGAGTCGGTCGCGCTCTCGGGAGTGCCCCCGCGCGAGCGGGACGCCTTCGACGAGCACTGGGAGCGCATCCGGCGCGACCCGGCGACCGTCGTGCGGACCGTGCTCGCGGACGGCGAGCCGGTCGGGAACGTCCTCGCGTTCGAGGAGTCCGGGCGCCGGGTGGTCGGCTACCGGATCGCCCGCGAGCACTGGGGCCGCGGGATCGCGACGGGCGCGCTCGCGGCGTTCGTCGACGAGCTGGTGGAGCGGCCGCTCTGGGCGACCGTCGCGCCGGGAAACGCCGCGTCGGTCCGCGTGCTCGAGAAGTGCGGCTTCGCCCTCGAGGGCGAGATCGAGGAGGGCGACGAGCGCGTGCTGCTCTTCAGGCTCGCGGCGTAGGCGGGCCGGAGGTCGCCCGTGGCCGCGCGGGGCGGCCACGGGCTCCTCGGAACGGGCTAGCCGATCGGGGCGACGTCGGTCGCCTCCGGGCCCTTGGCGCCCTCGCGCTCCTCGAACTGGACGCGGGCACCCTCGGAGAGCGACTTGAAGCCCTCACCGGCGATGTTGGAGTGGTGGACGAAGAGATCCTTCGATCCCTCGTCGGGGGTGATGAAGCCGTACCCCTTCTCGTCACTGAACCACTTCACGATTCCGTTAGCCATGAAAACACCTCCCTTGCTTACTCACGAACGCGTTAGGAAGGCGCTTGGCGCAAACCGGACTCGCTCTAGATTGGCTTCAGCCTAGCAGCGATCTCACGGGAAGTCGCTCGCGCCGGTGTCGAGGTCGAGCTCGCCGCCGTCGCGGCACTCGGGGCCGACGAAGTACTCGAAGCTCGTCCCGCGGCCGGCGTTCGCCGAGAGCTCGCGCCGCATGAGCCGCCGCGCCTCGTCCTCCGAGAGCCCGAGCCGCTGCCCCACGTCGACGCCCGACTGGAGCGCGTAGCACTGCGTCTCGCCCTCGTCGCGGACGCCGCGGAGGTGCCACGCCTCGTGCGCGAGGACTGCGATCGCCCGGCCGGTCGTGCCGGTCGTCTCGCCGTCGAATGCGAGGCGGTAGAGCTCGTGGCAGCGGTCGGGCGCGAGGTACGCGAGCCGCCCGCCGACCTCCGCGACGCCGTCGGTGTGCTGGACGAACCCGACTCGCTCGCCCGACTCGTCGCAGCGGATCTCGACCTCGCGCTCGGCGATGCGGGACGCCTCGGCCGAGAAGCGCTCCTCGGCGACCGCCTGCGTCCGGTCGTCGAGCCCGCCCCAGCCGCTGCGGGAGTCCACGATCCACGCGAGCGCGGCGAGGGCGGCGATCACGCCGACCCCGAGCACGAGGTTGCGCAGAGGCAGCGACCGCCGCGGCTCGGGCGCCGGTTCCCACTCCTCGTCCTCCTCGTCGTCGTAGTCGTCGTGCGCGTCGTCGTCGTCCTCCCCGGGCTCGTCCGGCTCGGGCGGGTAGCCGTAGAGCTCGCGGTCGATCTCCTGCGGCCGCCGGTCGGGCATCGTCGTCCCGGGCTCCGCGCGCCAGGCCGTGAGGAAGAACTGCAGCTCGAGGCCCAGGGCGACGAGGAACGGCACCCAGATCGGCACCACCGCCCGAAGCGAGGACGGCCCGAAGAGCCAGACGAGGACGAAGGCGGCGAGGCCGAGGCGGGCGAGGTTCGAGGCGCCGCTGCCGGAGGGGGAGTCGCGCACGCGGGGACCGTAGCCGCGGAAACCCACCCGAACGTCCGGCTCCACCCACCGATCCGTCAGTTTCAGGTCCGGCCGGCTCCGGGCACGCTGACCCCATGGAAGCCGAGGCCACGACCGTCGCTCCGGGGCGCACGCCGGAGAAGGCGCGCGTCATCCGCTGGCGCACCGAGGAGCTCGTCCGCGCCGGGTACAGCGCCTTCGCGGCCGACGTCCTCGCCGTGCACACGGAGATCGACCTCCACCGAGCAATCGAGCTGCCGCGCAACGGCTGCCCGCACGACCTCGCGCTCCAGATCCTCCTCTAAAAGCCGCAAAGCCGCGCTACGAGCCGTAGAGGCGGCGCAGCTCGCGCGTCAGCTCGACGAACGAGCCGCACTCGGCGACACGGGTGAGCGGCCCTCCGCGCCGGCCGCCGCCCGAGGCGATCACGAGCACGTGCACCGGAAGCCCGGTCGCCTCGATCGCGAGCGCCGTCCGGCCGGCGGCGGCGACGGACGCGTTGCCGTCGACGACGACGGCGTGGGGGCGCTCGGCGCGGGCGAGGCCCGGCGCGTCGTCGGGCTCGCACGCCCCCACGACGGCGAAGCCCTCACGCTCGAGGAGAAACGTCGCCGCCCGGAGGAAGCGCGGGTCGGCGGCCGCGAGCAGGACCCGCACGCGGTGCAGCGACCTGACCTTGCCCGGCTCTTCCGCGGTGGCACCCATCGGATGCCCGGAGTCTCGTCTCCCGCCGCCTCGCGCGAGCCGCCGGTGCGGGCGGGCCGCGCCACCCGAACGGCCGGTTCACCGGCGCGGCGCCGATCAGGCGTGGCTCTCGACGAGCATGTGCTCGTAGGCGAAGCGCGCGGCCTCCGTCCGGTTGGCCACCCCGAGCTTCCGATAGATGTTCGAGAGGTGGAACTTGACGGTCTGCTCGCTGATCCAGGACTCCCTCGCGATCGCCCCGTTCGAGAGGCCGCGGGCGAGCGCCTTCAGCACGGCGAGCTCGCGCTCGGTGAGGCCGGCCGCCGCGACCGCGTCGCTCTCCTCGGACCCCTGCGCGCCGACGGGCCCGAAGAACGTCCCGTCGACGGCGTGGCGGACGGCGCCGGGCAGGTCGTCCGGGTTTACGCTCTTCACGACGTAGCCGCTCGCCCCGCGCTCGAGGGCCGCCTGGATCCGCTCGGCGTCGGTGTACGCCGAGAGGACGACGATCTTCACGTTCGGGCAGTGTTTGCGGACCTGCTCGATGCACGTGAGCCCGTCCATCTGAGGCATCCGCAGGTCGAGGAGAAGGACGTCGGGGGACGTCCGGCGGACGAACGGAAGCACCTGGCTGCCGGTCGTCGCCTCCCCGACCACCTCGATCTCCTCGTCGCGCTCGAGAGTCCTCCGGACGCTGTCGAGCACGAGCCGGTGGTCGTCCGCAATCAGCACCTTCATCGCCGCATCGCTCCTTTCGCCTTGTAGGAGGGGGGCCGGCCGCCGCCGGGCCGGCCCCCCACGCGCCGCCCTCCCGCCGCTCAGCGGCGGAGCTTCACGAAGGCGTACACCGCCGACTCGTCCTGGAAGCGGACGCTCACGCGGTAGCACTCCTCGCCGCTCACGGAGGGCGATCTCCAGTTCTGGACGAACTGGCCGGCCGTGCCGTCGTAGCGGAGGCTCGTGGTGCCGGTCGTGACGAACTCGACCGCCTCCTCGCCTCCGCCGCTCGCGCAGCCGGTCAGCCTGACGGCCTGGAACCCCTTGACGTCCGCCGTGCTCGTCCGCTCCTCGCCGCCGGCGGCCGTGAAGAGGTCGAACTTGAGCGGGATCGTCGAGCCGCCCTTCGCCGTGTTCCAGACGGCGGTGCCGACATGGGGCGCGAGGCCCGGCGCCGGCACGAACTGCGAGTTCCCGGTTCCGATCGGCTGATGGAAGCCGACCGCGTGCCACGCCCCGATCGTGAGCGTGGCGCCGACGTACGCGATCGCGTAGTTCGGGCCGGCCGAGACGGTGCCCTGGAGGACGTCATAGCCGCCGACGGCCTCGCCCGCGACGCGGGTCAGGCTGCCGGAGAACCCGTCTCCCGCGACGAGCGGCCCGCCGCTCACGGTGTACGTGAACGCAGGGTCGGGCGCGCCGAACGGCTTGCTCTTCGGCGCCGCGGTGACCGTGATCGGGCGCGGGGCGATGTCCGCGGTCGCGACGGCCGTCGTGTTGTGCGTGTAGTTGCCCGCGTCGGCGCCGGTGACCGAGATCCCGCCGACGTCGATCGCCTTGCCCGTCCCGGCGTCGGCGTCCGCGAACGCGGCGGTCGCGTAGCTCACGTCGAGCTCGTCACCGCTCACCCGGTCGTCGGACAGGGTCACGGTCGCGCCGGTCGTGCCGTCGTACACCTTGTCAACGCCGGTCGCCGTCACGACGAGGGCGCGCGGCGTGATGTCGGCGGTCGTCGAGGCCGTCGTGGCCGTCAGGGTGTAGTTGCCGGCGTGCGCGCCCGCGAGCGAGATCCCGGTCACGCTGACGGGCTTGTCGTCGCCCACGTGCTTGTCGGCGAACGAGGCCTCGTAGGCGATCGTGAGCGCGTCGCCGGGGATCCGGTCGTCGGTGAACGTCGCGCTCGCCGCCGCCGTGCCGTCGTAGACCTTGTCCACGCCGGACGCGGTCACCGTGAGCTCGCGCGGCTCGATCGTCGCCGTCGTGCCCGCGACGGAGCCGAGCGTGTAGTTGCCCTCGTCGGCGCCTGCGAGCGCGAAGCCCGTGCCGGTGACCGGCTTGTCCTCGCCGGCGCTCTCATCGTCGAAGCTCGCGCTGCCGCCCGAGAGAGCGACGTCGTCGCCGGCGATCGCTCCGTCGAGGAAGCGGCCGGTGATCTCCGCGTCGGCGGTGCCGTCGTAGACCTTGTCGGCCGCCGTGAAGCTCCCGGCGATCGGCTTCGGCGTGATGTCCGCCTGCGTCGTGTGCGACGGGTTCACCGTGTAGTTCGCGGCGTCGCCGCCTGCGAGGGCGAGGTCGCCCGTGACGTCCTTCCCGGTGCCCGCGTCCTTCGTGTCGAAGAGGGCGCCGGACACGAAGAGGGTGACGTCGTCCTCGCCGATCACGCCAGGAAGCGACGTGCCGGCGACCGTCGCGTCGCGGGTGCCGTCGTACACCTTGTCGTCCGCCGTGAAGCTGCCGTCGAGCGCCTTCGGCGTGATGTCGGCGGTCGTGCCGGCGACCGGCAGGAGGGTGTAGTTCTGCGCGTGGGCGCCCGCGAGCGTGAAGCCCGTGCCGGTGACCGGCTTGTCCTGGCCGGCGTTCGCGTCGTCGAAGCTCGCGGTGCCGCCGGAGAGGGAGACGTCGTCGCCCGCGATCGCGCCCGTCAGCGCGCGCCCCGTGATCTCCGCGTCGGCCGTGCCGTCGTAGACCCTGTCCGCGGCACTGAAGCTGCCGGCGACCGCGAGCGGGTCGATGTCGGCGCTCGTCGCCGCTACGGATGCGAGCGTGTAGTTGGCCGCGTCCTCGCCGGCGAGCGTGAAGCCCGTGCCGGCGACCGGCTTGTCCTGGCCGGCGTTCGCGTCGTCGAAGCTCGCCGTGCCGCCGGAGAGGGAGACGTCGTCGCCCGCGATCGCGCCCGTCAGCGCGCGCCCGGTGATCTCCGCGTCGGCCGTGCCGTCGTAGACCTTGTCGGCGGCGGTGAAGCTCCCGTCGACGGGCTTCGGGTGGACGACCTGCGACAGGGTCGCGCTCGTGCTGGGCTCGAACTGCGGCGAGCCGCCCGCCGTCCCGCTGTACTCGGCCGTGATCGCGTGCGGGCTCGCCGCCGCGGACAGGCCGGACGTCGTGCACGTCGCGGTGTTGCCGCTCAGCGCGACGGCGGAGCAGAGCGCGGTCGCACCGTTCCGGAATGTCACCGATCCGACGCCGTCCGGGCCCCCGCCGTCGGCGGTGAGCGTCGCCGTGAAGGTCACGGAGCCGCCGTACGTCGAGGGGTTGGAGCTGCTCGCGAGCGCGGTCGACGTCTCCCGGGCGGGCGCCGCCGCGTAGTTCGCGGTGAACGTCCGGTTCCCCGAGATCGCGTTGAAGCAGAGCGGGTTGCTCGTCGAGGAGAAGTTCGCCTGCGCCGTCCACTCGTCGAAGTCCTGGCCGCCCGAGCTCGCGGGGACCTCGAGCTTGAACGAGCCGGTGTTCTGCGCGAAGACGTTCACGACGCCCGACGTCGGGCTCGCCGTCGCCGTGCCCGTGGCGAACGGGGCTCCGCTGCAGTTCGCCGCGGTGTAGCGCGCGTACGAGACGGTCACGGCCGGGCCGCCGGCGTTCGTCGTCACCTGCACGTTGCCGTCCGTGAAGCCCGCCGCCGCCGTCGCGCCGCTCGACCCGGTCGCGCGGACCGAGTACGTCGCCACGAACCAGTCCGGGAGGTTGAACGAGTCCGAGATCGTGCCCGCGCCGTCGGCGACGACGGTGACGTCGCGCTGCCACGTCCTGCCCTGGTCGTCCTCGACCTCGACCCGGACCGACTCGCCCGGCTGCCAGTTGCCGCCGTCCAGCGTCACGCGCTCGCCGGGTGCGTAGTCCGGCTTGTCGCTTGCGATCCACGGGGCGGTGCTCGTGTCGGCGCCGTCAGGCGTCGCCGTGGCCGGGACGGCGACGAGCAGGGCGCCCGCGACCGCCGCCGCCAGGACGAGCACACGGGCGCGCGCGCGGATCGGTGCTCGATGTGCCGCTTCCTCGTTCACGGTGACCCTCCCCGGAGCCGCAGGCCCCTCTCGTCCGTCCCGCAGCCGGCTCGCCGGCCGCGGAGACCCCTTTCGTCGAGCGTGCCCTTGCCCCGTGGAGCCGTCCATGGGCCGACCGGCCCATCCTGCGCCGACTTGGCTCAACGGCAGCGTGCACGAGGCTCCGCGCGCGCTGGGCCGGTCGGCCCATTGCCCGGCCCCGTGTTCGCGGCCACGCTCTCTGTTCGAGGAGATAACTGCTCGTAGACGGAGGGGGACTCTGTGGCAACGGTTGCGGCGAGCGAGACGACGGCGCTCTTTGCGGCGCTCCGTTCGGGCGCCGATGCGCTCTGCCGCCTGGCGGAGGAAGGACGCCTGTCGGAGGAGGGCGCCCGCGCGCTGGCGGACGAGGTGGCGTCGGCCTTCGGGCTCGACGGCGACGTCGTCCGGGCAGAGCTCTGCTCGCGCACGCTCGGCGACGCTCGCATGCCGGCGCTGCCGCCGCGCCTGGCGGTCGAGACCGTCGTCCGCCTGCTCGCGGCGCTCGCGCCCGTGCGGGGCGCGTCGCTCTGGGCGTCCGGCGGCGACTGCCTCTCAGCGGCCGGGAGGACGTCGGCCGAGGCTCGGTCGCTCGCAACGGCCGCGCTCGCCGGTCGTGCCGGGCACGGCGATGTTATGACGGCGCCGGTTCGCTCGTGGGGGCGGACCGCCGCGGTGCTCGTCCTGGAGGCCCCGCCGAGTGCGCACCCGCTCTGCCGGGATCTCGCCGCCGAAGCGGCCGGCTCGGTCGCGCTCGCGCTCGAGCGGGAGGCCCTGCTCGACCGGAACCGCCAGCGGGAGCGAAGCCTCGTCGAGGCGAGCGAGCGGCGGCTGGCGCGGCTCGCCTTCGACATCCACGACGGGCCGATCCAGATCGTCGCGGCGCTCGGGCTCGAGCTCCGCCTGCTCGGCGACGACGGCTCCGACGCGCCGGGCCGCGACCGCGCGCTCCGAGGGCTGCACGAGCGCCTCGCCGCGCTCGAGGCCGAGCTCCGCGAGCTGACCCAGACCCTCGAGCCGACGTCCATCGCCCGCCGGCCGCTCGACGCGTCGCTCGCCGGCCAGGCGGAGGCGTTCGGCAGGCAACACGGGATCACGGTGGCGGTCGAGACTGCGGGCGACCTCGAAGGGTTGACGCCGTCGCAGCGGATCGCGCTCGTGCGCGTCGTCCACGAGGCGCTCACGAACGCGCGCGACCACGGCGGCGCGACGGACGTGCGCGTCGCCGTGCGCGGCGACCGGCGCGGCGTGACCGCGCGGGTGACGGACAACGGCGGCGGCTTCGACGTGGCGACCGCGCTCGCGGCCGCCGCGCGCAAGGGGCGGCTCGGGCTCGTCGGGATGAGCGAGCGGGTGCGCCTCCTCGGAGGGCGCCTCGAGGTCGAGAGCCGGCCCGGAGGCCCGACGACGATCGAGGCGTACCTCGAGCGCTGGAGCCCGCCCGCGGCCGCCGCAGCCTCCACCGCGGCATCCGCGGGGCGGCCCGTGCCGGTCACGGCGTAGGCCTTCGCACCCCCGGCGCAGCGGCGCGCGCGGGGGATGGACAAGGCACGAGGCGACTGTTACGTACAGAGGGTGGGCATGCGGCGGCCCCATCCTCTCCAGGCGTTCGTCGGCGGCACGGCGGTCGTCCTCGTCGTGCTCGTCTTCGGCGGTCCCCTCGTCCATCCCGACCCCGCGCTCCGGGCCACGATGGAGCTCGGCGTCGGGCTCGCGGCGCTCCTCGCCGCGCTTCTTGCCTTCCGGCGCTACGCCGAGCGCGGCGGGGCCGAGGGGCTCGTCCTCGGCGCCTCGCTGCTCGCGCTCGCGTTCGCGTCGCTCACCGCCGGCGCGCTCCCCGTCTTCGTCCCGCAGGAGACCGCGGCCTCGCTCGCCTGGATGCGGGTCCCGCCGCTCCTCCTGGCGGCTCTGGGTCTTGCCGCAGCGTCGCGGCTGTCCGGCAGGAGCCTCGCTCCGCGCGCGTCGCACGTCGCCGGCGTGGCGGGCGCCGTCGTCGCGCTGCAGGTTGCCGCGGGGGCGGTCGCGCTCATGCTCGCCGACCGCCTCCCCGCCGAGCTCGGGGAGCGGGTGGCAGACGGCGCGTACTCGGTGCCGGAGGACGTCGCGGGCGTCGCGCTCGCGGTCCACGGCCTAGCCGCGGGACTGCTGCTCCTCGCCGCCGTCGGGTTCACGCGCGCCGACGGCGGCGACCGCCTCGCCCGCTGGCTCGGCTTCGGCTGTGCGCTCGCCGCCGTCGCCCAGGTGCACTACGCGCTGCACCCGTCGCTCGTCTCGAGCGCGCTCTCCGTCGGCGACGTCTTCCGCCTCGCCTTCGCGGCCTGCCTGCTGGCCGCCACCGTGCAGGAGGTCGCCGAGCATCAGCGCGCGCTCCTTGCCGAGGCGGTCGCTCGCGAGCGCCGCCGGCTCGCGCGCGAGCTCCACGACGGGCTGGCGCAGGAGCTCTCGTTCCTCGTCACGCAGACGCGTCTTCTCTCCGTTCGGCACGGACGGCTCGAAGGGCTCGACGCCCTCGAGGACACGTCGCGGCGCGCGCTCGACGAGTCGCGGCTCGCGATCGGCGCGCTTGCGCGACCCGGCGACGAGCCGCTCGACGTCGCGCTCGAGTCCGCGGTCGCGGACCTCGCGGAGCGGATGGGGACGAGCGTCCGGCTGCGGCTCTCGCCGGGCGTGGAAGTCGAGCCCCCGACGCGCGACGCGCTCCTCAGGATCGTGCGCGAGGCGATGACGAACGCGGTCCGGCACGGCGGCGCGACCGCCGTGAGCGTCGAGCTCGAGGCGGGCAGCGGGCTTCGCCTCCGCGTGGTCGACGACGGGCAGGGGTTCGCCGTCGACGACGCGGCCGGCGCCCCGGCCGGCTTCGGCCTCGTGAGCATGCGCGAGCGCGCCGAGGCGCTCGGCGGGCGGCTCACCGTCGCATCGCGCCCGGGACAGGGAACCCGAGTCGAGCTGGTGTTGCCGTGAGCGGGCCGATCACCGTCGTCGTCGCCGACGACCACGTTCCCGCGCGCGCGGGCGTTCGTGCGGCACTCGAGACGGGCCGGTTCGCCGTGGTCGCCGAGGCGCACGACGCAGCAGGCGCGGTGGCCGCGGCCCTCGAGCACGAGCCGGACGTCTGCCTCATCGACGTCCACATGCCGGGCGGCGGGATCGCGGCCGTCGCGCAGATCGCGGCGCGGCTTCCCGGCACGGCGATCGTGATGCTGACGGTCTCCGAGGACGACGAGGACTTCTTCGACGCGCTGCGGGCGGGCGCGCGCGGCTACCTCTTGAAGGACGTCGATCCGCTGCGGCTCCCGCTCGCGCTCGAGGGCGTCCTGGCCGGCGAGGCTGCGCTCCCTCGGGTGCTGACGGCGCGGCTCGTCGACCGGTTCCGGGAGCGGGAGGTGCGCCGCGTGCCGATCGAGGGCTCGCGCACGGCCACGCTGTCGGCCCGCGAGTGGGAGGTGCTCGAGCTGCTGCGTCAGGGGCTGGGTACGAGGCAGGTGGCCGAGCGGCTCTTCCTCACCGAGGCGACCGTGCGGAGCCATGTGGCGTCGGTCGTCCGGAAGCTGAAGGTGCCCGACCGCGCGGCCGCAGTGCGGCTCCTCGAAGAGCCGCCGAACGGGCGACTCGCGGCGCGAGGCTAGGCCCCTAGCGGAGCATGCCGCCCATGAGCCCCTGGGCGAGACGGAGCATCCAGAGGACGGCGAGCATCAGGAAGACCATCGCGGCAAAGCCCGCGCCGACGGTCGTCCACGACTCGACGGCGTTCGGAAGCGGCGCGACGACCCGGGCCATGACCGGAACGGCGACCTGCGCGACGACGACGGCGGCGAGGAGGCGGAGCCCGCCTGCCCGCAGGCCGGAGGGGCTCAGCCCGCGGAAGCGCAGGTCGATCCAGAGCGTCATCGCCACCGCGAGAACGACGAAGCTGACGGAGAAGAACGCGTAGCTCAGGGCGCCTCCCTTGCGACCGCCGGCGACGATACCACCCGTACCGCCGCCGCACACGCTCGACGGAAGCGCTACCCGGCCCGCACGGGCGCTACACACGGCGAGGAGCTAGCCGAGGAAGGTCGCGATGATCGCGCCGGCGGCGAGGAACGGGGCGAGCGGGACGGAGCGCTTCCGGGCCTTCGCGCCGTCCCGGACGAGGAGGAAGACCGCCACGGGGACGACGAGCGCGAACCCGATGAGCAGCGCGTCGAGCACGGCGAAGCCGAGGCCGGCGCCGAGCAGGAGCATGAGCTTGACGTCCCCGAACCCGATGCCCGACGGACGCACGAGGAGGGGGACGAACAGCACCGCGAACGCGACGAGCGGCGCGAGCAGCCACTCGAGCCACCGGTCGGGCGCGACTGCGAGCTGCGCGGCGAGGACGATCGCCGCGGCCGGCAGGACGATCCGGTCGGGCACGATCCGCCGCTCGAGGTCGATCGCGGCGAGCACCGCGAGCACGCCGAGGAAGAACGCCGTCACGAGCCCCTCCGCCCCGAGCCCGCGCTCGGCCAGCGCGGCTGCGACGAGGCAGCCGGCGGCCGCCGCCGTCAGTGCCTCTCCGCGACGCGCGACCGCTCCCGCGTCCGCGGTGCCCGCCTCGCTCACGAGGCGGTTCCGTCGACGAGGGCGAGGCGGTCGCCGGCGGCGATCGCCCGGCGGGCGCGCTCCCCGGCGGCGAGCTCGAGCACCGCGCGCGCGCCGCGCCGCCCGGCCGCGCGCCAGGGCCGGAGCCCGTCCACGTGGCCGACGACCGTCAGGTCGCGGTCGAGGAAGACGACGTCGATCGAGAACCGCATGAACGACGTGTGCACGGCGCCGGCCGGCCGGAGAAGGAGCCCCTCGCCGGCGGGCAGCTCGCGCCGGCCCAGCAGGCCGCGCAGGCGCGTGTGCGGGCGGTCGGCGACGACGCACCGCTCGCAGACGACCGCCGACCGGTCTCGCAGGATCACACGCGCCGCGGCCACCGACGCCTAGTACCCCACGTGGATGTGGTCGCCGTGGTCGGCGAGCGGGAACGACGGCCCGCCGAGGCCGAGGAGCGAGATCACCTGCTGCGGCCGAAGCTCGGCCGGCAGGAGCAGGACGTCCCGCACGGCTCGCTCGGTCACGCCGCCGGGGGCCTGGTTCCCGAGGATCGGACGCCCGCCGAGCGCGACGATGTCGACCGCGAGCCCGTAGACGTGCGCCGAGACGACGCCGGGCCGCGCGAAGATCCTGTGCCCGCTCGTGAGGCTCGAGACGGTGACGCTTCCGTGCGCGATCCGGAGGTAGCGGAGCAGCGCGAGAATCCGGACGTCGGTCCGTCCCGCGGCGACGTCGGCGCGCCCTGCCGTGTAGATCTCGATCGCGGGATCCGCGAGGACGCGGCGCGCCAGGCCGTCCTTCGCGGCCTCGAGGCCGGTGACGAGCGCGCGGAGGCCGACGCCGCGGTTGTAGCGGTCGAGCGCGAGCGTCCGGTCCGCGAACGCGGTGCGGCCCGAGTAGCGGAGCGCGACGTGCCAGGCGTTCCGAGAGCCGAGCGCGTCCGCCTCGGCCGCGAGGCGGCCGGCGATGCGGTCGAGCGTGCCGGGCCCGACCGGCACCCGCCCCGTGTTTCCGTGCGCGCGCACGACCGCGAGGAGGAGGCTCCAGGGAATGCGGTGCTCCACGGCCGTCTGCCGAAGCTCCCGCGCGAACGCCGGTGCCAGCCGCCGCGCCGGGGGCGTCGGGTCGGGCAGCACGCGATGGAGCCAGATGACGGCGCCCTCGCCCGAGGCCTCGGGGTCGAGCGCCCTCGGGGCGGCGGGACTCGTGCCGTCGATGACCGGCGGCGCGCCGGAGCCTGCGGAATGCTCATTCGGGTGGGGCGCCGGGGCCGGTGCCGGTGCCGGTGCCGGTGCCGGTATGTCGCCGTCGCCCTCGCCCTCGGCGGGGGTCTCGGCCGGAGGCTCCGCGCCCGCGTCCGTGTCACTCACGGGTGGCGTCTCTCCGGTCTCGCCCCCGGGTGCCGGAGGGGCCTCCGGCTCGGGGGTCGTCTCGGTTGCCGTCTCGCCGGTCTCGCATGGAGCGCCGGGGCTCTCGCCCTGGGATGCGTCCTCGCCGACGTCCGCGGCCGGTCCGGTGCAGGTCGCCGCCCGCGGGCCGTCCGGCTCCGGCGAGCCGATCTCGTCTCCCGCCACGGCCGAGAGCGCCGCGCCGGAGAAGAAGAGGGCCGCAAAGACGAGTGAGCTCGCGAGCCGGCGGCTCCGCGAGGGCGAGGCGGCGATCCGGCGCGTGCCGTCGCGCTCGGCGTCGGCGGCCTCCGGCTCGCGCGCCGCCTCCGGCGACGGGCCGCGCTCCGCGGCCGTGGGCCCTGTCGCGGCGGGTCGCGCACGATCCGGCGCGGCCCAGCTCGCGAAGCGCACGAGCGCGAGAAGCGCCGATCCCGCCACGAGGAGCGGGGAGGCGAGCGCCCTGCGCCCGCCTCCCGCATCCGCCCATCGTCTCGTCCTCGTTCGCGCGTCCATGGGGAACTGACTCTGCTCGCCGCCCTCCGCCGCGCCGCCGCACGAAGGTATGGGCCGAACTACCCGTTCAGGTCGCCTGGCCGCGCCGGGCGCGTTCTACGGTCGTCGCACGTGGCGCAACGCACCGCCTCACCGAATGGAACGCGCGAGCCGGCGACCCGGCCCGGGTTCCATTCTGCGGGCGCGGCGCGTCCGCCGGCAAGCCGGCTCGGAAGGGAGGAGGTGAATCGGATCATGATGGAGTTCTTCAACGCGCTTCGGAACCGCGAGGAGGGTCAGGCCCTCGTCGAGTACGGGCTCATCCTGGCGCTCGTCTCGGTGGCGTGCGTCGCGACGCTCGGGGCTCTCGGCACGGGTGTCGACGGCATCCTCAACCAGATCGTCACCGCGCTCTAGCGCACCACGACACGCGGAACTGCCAGGGGTCACGGCGCCGGCCGACACGCGGCCGGCGCCGACCCCGCCTTTCGAAGGAGGGAACGTTGCTCGGAGACATCGGACATCAGCTGACGGCCCGGCGCGAGGACGGTCAGGCGCTCGTCGAGTACGCGCTCATCATCGCGTTCGTCGCGATCGCCTGTGCCGCGACGCTCGGCGTGCTCGGCACGACCGTGGACGCGGCCATCCAGGGCGCGGTGAACGCGTTCTAGGACGGTGCGGTCGTTTCTCCCCAGCCGTCTCGCCGGTCGCGGTCCCGAGGAGGGCGCGGCCCTGGTCGAGTTCGCCCTCGTCCTGCCGGTCCTGCTCGTCCTGCTGCTCGGGATGCTCGACTTCGGCAAGGCGTTCAACTACTGGATCGACCAGACGCACCTCGCGAACGAGGGCGCCCGGTGGGCTGCGGTGAACAAGAACCCCGGCGGCGGGACCCTCCAGCAGTACGTTCGCTCGCAGGCGAACACGCCGGAGCTCCGGGACGGCGGCACTGCGTCGGTCGCCGGCCCGATCCAGATCTGCATCGCCTTCCCGAACGGGACGAGCCAGGTCGGCGACCCCGTTCGCGTGACCGCGAGCACGACGTACAACTGGCTTCCGTTCCTCGGCTCGCGGCTCGGCATCGCGCAGACGACGATGACGGCCTCGGCGACGATGCGGCTCGAGGCCGCGCCGAGCGTCTACGGGGCGGGGTGCTCGTGAGCCGCGTGCTCGAGCGTGCGCTGCGCGGCCGGCGCCGTGAGGACGGCGGGGTGCTCGTCATGGTCGTCCTCTTCCTCCCGGCGCTCGTGCTCTTCGTCGTCTTCGTCGTCGACGTCGGGAACTGGTTCGTGCACAAGCGCCACCTCCAGCTCCAGGCGGACGCGGGCGCGCTCGCGGGCGGCGGCTCGTTCACGTGGCCGTGCTCGAACGACACGATCGAGGAGCGCGCGCGCCAGTACGCCGGCGACCCGGGGAACGCGACCCCGTACAACACCCAGATTCCGCCGACGGACGGCGCGAACGTCCACGTCCTCATCAACTCCGAGGACTTCTGGAACGAGGGGGGCACGGACTACAGCGACGGCGGCCCGCCGTGCTCCGCACGGATGGTCGACGTGAAGATCACCGAGGCGAACCTGCCGTGGTACTTCCGCATCGCGACCGTGCCGGCGATCAACGCGCGCGCGCGGGTGGAGATCCAGGGGCTCTTCCAGACGGCCGGCGCGCTCCCCGTCGCCGTGCCGGACGTCGAGCCGAACGTCGCGCGCGCGTTCTTCGTGAACGAGGCGACCGGCGCCGTGCTCGCCTCGACGCCGCTCGTGAAGACGGCGACGACGGGCGGAACGACGGTGTGGGACAACGCCGCCGCGCCGCTCTCGGTCCCGGTCAGCGCCGAGCGCATCGGCGTCAGGATCGCGCTCGGCGGCGGCAGCTCGACGGATTGCGGCGGCCGCTTCGTCGCCTGCTACGACCTCGGCGGGCCGAACGGCCTCCTGTACGTCCGCGGCTGGTCGTCGGCCGGGAGCGGTGCGCAGCCGAACCCGCCGATCGCCCGCGACGTCCGGCTGTTCCCCGGCTCGTGCCCCGACGCGTACTTCACGACCGAGGCGAGCTCGTGCTCGGTCGGCGTGAGCGCCGTGGTCGACTTCGGGACGAACGACCCGGTCGGCGCGAACGGCGCCTCCGTGACGGCGGTCGTCGGCGGCGTCACGCGTCCGCTCACGTACGACGCGGCGAGCGGGCGCTGGGTCTCGACCGGAACGGACTTCTTCTCCGTCGCGCCGGCCGCCGGGCCCCTGCCCGTCGAGCTGCGCTGGGAGCAGACCATCGGCCAGGTGAACGTCGGCGGCCGGCTCGAGGACTGCAAGCCGAACGGGAACAGGTGCGTCGGCACGCTCGGCCTCGTCCAGCGGACGTTCGCGGGGAGCGAGGCACGGAGCGGCGCGATCAAGGTCGCCGAGGTCTCCGAGAACGGCGTCGCGGGGGCGAACTCCTTCGAGCTCGGGACGAGCCCGAACCTCGTCGTGCGGATCGCGGTCGCCGGAAACCTCATCCACGCGACGGGCGTGAACGACCCGCTCGTGGTCCTGCGCGTCACGGGGAGCCAGAACCAGTCGGTCGATTGCGACCCGGCGCTTCCGAACCTCCGCGAGGAGATCCGCTACGGGTGCGCCCCGCAGTACGCGATCAACAGCGGGAGCGACTGCCCGGCGACCGCGCCCACGCTCTGGGCGAGCGCCCAGCCGTGGCAGTGCACCGCGGTCCAGACCGGCGGTGCGATCGGCCAGGTCGAGCAGGGGCTCCGAGACCGCATCCTCGGCGGGGCCGCCCAGTGCACGAGCCCGAACAACTGGGCGAGCTTCCCGGACCTCCCGCCGGGCGACCCGCGCATCGTGCCGGTGTTCGTCACGCCGTTCGGGACGTTCGAGGGCAGCGGCAACGACGTCGTGCCAGTGAAGAACTTCGCCGCGTTCTACGTCACGGGCTGGTTCTCGAGCCCGTGCAGCGGCGACGACCCGGTGCCCGACCGGGGCTACATCGTCGGGCGGTTCATCAAGTACGTGTTCTCGCTCAACTCGGGCGGTGGCAGCGGCCAGCTCTGCGACTTCAACGCATTCGGCAGCTGCATCGCCGTCATGACCGAATAAAGGAGGGACCGAGGTGCAACTCGCGCACAGAATGTTGTCGACCCGAGGAGGCACGATCGCGATCAGCGCGGTTGCCGGCCTCGTGGCGGCCGCCATCATCCTGATCTACCTCAATCGCTATCGCGAGAGCGTCGGCACGGCCACGCAGCCGATGACCGTCCTCGTCGCGAAGGACCTGATCGAGAAGGGGACGCCGGGGAACATCGTCGGCGCCGACGGCCTGTTCCAGGCGGTCACGACCCCGCGGAGCGAGGTGAAGGAGGGTGCGATCACCGACCCGGCCGCGCTGCGCGGAACCGTCGCCGTGGACGACGTCTATCCCGGCGAGCAGCTGACCGCATCCGCGTTCAGCGGCGCCGGCGCGGACACGGTCGCCGCCCGGATCAGCGCGGACGAGCGCGGCATCGCCGTGCCGATCGACAACGCGCACGGGATGATCGGGAACGTCTCGGCCGGCGATCACGTCGACGTGTACGCGGGCTTCAACGTCCGCAAGGTGCTCCCGAACGGCTCGCCGGACCCGAACGCGATGGACCGGCCCGTCCTCAAGCTGATCGTCGAGGACGTCGTCGTGCTCGACGCGCCGGAGGGCGGCGGCGCCGCGGTGGGCGGCGCGCAGAACCAGTCGGTCACGCTCCGCATGAGCGAGGCGGACGCCGCCAGGGTCGCGTTCTCGAGCGACAACGGCGTCGTCTGGATCGTCCTGCGCCCGCCCGCCGGCGCCGAGCCGACCACGCCCGACATCGTCACGCTCGAGACCGTCCTCTTCGGCGTGCCGCCCGTGGCGGCGGCGAGGTCGCTTGGAGCGAAGCCGTGAGCGCCCCGATCAGGATCCTCGTTGCCGTCGACGACGGCGTGGAGAGCGAGATCGTGAACGCCTCGCTCCCGAGCGACAACGGCGTCCAGATCGTCGGCGTGATCGACGGCCTGCAGGAGAGCTGGCAGACGCTCCAGGAGGTCCCGACCGACCTGCTCGCCGTCGTCTGCGGCGACTACTCGGACCGGGCGATCACCCTCATCGACGGCGCGGTCAAACAGCGGCCGGAGCGGCCGGTGGTCGTCCTCTCGGACGGCTCCCCGAACGGCTTCGTGAAGCGCGTGTTCGAGGTCGGCGCGGACGACATCGTCAGCCTCCCCGCGAACCCCGAGCAGATCGCGTTCGCGTTCCAGAAGGCG
>JAICNY010000161.1 GCA_025930955.1 Thermoleophilia bacterium
ATGAGCCGCCCGGCGTCGACCTGCGCGACGAAGAGCAGGTCGCCGACGAGGCGGAGCAGCCGGTCGGCGTTGCGCTGCACGACGTCGAGGAAGGCGCGGTGCTCGCCCGAGAGCGGCGTCTCGGCGTCGTCGAGCACGAGCTCGAGGTAGCCGCGGATCGAGGTCAGCGGGGTGCGCAGCTCGTGCGAGACGAGCGAGACGAACTCGTCCTTCAGGCCGTCGAGCTGGCGTAGCGCCTCGTTCTGCTCCGCTAGGGCGTGCTCCGCGCGGGTGCGCTCGACGACGCGGCCGAGGACGGTGCCGATGTGGGCCATGATCCGGAGGAGGTTCTCGTCGCGCCCGGCCGAGTCCGGCGCGAAGAACTCGAGCACGCCGACGACCTCCGTCCCGACGAGGACCGGGAAGGCGAACGCGGCGCGGTAGTCGAGCGCCAGCGCATGCGGGTGGCGTGGCCAGTGCGTCTCGACGCCGAAGTCCTCGACCCACTCGGCGTGGCGCGAGGCGAGGACGCGTCCCGGCAGGCCGACGCCGGGCGTGAAGACGAGCGCCTCGGTGACCTCCTGGAACGCGGCCGTGGCCTCGGGGTCGTCGGCGTGCCAGATCCCGGTCGAGACGAGCTCGTCCGTGCCCTCCGGCCGCGTGAGCACGTGGCCGAGCGGCCAACCGGTCGACGCGCAGACCTCGTCCGCCGCGACCTGGAAGGCCTCCTCGGGCTCGCGCGCCTCGTTCGCCGCGACGGCGACGCGCTGGAGGAGCCAGAGGAGCTCCGTCTGGCGCTCCAGCCGCTCCTCGGCGGCCTTCCGCTCGCTGACGTCGAGGAGGACGCCGTCGACCCAGAGCGGCCCGTCGCGTCCCCACGCTGCCTGCCCGCGGTCGAGCACCCAGCGGATCTCCCCGTCGGCGCGGACGATGCGGTACTCGTACGCGTACGGCCTCCCAGCCTCGACGCGACCGCGGATGTGGCGATTGAGGGCCTCCGTGTCCTCGGGGTGCTCGATCGACCCGAACGACTGCAGGCGGTTGTGGACGAAGTGGCCGGCCGGGTAGCCGGTGAGCGACTCGATCTCGTCGCTCATGAACTCGATCGTCCACGCGGCGTCGAGGCGGCACCGGTAGACGACGCCGGGGATGTTCGAGACGAGCGTCCGGAGCTTCTCGGCGTTCTCCTCGAGGGTCGCGTGCGCGAGGCGGTGCTCCCGCTGGACGACGATCGCGCGGGCGGTGAGACAGGCGAGCGAGAGAACGGCGAGCGCCGCCGGAACCTCGCGGTAGTCGGCGGGCGCGACGGCGGTGACGACGAGTAGGCCCAGCACGCCGAGCGCCGTCGGGAGCGCGCGGAGGCCGTTCTCGTCGAGCGGGCGGAGCTCCGGGACGTCGAACGGCTTCGAAGCCCGGTGCACGGCGGCGCCGCCGGCGGTGAGCATGCCGAGCGTCCAGAACGCCTCCCACGGGAACCAGTGCGCCGCCGCCCCCTGGCTCACGAGCGGCCAGCCGATCGCGCCGACGGCGAGGAGCGGCTGGGCGACGCCGAAGCCCCAGAGGTTCGGCGAGCGGAGCCGGTCGCGCTCGAGCATGAGCAGCTGGATCCCGACGAGGGCGACGAGCACGTAGAGCAGCGGGAAGCCGAGGTGGAGCAGCTCGTGCGCGTGCATCTGCTCCAGCGGGTGCGGCGTCGCGAAGCGGACGAGGACGGTGACGAGCAAGACGATCGGGATCGCATCCAGGAGGAAGAGGCCGAAGGAAAGCGACCCGCGCGGCGCGTCGAAGGCGATCGAGAGGCCTGCGACGACGGGGAGGACGAGCCACGCGAGGTCCGCGGCGAGCTCGAATCCGTGGGCGTCGGTGAGGGCGGCCGCGAGCTGGAGTGCCGCTCCCGTGAGCCAGGTGCCGACCGCGCCGGCCCAGATTAGCCATGAGCGACGGAGCGGCGCGGCGGTGAGCCGCACGCAGACGAGCGCCGTCGCGACCGCGACCCCCGCCGCGGCGATCCACGTGACGGCGAAGAGCTCCTCCTGTGCGGCGGACGGGGCCGCGTACGCGAGCCCCTGGAGCGCGAGCGTGGCGGCGGCCGCGAGGGAGAAGGCCGTGACGGCGCGCCGGCGGCCGCGGCGCGGCGGCGCAGGGCGCGTCGGGCGCTTCGACCACGTCACCGTCGCACTGTCGCGACGGCGGGCCCGTTCGTCATCCTCCGCGCGTCGCATTCGCAGTCCCCGTTTCGCGGCGCGCGCCCTACGAGATCAGCCCGAGGCGCAGGGCGGTCGCGACCGCCTGGGTGCGCGTTCCGGCGCCGAGCCGCTCGGAGGCCTTCTGGAGGTGGGTCCGCACCGTCTCGCCGCTGATCCCGAGCCGCTCGCCGATCTCCTCGTGGCTCAGGCCCTCGGCGAGGAGCTCGAGCACCTGGCGCTCCCGCCGCGTCAGGAGCGTCCCGCCCGCGCGCGGGTTGAGGAGCGCCTGCCCGGCGAGTGCGGGATCGACGTACGTGCGCCCGTGGAGCGCCGTGTCGACGGCGCGCAGGATGTCCACGAGCGGCGCCTCCTTGAGGACGACGCCCGACGCGCCGGCGCCGAGGGCGTCCCGGGCGAGGCTGTCGCCCATCTCGGCCGTGTAGACGACGACCTTCGTGCCGGGCGCGGCCGCGCGGATCCCCTCGATGAGCTCCGCGCCGGCGAGCCTCGGCATCCGGTAGTCGATGAGCGCGACGTCGGGGCTCTCCGCCTTGGCCAGCTCGACCGCCTCGGCGCCGTCGCGCGCGATCGCGACCACGTCGATCCCGCTCCTCTCGAGGAAGTCGGAGAGCGCCACGACGAGCGCGGGATGGTCGTCGGCGAGGAGGCAGCGCGTGCTCACGCCGCCTCCAGGAGCGCCCGGACGCGGGCCTGGAGCTCGGTCATCGAGTTCTCTCCCTTCACGACGTAGTCGGAGGCGCCGAGGCGGAACGCGTCCACCGCGAGGCGCTCGGACCCTTCGCCGGTCATGACGAGGACGGGGACGTCGGGGTCCGCGCTTTTCACCGTCCGGAGGAGGTCGAGCCCGTTCCCGTCCGGGAGCCGGTGGTCGAGGACGGCGAGCGACCACGAGCAGTCGGCCAGGAGGCGCTCGGCCTGCGCGACGTGGCTCGCGTGGACGACGTGCGCGCCGTCGAGCGCGCGCCGGATCGTCTCCGCGACGAGGTGCGCGTGGTCGGCGTCGTCCTCGACGAGGAGGACGGAGTACGCGCCGTTCGACTCGGCGGCCGGGGGTGCCGCGAGCGTGAGGCCTCCCTCCGGGAACGCGAGCGCGCCGGAGTGGACGAGCCCGAGCGCGACGTCCACGGGAACCGGGTCCCACTGCGTGCCGCGGCCGGTCTCGAGCTCGGCGACGATCCGTTCGGGGTCGAGCGGCCCGCGGTACGGCCGCGTCGCCGACATCGCCTCGATCGCGTCGGCGACGGAGATGATCCGCGCGGTGCGAGGAATGGCCTCGCCCTCGAGCCGGTCGGGATAGCCGGCGCCGTCCCAGCGCTCGTGGTGGTGGCGCACGGCGGCGCGCACCTCCTCGAGCGGCGCGAGCGGCTCGAGCAGCCGGTCGCCGACGACGGGGTGCGTCTGGATGAGCGCGCGCTCCTCGGGCAAGAGCGGGCCCGGCTTCAGGAGGATCCGGTCGGGGATCGCGATCTTGCCGACGTCGTGGAGCACGGCGCCCAGGCGCACGGTCTCGCAGTCGTCGGGGGAGAGCTCGAGCTCCTCCGCGATCCGCAGGGCGAGCTCGGCGAGCCGCTCGCAGTGGCCGTGGGTCGCGACGTCGCGGGCCTCGATCGCGTTCGCGAGCGCGGCGGCGACCGTCGGGGTGACGATGCGGTCGCGGAGGTCGTTCTCGGCGGCGCGGGCGCGTCCGAGCGCGGAGCGCACGGCGGCGACGAGGTCGGCGTGCGAGAACGGCTTGACGACGATCCCGCTCGCCCCGTTCGCGAGCGCCTGCGTGAGGTTCCCGTACGTGCCCGCGCCGGTCACGAGGACGACGGGGAGGCTCGGGTGCGTCGCGCGAACGCGGGCGAGCAGGTCGAGCCCTGTCAGGCCGGGCATGACGATGTCGCTGACGACGAGCGAGATCGGGCTCCGCGAGAGCATCTCGAGGCCCCCCTCGGCGCGCTCCGCCGCGACGACCTCGAACCCGGCGTCCTCGAGCACCTCGACGATGAGCCCGCGAACGATCTCCTCGTCCTCGATCACGAGGATCCGGTCGCTCACGCCGCCTCCTCCGCGTGCGCCTCGCCGAGCGGGAGCGTGAGCGTGAACTCGGCGCCGCCGCCGGCCGGCGAGGCGGCCGAGAGCGTCCCCCCGTGGGCGCCCGCGATCGACTGGCTGAGCGCCAGCCCGAGCCCGGTGCCGCCGAGCTCGCGCTTCGTCGTGAAGAACGGGTCGAAGATCCGGTCGATGATGTCCGGGGCGATCCCGGGCCCCGTGTCCGCGACGCGGACGAGCGCGTGATCCCGCTCGCGCGCGAGCTCGATCGCGATCGTCCCGCTCAGGCCCATCGCCTGCTGGGCGTTCGTGATCAGGTTGAGGACGACCTGCTTCACCTGGCCGGCGCTCGCGTACGCGACGACCGGCTCGTCGCCGTAGCGCTCGACGATCTCGACCTCCTTGCGGAGCGTCGTCCGGCGCACGAGGTCGACCGTCTGGCCGAGCACGTCCGCGAGGTCGACGAGCTCGAGCTCGTCCGAGCGCTCGCGCGCGAAGTCGAGGAGCGCCCGGACGACGTCCTTGATCTCGAGGCCGGTCTGCTGGATGAGCTTCAGGCGGTCATGAGGCTTCGTGCCCTCCTCGACCTCCTTGAGCAGGAACTCGACGAGCCCGAGGATCGCGAAGAGCGGGTTGTTGATCTCGTGGGCGACGCCGGCGGCGAGCTCGCCGATCGCGGCGAGGCGACCGCTCTGCACCATCTGCTGCTCGAAGCGCCGCCGCTCGGAGAGGTCGGTGATGAGCGTGACGGCCGCGGCGGGGCGGCCGCTCGCCTCGCTCACGAGGAGCGGCATGATCTCGACCGGGACGAGCCGGCCGTCGCGTCGGCGGAAGAGCGCCTCGCGGGCGCGCGGCGGCTCCTCGGCAGCGAGGTCCGGCGGCTCGGCCCACCACGGGTGCGGGGGAAGCGCGCCGAGCATCTCGTCCGGCTCCCAGCCGACGAGCGTCCCGAAGGCCTGGTTCGCGGAGAGCACCTCGCCGGTGGCCGGGTCGCAGACGCCGACGGCGATCGGCAGCGCCTCGAAGAGCTGCTCCAGGAAGCGCTCGGTCAGGAGGTTGCGGTTGTACTCCTCCGTCACGTCGTGGAACGTGACGGCGGTGCCGATCGGGTCGCCGTGCGCCGAGCCGTAGAACGGTGCGGCGGTGCCCTGGAAGACGCGCAGGACGCCGTCCTTGCGGGCCCGCTGGTACACGAACGGGACGAACGCCTGCGTCGCGACCGCGAGTGCGCGCGGCGTCTCCTCCTCGGGGATCGGCGTCCCGTCGAGGCGGCGGAGGGTCGGGTCGAGGTCGCGCACGGAGTCCTCCGGGCCGAGCTTCAGGAGCTCGCGGGCGGCCTGGTTCACGATCGGGCCCTCGTCGGACTCGAGCCAGACGCCGTCGCCCACGCACCCGAGCACCGTGTCGAGCCGCGCCCTCTCGCGCAGGCGCGCCGCCTCGAGCTCCGCCTCGGCGGAGCGGTGGGCGACGAGGGCGAGCGCGCGGAGCGTCTCCGCGGCGCGGCGCTCGGCTCCGGGGGCGAGGGGCTCGCGCCAGCCTGCGGTCAGGACGACCCGGGTCGGGAGGAAGCCGTCGATCGGGGCCTCGACGACCGTGGCGACCTCGCGCGGGTGGTGTGGCCCGGCGTCGGGGCCGACCCCGGTTCCGGCGAACGGGGCGGCGATCCCGGAGGCCGCACGGATGACGCCGAAGTCGCGCCGGTCGTCCCACACGACCGCGGCCGAGGAGTCGGCGTCGAGCGCGACCAGCGACGCATCTGTCAGCGCCTGGAGCGCCTTGTCAAGCGGACGCTCCTCCGCGGCGCCGAGCCGGCCTCCCTCCTCGGTCGAAGGTTCGCTCTCCGCAGGGGAA
>JAICNY010000234.1 GCA_025930955.1 Thermoleophilia bacterium
ACGGTCATCTGGTTCTCGGTGAGCGTCCCGGTCTTGTCCGTGCAGATCACGGTCGTCGCGCCGAGCGCCTCGACGGAGGAGAGCCGCCGGACGAGGGCGTTGCGCCGCGCCATCCGCTGCGTGGCGAGCGCGAGCGAGAGCGTCACGGTCGGGAGGAGCCCCTCCGGCACGAGCGCGACGGTCACGCCGATCGCGAAGACGAAGCGGTCGGCGAGCGGCATCCCGAGCGCCCCCGCGACGAGGAAGAACGTCGTCCCGATCGCGACCGCGAGCACGGCGACGAAGCGTGTGAGGCGGTCGAGCTGGCGCTCGAGCGGGCTGCGGCCCTCGCGCGTGGCCTGCGTGAGCTCGGCGATCCGGCCGAAGCGCGTCCGCATCCCGGTCGCCGTCACGAGCGCCTCGCCGGAGCCGGCGACGACGTACGTCCCGGCGGACACCTCCGCCTCCGGCTCGACCGGGTACGACTCGCCCGTCAGGGCCGACTCGTCGACCCGCAGGCCCACGTGGACGACGAGCGCCGCGTCCGCGCTGACCCTGTCGCCGGCGGCGAGGACGAGCAGGTCGCCCGGGACGACCTCCTCCGCCGCGAGCTCGCGGACGCGGCCGTCGCGCCGCACGCGCGCGTGGGGCGGGAGCATCGAGCGGAGCGCGGCCACCGCGCGCTCGGCCCGGTACTCCTGCGCGAACGCGAAGACGGCGTTCACGACGACGACGGCCGCGATCGCGACGGAGAGCTCCGGCATCCCTGCCAGCCACGCGAGCGCCGACCCCGTCCAGAGGAGCAGGGCGAAGAGGTGCACGAGCTGCGCCGCGAACCGGCGCGCGTGCGAGGGCCGGCGCGGCTCGGCGAGCGCGTTCGGCCCGGCCTCCGCGAGCCGGAGGCGCGCCTCCTCCGACGTGAGCCCGGCCGGCGGGACCCGCACGGCCTGGCCGACGGCCATCGTGCCTCCTTTCTTCACCCGGAGGATCGGCCCGGACGGGACGCGGCGCATCGTGGAATGCGCGTCGCCGCGTGCGGGTTTCTCCCTACGCGGCGGCTACGGCGCGGTGACGAGCGCGCTGCCCTCGAGGAGGTTCGCGCCGGCGTCGGCGCGCGCCCTGTACGTGCCGCTCGAGGAGATGCGGAGCGAGAAGCTGCCGTCGGCGAGTGTGCGCGTCGTCCCGACGCGCGCGAACGTCCCGTCGGGCCGCTGCCGGCCGATCGTGACGAGGATGCCGGCGGCCGGGGGGCGCACGACGCCGCGCAGGCGCGTGAACGGCGCGACCGGCTTCGCGAACGCGACGTACGTCCGCACCTGGATCCGCTGGGCCTCGCCGTTCGCGAGCGCCGAGACGACCCGGTAGTCGTTCGCGCGCTTGGGCTTGACGACGCGCTCCCAGGCCCCGTTCGGGAGCGGCTCGCCGACGGTCTCCCACGCGGTCTCGCCGACGCGGCGCCGCTCGAGCGTGGCCGTGCCCCAGCCGGCCGTGCCCCCGCGCCGCGCGAGGCCGGAGAGCTTTACCGAGCCGCCGTACGTGATCGTCGTGGCGGCCGGCTTCAGCGACAGCACGCCGACGTAGAACCAGGTCGAGCGCAGGCCGAGCTCCGTGCGCGCCGTCGTCCCGGAGAACGACGCGGTCGTCGAGGATCCGCGCGCGACGAGGGTCGCCACGCGCGTCGAGCTGTTCCGCGCCGTCACCTCGAGGTCGACCGGCTTCTGCGCGAGGCCCAGGAGCGTCTGCACCTTCGCGGCGCCGAAGACGCAGTCGGGCGACGTGCCGGCGCAGTCGATCTCCGCGTCCTTCGGGCCCCAGGCATGGTGCGGCGAGATCGAGTCCGGCGTGTCGAGGACGGAGACGAGGTACGGCACCGGCGCCCCGCCCCACTCGTCCGCCTTCGCGGCCGTCCGCCCGCCGGACGTCGAGAAGAAGTACGCCGCGATCGGCGAGCCGCCGTCCGTCATGATCTCGCCCGCCGTCGACTGGACCGCCGTGTTCGTCGCGTCCGTCTCGGCCGAGCGGCCGCCGTAGACCTGGTCGCGCGTGTCAGGGCAGTACACGGGGCTGCCGAGCCACGTGCAGTGGCCGCCGCCGAGGGAGTACGTCCGCGCGGCGACCGCCTGCGCGGCGAGCGCCTGCGGGTGCCAGCTCGCCGGCATCTCTCGCGGGACGACGCCCTGGACGTACGGCTGGCGGTTCAGCACGTTCAGCGCCGACACCTTCCCGCCCGCCGACGCGAAGACGAGGGTCCCGCGGTAGAGGACGCCGCCGAGCGCGAGCGAGGCCGCCCCCGGCGCGACGGTCGCCGGGCTCGCGACGATCGTGGTCGTCCCGCTCCGCGTGAACCGCACCGTCCCGGTTCCCGCCGTCACCGCGTACGTCCCGGCGGGAAGGGTGGTCCCGCCCGCGGTGAACGACGACGCCGACGAGAGCGAAAGCGAGGACTGCGCGGAGGCGAGCAGGACGCGCACCTGGTCGTTCGGCTGCCCGGAGTTCAACGACGCGCCCGTGTAGTAGTGCTCGAGAATCGCCTCGTAGCCCCAGCCCTGGAGCGCACGGCCCTGCGTTCCGTA
>JAICNY010000190.1 GCA_025930955.1 Thermoleophilia bacterium
CGCCAAGGCGGCGGAAGCAGCGTTCGAGCCGGCGCGGCAATCGGAGGACGGTGCTCCTCAGGATCGAGGAGCCGCGCGCGGGTCAGCGTGTCGGTTCACACTAGCACTCGGCAGCCGGCAGGCAAGCGCACCGTCGTATGACTGATCAGTAGCACTCGAGGGGCGGCTCCGCAGCAGCCATCCCGCACCCCTCCCGCCGTCGCCAACGTTGGCAACCACGCATCCCGCGCTCAACTCACTGGGTTCGAGCGGACCGCTTCGCGAGCGCTCGAACGGCCGCGGGGCCGAGGGCAATCCAGACGAGAACGAGGAGCCAGACGTTCCCCTCGGTCAGGTCGTAGGGCTCCAGCATCTGCTCCCACGAAAGGCCTTCCGCCGCGGCTCCGAAGCCGAACTCGAACAGCACCGTCAGCGCGACCCAGATCGCGCCGACGGACAACGCTTCCCGCCTGCTCGCAAGGGGCCAGCGCCGCTGCAAGATCCAGAAGTAGAGGGCGAGGAGCGCGATCAGCGTTCCGGTCGAGATCTGGCCGGCCGTCGTCTCGCCCACTCGCTCCTCGTACGCGAAGTCGCGCACGCCGCCGTTCACGATGCCGAGGACCGAAGCGCCGAGCCAGGCGAGGACCCAGCGCCTCACACGCCGCTCGCTCCGGTGCCGGCGCGTCTCGGCCGGCGCTGCGGCGACCGGTCGCGCCCGCAACGCGCGGCCCTCCCGGCGGTTCAAGAGCTCCGAAGGCACGTGCCCACCTCCTCGTGAAGTCACGACAAGCGTCGCGCCCCGCGCGGGCGCGGACATCGGGGCGCCTGCGGATCGCCGTCGTGGTTAACGCGCAGCGATCGGCCGCCGGGCCGTCGTCGTTGCACGTCCCCGATCCCCGCTGCTCACGCTCCGGCAGGATTCGCGCATGGCCGAGCGAGTCCTGACGCGGCGCGAGCTCAACCGGGCGTTGCTCGCGCGGCAGCTTCTGCTGGAGCGACGGTCGGTGCCCGTCACGCGCGCGGTCGAGCGGCTCGCTGGGCTCCAGGCGCAGTACACACCGTCGCCGTATCTCTCCCTGCACGCGCGGCTCGACGGGCTCGAGCGCTCGACGCTGACGAGGGCGCTCGAGCGGCGCCGGCTCGTCAAGGCGCTGCTCATGCGCGGGACGCTCCACATCGTGACGCCGCGCGACTTCTGGTCCTTCGCGGTCGCCCGCCGCGCACTCGGGGCCGACTACTGGCCGCCGGCGTACGAGCGGCTCATGCCGCAGGCGCGGATCGCGAAGCTCGCGCAGACGCTCCTCGCCGAGCTGCGTGACGGCCCGCGCACGTACGAGGAGATCCGCGGGCTCCTCGAGCCGCACACGAGCCCGAAGATCAGCCCGGCGTTCCTCTGGCGGCGTGCGCAGGGGCAGGCGGAGTTCGTGCACGCGCCGCCGTCGGGCGCGTGGGGCTACCACGGGGAAGGCGTTTACGTCGCCGCCGACGCGGCGATCCCCGAGGAGCCGCCCTCGCCGGAGGACGCCTCCGAGCACCTGATCCGCCGCTACCTCGCGGCCTTCGGGCCGGCGACCGCGCACGACGTCGCGCAGTGGGCCGGGATCCAGCGGATCGGCCCGGTGAAGGAGGCGCTCGAGCGCCTCGAGCTCCGGACGTTCGCCGACGAGAGCGGCAAGACGCTCCACGACGTGCCGCGCGCGCCGCTCCCCGACCCGGGGACGCCGGCCCCGGCCCGCCTCGTGCCGCGCTACGACAACCTCGTCCTCTCCCACGCCGACCGGGCGCGGATCCTCGGCGACGTCGCCCCGAGCCGGATCGTGGCGAAGAACGCGATCGTCCACGCGACGATCCTCGTGGACGGCTTCGTCGCCGGGACATGGCAGCTCGAGAAGGGCCGCGTCCGGCTCGAGCCGTTCGGCAGGCTTCCGCGGGGGGCGCGCGGCGAGCTGGATGCCGAGGCGGAGCGGATCGAGGCGTTCGCCGCCTAGGAACCGGCGCTCACGAGGCGGTTTCGCCGGTCCAGACGAGCAGCGGGCCCCGCCTCGTGCGTTCACGCTCGAGGGCCCGCCGCGCATCGTGGTCGACGTCCGCTCCGGCTAGGGCCGCCCGAGCAGCGCGCGGTCGAGGAAGCCGACCACGCGGCGCTCGTACTCCTCCGGCTGAGCCTCGATCCCGCCCGTGTGCGCCGAGCCGGGCACCTTCCAGAGCTCCTTCGGCTCGCCCGCGGCGGCGAAGTACTCGGGCTGACGCGTGCTCTCGTCGCCGACCCCGGGCTCCGCGTAGACGAGAAGCACCGGCCGCGGCGCGATCGACCCGATCCGCTCGACGATCGGCGGCGGCGGGCCCTGGTTCGAGAAGACCGCCGTCGCGGCCGTCATCACGGCGAGCATCGGCGCTGCAAGGATCCGGTCGGCCCCCGTGGCGTCCGCGTCGCCGACGCGCGAGCCTGCGCCCTCCGACACCACCGCGGCGAACGCATCCGACCGCGCGGCCGCCTCGAGGAGGTTCTCGCCGCCGATCGAGAAGCCGATCGCGCCGATCCGGCCAGCGTGGACGTCCGGGCGTCCCGCGAGGTACGCAGCGCCGGCGAGCAGGTCGCGGTCGCCGGCCCAGCGGACGACGTCGCCCTCGCTCCCGCCCTGGCCGCGCGGCTCGAGCAGCAGGACGCCGTAGCCGTGGCGGAGGAGCATCCGCGCCTCCTCCGTCCGGGTCGCGCCCGGGAACACGACCACCGCGGCGCCGTTTCCCGACGGCGCGTACCAGGCGGCGAGCCGGAGGCCGTCCTCGGTCGTGACGGCCGCGCGCTCGAGTGGGACTCCGAGGTCGGGCGTCACGGCGACCCGTCCGGCGTGCGTGTAGACGTACGCGACGGCGACCGGGAAGACGACCGTCGAGAGGAGGACGACGCCGAGCAGGAGGCCGCCGACGACCGTCCGCGCGCGGCGCCACCGGCCGGGCCGGCGCGAGCGCCAGAGCACGACCGGCGCCGAGGAGAGGAGGACGAGGCCGGCGGCGAGCGCGAGAAGCCCGGTCACGCCGTCGCCCGGGAAGGCCCCCTCCGCGAGGAGGTACGCGGAGGGGATCCCGATCGCGATCCCGATCCCGCCGAGCGTCGCGGCGAGCGCGGCGCGAAGGCCCGACCGCAGGCGCTGGTAGACGACCGCCGCGAGCCCGAGGAGCGCGAGCGGCACGAGGCCGCTCGCCAGGTGATCGCCGGCCGACGTGCCCGGTGCCGGCTGGAGGAAGTTGTCGTCCACGACGTGCAGGGCGACGACGCCGAGCGCGAGACGGACGAGCCGAGTCTCGCCGCGCAGGGCGGCGAAGAGCCGGCCGGAGATGCGGGGCGCGGCCTGTGGCTGTGCGAGCGTGCTCGTCATTAGGTTCCTTTCCCACGGTGAGGATGCCGCCCGCCCGCGGCGGGCGGGCGGCACCGAAGGGACGCGGCTAGGCGGCGGGATCCAGCGCGGGTGCGGGAGCCGGAGGCTCGGAGTGCTCGCCCCGGTCGAGGCGCGGAAGCCACTCGAGCCACCGGGGGAGGTACCAGTTCCAGTCGCCGAGGAGCTTCATGCTCGCCGGCAGGAGGACGGCCCGGACGATCGTCGCGTCGATCAGGATCGCCGCCGCGAGCCCGACGCCGAACTGCTTGAAGACGATCGCCGAGAGCGTCCCGAAGATCGCGAACACGGCCACCATGACGACGGCCGCGCTCGTCACGACGCCGGCGGTCGTCTTGATCCCGTGCGCGATCGCCTCGTCCGTCGTCGCCCCGCGGTCGAACGTCTCGCGGATCCGGCTCAGGATGAACACGTGGTAGTCCATCGAGAGTCCGAAGAGGATGACGAAGAGGAAGACCGGCAGGAACGGGACGATCCCGCTCGTCGACTCGAACCCGAGCAGGCTCTTGCCGACACCGTGCTGGAAGACGAGCACGAGCACGCCGTAGGCGGCCGCGACGGAGAGCAGGTTGAGGACGATCGCCTTGGCCGCGACGACGATCGAGCGGAACGCGGCGAGCATCAGGAGGAACGCGAGGACGAGGACGAAGCCGAAGACGATCGGCACCGCGGCCTTCATCTGGTCGTTGCCGTCCTTCGAGTCCGCCGTCATGCCGGTCACCGCGACCTCGGCGTCGGGGAGCGCGCCGACCGTCTCGGGGATGAGCTCTCCGCGGAGCGTGTCGAGCGCGGCCATCGAGGCGGCGTCGTTGCCCGTGCCGTCGACAGGGATCGCGATGTTCGCGACCGTGCCTTCCGGATTCACCTCGACGACGACCGGCTCGTGCACGCGGCCGCTCGCGACCGCCCGCTCTCCGAGCTCCGCGATCGCCGCCCGCATCTCCGCCGTGTTCACGTCCTGCGCCCGGACGACGACGTTCGCGGGGATCTCCGTGCCGGGGAACGACTCCTGGAGACGGTTGAACGTCTGGACGGCCTCGATGTCCTGCGGGAACGTCTCCGGTCCCGGCTGGGCGGTACGGAGGCCGACG
>JAICNY010000101.1 GCA_025930955.1 Thermoleophilia bacterium
GACCGCCTCCCGTGCCGTCCGCGTGCCCGCCTCGTCGCCGTCGTACACCGCGCATCCGAGCTCGAGCAGCCGGCGGCCGCGCTCGGCCTCGAGATCGGCAAGCTCCCGGCGGGCGCGGAAGAGCTCGACGTGCCCGCGCGACCGCGCCGCGACCGCCTCGCCCGTGACGCTCGCGCGCGTCCGCGCCTCGGCGATGAGCGTGCGCGCCCGGCCGCCCCTGAGCGGGCTCGCGGTCAGGAGGACGACGAGGGCGCCGAGGAGCGCCACGAGCCCCCACGCCCAGAGGCCCGCCACGAAGAGCGCCGCCGACACCGCCGCGAGCGCCATGGCGGCGACGAGCGCCGGCGTGATCCGAAGGCCCTCGCCCGGCGCCGCGCCCTCCTCGAGCGGGCGGCCGCACTCGTGGCAGAACCGAGCCGCCGCCGGAACCGAGGCTCCGCAGTTCGGGCAGTCACGCACGGGCGTCGACCTTCTCCCCGGGCGCCGCGTCCGGATCCGTCGCGGGTGCGGTCGCGTCGAGCGAGCGCAGCGCCTCGGCCGCGTCCCGGCGGAGGACGACCACCTGCGCGCGGTAGTCCTCGTCCGAGACCTTCCCCGTCCGGTGGTCGAACTCGAGCTCCTTGAGCGCGGCGAGCGCGCGGTCGCGCTCCTCCTCGAGCGCGAGGCGGCGCCGCCGGGCCGGCGTCAGGTCGCCGAGCGTGTCGTCCTCCGCGGCCGGCTCCCGCAGGAACGGAAGGGCCGCGTAGACGACGCAGGCGAGCGCGAGCGCGGCCCCGAGCGCGAGCGCGAGGACCTCCATCAGGCGCGCGCGAGCGCCGCCTCCCCGTCGGCGAACCGCCGGGCGAGCCGGCGGGCCTCGCGCGCGTCCGGCCACATCGTCACGACCGCTCCCGCGAGGAAGACGAAGCCCGCCAGCCAGATGAGGTTCACGAGCGGGTTCACGAAGACCTCGAGGAAGACCGCATCGCCCTCGAACGAGTCGGCGATCACGAAGAGGTCCTCCGCGCGAAGGAGGTCGGTGCGGATGCCGACCTCGTTCGAGGTCTGGCCTTCGGCGAGGTAGCGGTTCTTGCCGGGCTCGATCGTCCCGATCGGCTCCCCCCCGCGCTCGACCGCGAGCTCGGCGCGAAGCTCGACCGCGTTCGCCGCGCGCCGCTCGGTCGCGCCGAGGTACGTGAGCGTGTAGGCGCCGACCTCGACCGACTGCCCCGGCGAGAGGCGCGCGTCCGACGAGGTCGAGAAGCCGCCGATCCCGACCGCGCCGACGAGCAGGAGCACGACTGCCGCGTGGACGACGTAGCCGCCGTAGCGGCGCCGGTTCCGCCCCACGAGGCTCGTGAACGCGCCGAGCCACGTCACCGGGCCGGCCGCCTTCCGCGCCCGCGTGCCGCGCGCGAACTCGAGCACGATCGCGGCGAGCACGAAGGCGGCGAACGTGTAGCCGACGAGCCCCGCCGGGCTCGAGCCGGCGCCGAGCGCGACGAGCACCGCGCCGACGACGAGCGCGACCCCTGCCGGCCACGCGACGGAGCGGCCGAGCGCCTTGAGCGACGCCCGGCGCCAGGCGACGAGCGGCCCGAGCCCCATGAGGAGCACGATCGGCAGCCCGAAGGCGATCGCGAAGAAGTCGTAGTACGGCGCGCCGACCGTGACCGCGACGCCGCGCACCGCCTCCGAGACGATCGGATAGAGGACGCCCCAGAGGATCGTCAGCGCGAACGCGACGAGGAAGAGGTTGTTGTAGAGGAACGCGGCCTCCCGGGAGACGAGCGACTCGAGCCGCGTCCGCGAGCGCAGGATCGGCAGGCGCCAGATGATGAGCGCGATCGACGCAGCGAGCACGACCGTGATGAAGCCGAGGAACCACGGCCCGATCGAGCTCTGCGTGAAGGAGTGGATCGAGCTCAGGATCCCGCTGCGCGTGAGGAACGTCCCGAAGAGCGAGAGGGCGAACGCGCCGGCCACGAGGAGCACGTTCCAGACGCGCAGCATGTCCTTCTTCTCCTGCACCATCACCGAGTGGAGGAACGCGGTGGCGACGAGCCACGGCATGAGCGCCGCGTTCTCGACCGGATCCCAGGCGTACCAGCCGCCCCAGCCGACCTCCTCGTAGGCCCACTTGGCACCGAGCAGGATCGCCACGCCGAGGAACGTCCACGCCGCGAGCGTCCAGCGGCGCGTCGCGACGATCCACCGCTCGTCGACGCGGCGCGAGGCGAGCGCCGCCATCGCGAACGCGAACGGGATCGTGAGGCCGACGTAGCCGAGGTAGAGGAGCGGCGGGTGCGAGAGCATGTACGGGTTCTGGAGGCTCGGGTTCAGGCCGAAGCCGTCCGCGACCGCCGCGCGGGTCGCGAACGGGCTCGCGACGAAGACGAGCAGCACGGCGAAGAAGACCGCGACCCCGGCGAGGATCGGCACCGTCCACGGGAGCACGTCCCGCGTCAGCCGCCTGTTCAGGAGGACCGCGGCGACGCTCATCCCGAGCAGGACGAGGAGCCAGAGGAGGAGCGAGCCCTCCTGCCCGCCCCAGAACGCCGAGAGCGCGTACGGGAGCGGAAGCTCGCGGCTCGTCAGGTCGGCGACGTACGCGAAGCGGAAGTCGCGGCCGGCGAGCGCGGCGACGAGGACGAGCGACGCGACGACGGTCGCCGCGAGCGCACCGACGAGCGCGTTCCGCGCCGACTCGAGCAGCCGCCGGCGCCCCCGGTAGGCCGCGACGGAGCCTGCCACGGCGGCGTAGACGAGGAGCCCGAGAGCGACGATCAGGGCGGCCCGGCCGAGCAGCGGCACGGCTCAGCCCTCTACGCGTCGTCCGCGGGCGAGTACTTCGAGGGGCACTTCGTGACGAGCGAGTCCCGCTCGGCCGTGAAGACCCCATTCGCGAGCTCGCCGCGCACCATGATCTCGCGCCCCTCGCGGAACATGTCCGGCACGGAGCCTGTGTAGACGACCGGCACGGTCTCACGGCCCTTGACGTCGCGGAGCTCGAAGCGCAGCCCGTCGCCGCGGGCGTCGCCCTCCACGGGGCCGACGACGATCCCGCCGAGCTGCACGGCGCCGCTCTGGGCCGCGAGCTCGCTCGGCTGCACCATCGGCGTCCCCCCGCCCGCGAGGCTCGTGTAGACGAGGAAGACGGCGAGCACCGCCGCGACCGACAGCGCGATCACGAGCCGCGCAGGGTTCCGCCGCCTGGCCATCGCTTCGAGTCTACCGGCGCGGCTTCGCGCGCTACTCGGGCAAGGGGCTCGGGTGCTTCAGCGGGATCCGGTAGCCGTGGTCGCGGCAGAGGCTCCCCGGGTCGTCCTCCGTCAGGGCGTCGCAGTAGCCCTTCCCGTAGGCGGCCCGCATGAAGGCCGCGACCACCTCGAGGTTCCACTCGCCGACGTCGGACGCCTCCGCCCAGAGGTCGGCGAGCCGGACGTCGATGTCCAGCTCGAGCAGCTCGATCCGCGAGGGCCGCTTCGTCATGGCGAAAACGGTACGAGCCCCGTCGGACGGCATTCCGGCGGTCAGAGCCGTTCGGGGCCCGCGTCGAGCTCGCGCGCGGGAGCGAGCTGGGCCTCCGGGCAGGCCCCCCACAGGCCGGCGCCCTCGTCGCGCGCCTCCTCGGCCGCGTCGAGCAGCCGGTCGGCGTAGCGGCCCCGGTCGCCGTCGAAGAAGTACGGCGCGGCCGCACCTTCCCGGACGAGCTCGAGGTTGAGGTTCCGTGCGCCGACGAAGACATAGCGGAGCAGCCGGTCGAACCGGTCCACGCCGTCGAGGACGCCGTCGCGCACGAGCGTGACCTCGGTGCCCTCAGGCGCGAGCTCGAGGAGCGCCGCCGTCGCGTCGGCGCCGTAGCACTCGCGGTCGCGCGGCTCCGGCGCGTCGATCTGGACGAGCCGGACGACCCGGCCGTCGTCCAGGCGCAGCGTGTCCCCGTCGACCACCTCGGCGACCGTCGCGCGCTCGCCGGCGCGGTCCGTGTCGCGCTGGCAGCCCGCGGCGGCCACGAGGACGAGGACGATGGCGGCGGCGAGCCTCACCGGCGCGGCCGCCAGCCCGTCGTCTCGCGCAGGCGCCGGTTCGAGACGCGGCCGCCGTCGCGCACGGCGTTGTAGGTCCCGCTCGGCGCCTCCAGCGCGGCGAGGAGTGCGGCGCCCGCATCTCCCGGGTCGAGCGTGCCGAAGCCGGACTCCGCCCGGGGCCCGCCGATGAGCCCGAGGCGCAGGACGACGCCGCGCCGGCCCGCCAAGGCGAACCGCGCCGCCTCGGCCTCGGCGGCGAGGGCCGAACGGAGGTGCGGTGCGACGTCGCGCACGGGCGTCTCCTCGTCCACGGCCCCGTCCTCCGGGTACACGAACGTCACGGTCGGCTGAACGTACACTGCCGCGCGGCCCGCGAGCGCCGCATCGACGAGGATCCGCGAGGCCTCGCTGCGCAGCCGGTCGTTCTCGCGCCAGGCGGACGGGTCGGCCATCCGCTCGGGCGGCGGAATGCGCGTGGCGAGGTGGACGACGGCGTCCGCAGGAGCGACCGCCCCGCGCACCGCTTCCGCGTCGAAGAGGTCGAGCTCGCCCTGCTCCGGAGCGTCCACCGCGTGGCCCGCCGCCGCGAGCAGCGGCAGGAGCGCGCGCCCGAGCACTCCGCTGCCCCCGGTGACGAAGACGCGCACAGGGGCGACTGTACGCTCCGCCGCATGGGCGCGATCCGCTTCGGCCCGTCCCGCCTGCCGAGCCGCGAGAGCCCGGAGGCGGCCGTCGAGCTTCTCGTCGAGCGCGGGTTCACCGCGTGCGAGGTCGACTTCGAGGGCGGCTTCTGGATGAAGCCGGAATGGGAGTGGGCCGCGCGGCTCGGCGAGGCGGCGCGTGAGACGGGCATCGCCCTCTCGGTCCATGCGCCGATCGCCGCGTTCCCCGGGCACCTGCCGGGCGACGAGGGGAAGCGCAAGCGCGCCTTCGGGATGCTCGACCACACGGCCGGCGTCGCGGTCGCGCTCGGCGCGGAGGTGGTCGTGTTCCATCCCGGCTTCCTGCTCGGGCGCACGCGCGAGGACGCGCTCGACGCGGTCGTCGCCGACCTCGCCGCCCTGCGCGAGCGGCTCGAGGGGAAGGAGCGCGGGGTCCCGTTCGGGATCGAGATCATGGGCCGCGTCCGGGAGCTCGGGACGGCGGAGGACGTCTTCACGGTCGCCGCACGCCTGCCGTGGGTGCGGCCGGTGCTCGACTTCGCGCACCTCCACGCGGTAACGGACGGCGGCTTCCGCGCCGCGGACGACTTCGCGGCGATCCTCGGGCCGGCCGACGAGCTGCTCGAGCCCGGCGCGCCGTTTCACATCCACTTTTCGGACATCGCGTTCGCGAACCGCAACGAGACGAAGCACCTGCCCTACGGCGAGGGCACCCTGCGCGCCGAGCCGCTCGCCGAGGCGCTCGCCGGCTTCGACCGGCCCGCGACGGTGATCTCCGAATCGCCGGACCTCGCGAGCGACCAGGCGATCGGCGCCGCCCTCGTCGCGGCCTAGCCTGGCACGACGCCACGTACGGCCCACGCGCGGGCGGTGAGCTCGAACGGCTCGTCGCCCGCACCGAGGCGGCGGCGGAAGGTGTCGCGGAGCGCCGTGCGGCTTTGCTCGTCGAGCGACGCCGTGAACGCGCCGGAGGGTGCGATGCCGCTCGGGAACGGCTCCCAGAGGTCGTCGAAGCTCTCGTACGCGGCCCGCGCGGTCAGCGCCCCGGTCCGGACGTCGCGCAGGCCGGCGGACTCCCACAGGCGCCGCAGCTCGCCCTCGGAGCACCAGCGCATGACGACGCCCTCGTCCGCGGCCGCGCCGCGCTCGGGCTCGACCTCGCGGGCCGCGTCCCAGAAGGCGCGCAGGAGCATCATCTCGCCCGCGTAGTCCCAGACGCACGACGCGACGACGCCGCCCGGCCGGGTGACGCGCGCGAGCTCCCGAACGCCCGCGTCCGCGTCGCGCATGAAGTTCAGGACGAGCTGCGAGAGCACGGTGTCGAACACGTCGTCGGTGAACGGGAGTTCCTCCGCGGCCGCGACGACGATCTCGGCGCCCGGCACGCGGGAGCGGGCCGCCTCGGCGAACGGCTCGGACGGCTCCGCGCCCGTGACCTTCTCCGGCCCGAGCCGCTCGGCGAGCGCGGCGGTCAGGAGCCCAGTGCCGCAGCCGACGTCGAGCGCCCGCATCCCCGGCTCGACGCCTGCGAACCGGATCAGCCCGGCCGCGAGCGACGGCCCGTACCGGCCGACCGCCCGGTCGTATGCGGCGGCTGCGCGGAACGTGTCGGAGCCTGCCATCCCCGGAGGCTACTCCGCCCGGGCGGCTGCGTACACTGGGCGCGGATGACCGAGCCCGCCGAGCATCCCGCCGAGCGCGATGAGACGACCGTGCGCGCCCGGGGGAAGGGCTTCCTTCCCCCGCGCGCCGACCGGTGGGGCGTCGAGTCGCTCTTCGTCCGCGTCGTCGCCACCGGCGGGATCGTCGGGATCGGCACGGCGCTCGCGGCGATCCTCGGCTGGCAGGACGTCGCGGCGTGGATCATCGGAATCGTCGTCTCGGGCGTCAGCGTGCTGCTCGCCGCGCTGCTCTGGTCGTCACGGACGCTCTGACCGTCTTCACGATCGGCCACGGCGCCCGCCCGGCCGAGGAGCTCGTCGCCTGCCTGACGGAGGCCGGGGTCGAGACGCTAATCGACGTGCGCCGCTTTCCCTCCTCGCGGCGGCACCCGCACTTCAACCGGGAGCCGCTCGCGGCGACGCTCGCGGAGGCCGGCTTCGCGTACCGGCACGCCGAGGAGCTCGGCGGCCGCCGAGGCGACGAGCCCGGCGAGGCGCGCTTCGCGTGCATCCAGGTGGCGGCGTTCCGGAGCTACGTGGCGCGGATGACGACGCCCGAGTGGCAGGAGGCGTTCGGCTCGGAGCTCGCGCAGCCCGTGCCGTGCTTCATGTGCGCGGAGACGCCGTGGTGGCGGTGCCATCGCCGGTTCATCGCCGAGCTCCTGACGGCGCGCGGCCACGAGGTCATCCATCTCATGGCGCCCGGCGAGACGAAGCCGCACCGCCTCCTCGGCGAGTCCGAGGCGCGCGACGGGAAGCTCTTCGTCTGCGGCGAGCTCGTCGCGTAGCCTTCCGGCCATGCTGACGGGAGCGTGCGGCTGCGGAGCGATCCGGTTCGAGGTGACAAGGCCGTTCCTCTCCGCCTCGTACTGCCACTGCACGCGCTGCCGGCGTCGCACCGGCGCGGCCGCGTCGGCCAACGCGCGTGCCGAGCCGGGGACCGTGCAAGTCGTCGCCGGCGAGGAGCACCTGGGCGTCTGGGCCCCGGAAGGCGGGTTCGAGAAGCTCTTCTGCGGCCTGTGCGGCTCGGCGCTCTTCAGCCGTCCGCCTGGCGCGACCGATCTGACCGGCGTGCGCCTCGGCGCGCTCGACGGCGAACCGGGCATCCGGCCGCAGTGGCGCCAGTTCGTCGCGTACGCGGCGCCGTGGGAGCCGATCCCGGACGACGGCCTCCCGCGCTACGACGAGCGCCCGCCGGCGTAGTCCTCCTCCTCCGCGCAACGCTCGTCCGCCGGGCCGCGGGCGCCCGAGAGGTTGTGCGCGGTGTTCACGAGCCCGATGTGGGAGAACGCCTGCGGGAAGTTGCCGACGAGCCGGCCGGCTCGCGTGTCGTACTCCTCGGCGAGGAGGCCGACGTCGTTCCTGAGCGAGACCAGCTGCTCGAAGAGCGCCCGTGCGTCGTCGTCGCGCCCGAGCAGGTGGAGGCAGTCGGCGAGCCAGAAGGAGCAGAGGAGGAACGTCCCCTCGCCGGGCGGCAGGCCGTCGATGTCGGCGGACTCCTCGCTTTCCGGATAGCGCAGCACGAGCCCGTCCACCGTCAGTTCCCGCTCGATCGCCTCGATCGTGCCGCGCACCCGCGGGTCCTCTGCCGGAAGGAAGCCGACGAGCGGGATCATGAGCAGGCTCGCGTCGAGGATCGGCGAGCCGTACGACTGGACGAACGCGCCGCGCCCGGCGTCGTAGCCCTCGCGGCAGACCTCTTGGTGGATCTCGGCGCGCAGCCGCTTCCAGCGCTCGGCGTCGCCGTCGCGGCCGAAGCGCTCGACCGCCTTCACCGCCCGATCGAACCCGACCCAGGCCATCACCTTCGAGTGCGTGAAGTGTCGGCGCGGGCCGCGCACCTCCCAGATCCCCTCGTCCGGGAGCGTCCACTCGCGCTCGAGCTCCTCGAGGAGCACGCGCTGGAGCGCCCAGGCCGTGTCGCTCGGCTCGATCTCCGCGCGGCGCGCGTTGTGGAGCGCGTCCATCACCTCGCCGTAGACGTCCGTCTGGAGCTGCGCGCTCGCGGCGTTCCCGATGCGCACGGGTCGCGAGCCCTCGTAGCCCGGGAGCCAGTCGAGCTCGTGCTCGCGGAGGCGCCGCTCGCCGCCGAGGCCGTACATGATCTGGAGCTCCGCCGGGTCGCCGGCGACGGCGCGAACGAGCCAGTCCCGCCACGCGCGCGCCTCGTTCGTGTAGCCCGAGCTCAGGAGCGCGTAGAGCGTGAACGTCGCGTCGCGGAGCCAGCAGTAGCGGTAGTCCCAGTTGCGCACGCCGCCGATCGCCTCCGGGATCGACGTCGTAGGCGCGGCGACGATCCCACCAGTCGGCGCGTACGTGAGCGCCTTGAGGACGGTGAGCGAGCGCAAGACCGCGTCGCGCCACTCGCCCTCGTACGTGCACCGGGCCGCCCACTCCTCCCACCAGGTGAGCGTCTCGAGGAGCGCCTGCTCGGCGTCGATCGAGCGCGGCGGCGGCTCGTGCGACGGATGCCACGCGAGCACGAACGGGACGCGCTCCCCCTCCGCGACCGTGAACTCGGCGACGGTGGTGAGGTTCTCGCCGTGCGTCTCGACGCGCGTCTCGAGCGCGAGCGCGTCGGGGCCGCCGACGTAGGACACCGCCTCCTGCAGGCGGCGGGCCCACGGGACGATCGAGCCGTAGTCGAAGCGGACGACGAGCTCCATCCGCATCGGGACGCGGCCGCGGAGCCCCTCGACGATACGGACGAGGTCGGGGGCGGTCTGGCGCGGGGGCATGAAGTCGGTGACGCGAACGGCCCCGTCCTCCGTCTCGAAGTCGGTCTCGAGCACGAGCGAGTCGCCGGCGTAGCGGCGCGTGGTCGCGGGTGCGCCGTCGGCTGGCGCGAGGAGCCAGCGTCCGTGCTCGCGCGTGCCGAGGAGCGCGGCGAAGCACGCGGGCGAGTCGAAGCGCGGGACGCAGAGCCAGTCGATCGAGCCGTCGCGGCCGACGAGCGCGGCCGCCTGCGTGTCGCCGACGAGGGCGTAGTCCTCGAGCGGAAGGGCCATGGCTCCGTTGTTGTCCGCTTTCCGGCAGCGGGGAACGCGGGAGTGCGCCGAGGCCTCGCGCGCGCGTAGCGAGTCGGTCTCCGAAAGGGGGTCAGACCCCGCACCAAACCGCATACGAATGTGTGCCGACTTCGTGACGTCCCTGCTCGGAGCGGGCCTTTCGACTTCCGGAAACCGTCACGGAAGCGTGACGCGCCCGCCTTCACGGGGTCAGACCCCGTCGCGGAATGCGCATGCCGTCGCGCCGGACGGCAAACGTCCCTGGAAATCGCCCGGTTCTTCGCGCTCTGCGGCGCTAGGAGGCCGCCCGATGCCCGCGCTTACGGGGTCAGACCCCGTGACGGAGGCCGCGCGAAAGCGTCACGAAAGGCGCGCGAGCGGCGGACGGCCGGCGGACGGTCACATCCGCTTCGCGCCGTGGCGGCCGGGCGTGCGGTCGATCCGGCCGGCGTAGCGGGGCGCGACGCGGGCGACCCGCTTGCGGGACGACGAGCGACCCCAGTCGGCGATTGCGTCGCACGCCGCGCCGACGCCGCCGAGGATCCGGAAGAACCCGACTGCGCACACCCAGGCGACGGCAACGATCACCCAGTCCCACGCGCCGTGCCCCCACATGCGGCCAGCGTAGCGGCTACACCGCGAGCGCGAGCTGCCCGCGCGGCTCGGCGGCCGCCGGCGCCGACCGCCCGGGCGAAACGGCCGCCCGGTGCCCGAGCCCGCCGAGCCCGTGCTCCTCCCGCAGCCGCCGGAACCGAGCCTGCAGCTCCTCCGCGTACGCGCGCGGCGCGTAGGCACGCGATCCGTACAGCCGCTCGTATCGGTCGGCAAGCTCCGGATACGCACCGCGCAGCCAGGGGACGAAGTGCTCGCGGATCCCGCTCCGGACGTGCAGCGGGATCACCCCCGCGCCGCCGATCCCCTGCGCCGCGATCTCCCGCACGACTTCCGACAGGTGCTCGTCGTCGTCCGTGAGCCCCGGCAGCACCGGTGCGACGAGGACGGACGTCCGGATCCCGACCGCCGCGAACCGCCCGAGGATCTCGAGCCGCTTGCGGCCCGGCGGCGTCCCCGGCTCGACGACGCGCCGAACGTCCTCGTCGAGCGTCCCGACGCTCATCGCGACCGAGACCTCCGTGACGGCCGCAAGCCGCTCGAACAGGTCGAGGTCGCGAACGATCATCGTCGACTTCGTCAGCATCGAGATCGGGTTCCGGGCGTCCGCGAACGCCTCGAGCACCCCGCGCGTCAGCCGGTA
>JAICNY010000090.1 GCA_025930955.1 Thermoleophilia bacterium
AAGGTCGCCCACCCGAGGCACTGCGCGACGTTCAGCCCGGTCGCGCCGTACGACCCGCGACGTCCGAGCGGGCCGCGCATGAGCACCATCGCCGGCACGCGGGCGTCGGCGCCGATGAGGCCGGCCGTGCCGAGCATGAGGTTTCCGATCAGGCTGCCGACCACGAGGGCGAGCAGCGCCTCGGGGATCGAGAGCGCCGGGACGAGAAAGGCGGCCGTCACGAGCACGAGCAGGCTCACGCCGAGGTTCCCCCAGAGCAGCGTCAAGTCGAGCGTGCCGAGCGTCCTCAGCCGCTCGGGAACGGGCGTGACGCCCCAGCTTCCTTCGGTCGCCAATCGAGCTCCCTTCGCCGGAATTACCCAGATCAGGTTCGACGGGTCGAGGCTCGCCCCGTGCCTCCTCTCAGCCGCCGCGCGCGGCTCCCCGGTCGCGCCGGAGCTTACCGGGCTGTGTAGACCGTGACCTGCGTGAGCGCGGGCGCCTCGGTGCCGGCGGCGGGATCCTGGCGGAGCACCTGGCCGACCTCGTCAGGCGTCGGCGCGTCCTCGTCGACGGTGAGGACGGTGAAGCCCGCCCGGCGGAGGATCTCGCGCGCCTGCGCGCCCTCCGCGCCCGTGACGTCGGGAACCATGATCGCGACGAGCGGGTCGGGGCCGAGCGAGACGTCGAGCCGGAGGCGCTCGTCGGTGTCGAGCTCGACGCCCGCCTCTGGCTCCTGGGCGACGACCTGGCCGGCCGGCGCGTCGCTCTCGACCGGGTACGTACTCGCGACGAGCCCGAGATCCTCGGCCGCGCGCCCGGCGTCCGCGTGGTCGAACCCGACGAGCTCGGGCACGACGACCGCCGTCGCGGGTGCGACGACCACGGTCTCCGTCGTGGCGGGCCCGGCGGCGTCGTCGTCGCCCCCTCGGTCGGCGAGAACGGCGACGAAGATGATCGCGGCCGCGACGACGGCGACCGCCAGGAGCGCGAGCCAGAGCCAGGGATTGCGGGGCGGGGGCGGCTCCGGCGCGAGTTCCTCCTCGACGACGTGCTCCTCGATCACGCCTGGTGGCTACCCGCTTCGCCGCGCGTCAAGCGTGCGAGACCCTCCACGCCGCGGGCGAGCCCATCCTCGTCGAAGAGGTACGGCGTCGCGTTGCGCAGCTCGTGCACGGGCCCGTCGAGCTCATGCGATCCGCCGGCGGCGTTCAGGAGGTAGCGGAGCGGGATCTCGTGGCAGACGACGAGCACGGTCTCCCACGGGGACGCGAGCAGGCGCGCGAAGCCCTCGGCGTAGCGGGCGGCCGCGTCGTCGAGGCTCTCCCCGCCGGGGAACGGGACGCTGCGCGTGTTGCCGCGCTTCCACGCGCGGTACTCCTCGATCGTCTTGCCGTCCAGGTCGCCGACGCGGATGTCGTCGAGGAGCGGCTCCTCGTGAAGCGGCACACGGCGACCCTCGAGCGCGAGCTCGGCCGTCTCGCGGGTGCGGAGGAACCGGGTGACGACGCACGCCTCGAGCGGGAGCCCGGCGAGCTGGACGGCGAGCTGGCGCGACTCCTCGCGGCCCTTCTCCGTGAGCCCGACCGGAACGGACGGGTCGCCGTTCACGCGCCGCTCGGCGTTCAGCGTGGACTCGGCGTGGCGGGCGACGACGAAGAGGCGGTCCATCAGATGACGAATGCCTCCTCGCGGCTCGTTCCACGCGCGAAGCGCTCGAGGGCGAAGGGCGAGAGGTCGAGCGTCGGCCCCCGGCCGGCGACGAGCTCGGCGAGGTGCTCCCCGACCGCGGGGCTCTGCTGGAACCCGTGGCCCGAGAAGCCCGTGGCGTAGAGGAGCCGGCCGGGCTCCGGCGCCTCGCCGACGATCGCGTTGTGGTCGGGCGAGACCTCGTAGAAGCCGGACCACGAGCTCTGCACCGGTAGGTCGGCGAGCGCGGGCAGACGCCGCGTCGCCGGGCCGGCGAGCTCGTCGAGCGTTTGCTCGCGCCCGCCGAACGCGAGCCCGGGCCCCTCCGTGTGGAAGTAGAAGCCGGTCGAGAAGTCGATCGTGAGCGGGAGCGGCCGCGGAAGGCCGCCCGTGTGCGGCGTGAAGTGGATCCAGCGGCGCTCGCCGGTGACGGGAAGCTCGACCTCCGCGAGGCGCGCGACCTCCGGCGACCAGACCCCGGCCGCGCAGACGACCGCGCCGGTGGCGATTCGCGCGCGGGTCGTCTCGACGGAGACGATGCGCCCGCCGGCGACCTCGATCCGCACGACTGCCTCGCCCTGCCGGACGCGAACGCCCCGCCGGGCGGCCGCCTCCGCGTAGCCGGCCACGACCGCCTCCGCGGTGGCGCGCCCGTCGAGCGGGCCGAACGTCGCTCCCACGAGGCCCTCGGGCGAGAGCTGCGGGACGATCGCGAGCGCTTCCTCGACCGAGAGCTCCCGCGTCGGCACGCCGAGCCCGCGCTGGAGCGCGACCGCGTCCCGGAAGCGGACGACGTCCTCCTCGCGGTCGAGCAGGAAGAGGTAGCCGCTCTGCTCGTAGTCGATCGGGCGGCCGGTCAGCTCCTCGAAGCGCTCGAACTCGGCGATCGAGCGGAGCGCGATCCGGACGTTCAGCTCGTCCGCGAACTGCGCGCGGATCCCGCCGGCCGACTTCCCGGTCGAGCCGGACGCGAGCGTCGCGCGTTCCACGAGCACGACGTCGGTCACTCCGAGCTCCGCCAGGTGGAAGGCGGTCGAGGCGCCGATCGCGCCGCCGCCGACGATCACGACCTCCGCCGACTCATCCGTCACGGCGCGATCGTACGCGGCGGCACGTGGGATAGGCTCGCGCCGTGCATCGGTTCGAGGTCGAGAGCGTCCGGCGCAGGCTCGAGGAGGGAAACGGCGGCTACGAGATCGTCCACGCCTCGCCGGGGCTCGAGGTCGGCGTCTACGTCCTCGTCGCGCCCGAGCCAGACCGCCAGCAGCCGCACGAGGACGACGAGGTCTACGTCGGGCTCGAGGGCCACGGCGTGCTCGACGTGGGGGGCGAGTCGGTGGCGATCGGGCCGGGGGAGGCGATCTTCGTCGAGGCGGGCGTCGAGCACCGGTTCACCGCGTACGAGTCGCTCTCGGTGCTCGTCGTCTTCACGCGCCCGGCGTGAACGTCCTCGTCACGGGCGCGACCGGGTTCCTCGGGCGCCATCTCTGCGCGGCGCTCGTCGAGCGCGGCGACTCGGTGCGCGCGTTCGTGCGGCCGGGGACCGACGCGCGGGCGCTGGAGGAGCTCGGCGTCGAGGTCGTGCGCGGCTCGCTCGTGGACGCCGGCTCGCTTCGGGCGGCCGCGGCGGGCCGCGAGGTCGTCTTCAACGCGGTCGGGCTCGTCTCGTACGAGTGGCGCGAGCAGGACCGGCTCCGGGAAGCGAACGTCGAGTCGGTTCGCCGCGTGCTCGCCGCCGTCGAGCGGGGCGCGCGTCTCGTGCACGTGTCGAGCGGCGCCGCGGTGGGCCCGTCGGGCTCGCCCGACCGGCTCGCGGACGAGGCGCAGCCGTTCCCCGAGGTCGCGCGCCGGAACCCGTATTCGGTCACGAAGCGCGAGGCGGAGGAGCTCGTCTTCGCGGGGGCGGCCGGCGGGCTCGATGCGGTCGTCGGGAACCCGGCGATCGTGCTCGGGCCCGGCGACGTCTACGGCAGCTCCACGTGGCCGGTGCGCCGCTACCTCCAGGGGACGCTCCGCTTTCACACGCGCGCCGGCGGCGCGTCGTTCGTGGACGTCCGAGATGCCGCGGCGGGCCTCGTCGCCCTCGCGGAGGGGGGCCGCACGGGCGAGCGCTACATCCTCACGAGCCGCGAGGGGAACCTCCCGTGGAACGTGTTCTTCCGCCGCGTCGGCGAGGCAACCGGTGTGCGGCGCGTGATGCTTCCGCTTCCCCCGCCGGTTCTGCGTGCCGCCGTGCGCGTCGTTCCGTGGCCGGTGAAGCCGGGCGAGGCGCGGACGGCGACCGAGTGGTGGATCTTCGACCCCGCCAAGGCCGAGCGGGAGCTCGGGTTCACGACCCGCCCGCTCGCCGAGACGATCCGCGATACCGCCGCCGACGTCCGCTAGGGACGTGACCCGGGGACAGTCCCCGGAACTGCGGCGTGCGCGCTCGCGGCCGCTCGACATGTCCCCGGCGGCCATGGACGAGGGACTGTCCCCTCGTCCTGCGGAGCCGTGGCCCTACGGGCCCGTGCGGGAGGACTCCCAGCGGGAGACCTCGAACGCGCGGCCGGGGAAGCCGCCGATCGCGAGCACCGTCGTCCCGGGCTCGACGGAGACCGCCTTCCGCACGACCGGCCGCTCGCAGTACACGAGCGTGCCCCCGGCCGCGTCTCGCTCCTCGCCGTCGAGCGTGAACCGCGCTACGCCCGACACGACGACGTACAGCTCCTCGTGCCCGTCGTCGCCCTCGTCGTGCTCCTCGACGATCAGCTCGCCGGCCTCGCGCGCCACGTATGCGTTGCAGCCGAACGCCGTGATCCCGAAGTGGTAGCGGACAGGGCGCCACTCGCCCTCCACGAGGTCGCTCGCGAGCGCAGGGATCTCCTCGATGCGGGCGACGCGGTACCGGGGCTCGCGCTCGCCGGCCACGGCTACGACATGGGGATCTGGCGGAGCACCTTCGGCTCGATGCGGTCGAGGATCTCCGTCAGGCTCTCGCCGGTCACCGTGATGCCGTGGTTCCTGAGGCCGATCGCCGCGTGCGCGGGGTCGGGCTCGGCGTCGAGGAGCTGGGCGACCGAGGTCGCGAGCTCCTCCGTGCCGCACGGGTAGTTCACGTCCGTCGCCGGGATGTCCTGCATCCACGCGTGCACGTGGAGGATCGCGCCGACGTCCGGATGCGCCTGGTAGATCATCCAGTGCTCGATCGCGTCGACCGACACACGGCGCGGCTCGACGTTCGGCGGGACGCTCATGATCATCGTGTTCCGCTCCGGCGCGTAGCCGGAGACGAGCAGGATGTCGCGCCCCGGGATGTCGAGCTTCGTCTTGTCCACGCCGCTCGCGCTCATCCAGAAGCGCGTCTCGTCCTTGCGCTGCGAGAGGTTGCCGTACGAGAGGCCGCCGATCCCGTAGAGGCGCTTCACGTGCCGGAGGTCCTGCTCGTCGAGCAGCTCCTCGATCGGGAACGGGGCGGGCAGGAGGTCGAGGTCGCCCATCCGCTTGCCCGCCTCGGCGATCTCGTCCGTGACGTCGTCGCCCTCCCAGAGCTCCTCCTCGAGATCGGTGCGGAACTCGTTGTCGATCACGAGCTTGGAGAGCGCGAGCGGGGCGAGCCGCTCGATCACGCCGCGCGCGAGCTCGGCCGTCCCGTTCCTGGACTCGACGCCGTAGTGGCCGCGCTCCATCGTCGTGAACCAGACACCCTTCTCCGCGACGAAGCAGAGGACGATGTTCGCGAGCGCCCGGACGAGCAGCGGGTAGTTCACCTTGAGGACGTCGTCGGGGACGGCCTGCTGCTCGTGGATCGCGGCGACGAACGTCCCGCGCGAGCGGCGCCGGAAGGGCTTCGGCGCGGCCGGGTCGATGAAGTTCACGACGAGGTCCGCCTCGAGGGCGCCCGCCCCCTCGGCGCGCTCGAAGCCGCGCTCCTCGAGGGACGCGCCCAGCTCGCGGGCGAACTCCTCGAACACGGGCGAGGTGGGACTGCCGGCGAATGCGTAGTTCATGGCGGGCATCCTACGCTGCCGCGAGGCGGCCGAGCACGTACGGGAGGATCCCGCCGGCGCGCAGGTACTCGCGCTCGCGGGGCGTGTCGAGCCGCACCCGCGCGGTGAACGTGACGGTCGTGCCGTCCTCGCGCGTCGCCTCGACGGTCGCCTCCCGCGCCTCGCCGTTCTCGATCCCGCGCACGGCGAACGTCTCGCGGCCGCTGATCCCGAGCGTGTCGGGCGTCTCGCCGGCCGGGAACTGGAGCGGCAGGATCCCCATCCCGACGAGGTTCGAGCGGTGGATCCGCTCGTAGCTCTCGGCGATCGCGACCTTCACGCCGAGCAGGCGCGGGCCCTTCGCCGCCCAGTCGCGCGACGAGCCTGAGCCGTACTCCTTCCCCGCGATCACGACGAGCGGGACGCCCTCGGCGAGGTAGCGCTCGGAGGCCTCGAAGATCGTCGCCTCCTCGCCGCTCGGGAGGTGCACCGTCCACGTCCCCTCGGAGCCGGGCACGAGCAGGTTGCGGAGGCGCACGTTCGCGAACGTCCCGCGCACCATCACCTCGTGATTCCCGCGCCGGGAGCCGTACGAGTTGAACTCGCGTCGCTCGACCCCGTGCTCGACGAGGTAGCGCCCGGCCGGGCTGTCCGGCTTGATCGAGCCCGCGGGCGAGATGTGGTCTGTCGTGACGCTGTCGCCGACGCGGACGAGGCAGCGCGCGCCCTCGACGTCCGGGAACCCCGGCTCGGCCGCGTCGCCCTCGAAGTACGGCGGCAGGCGGACGTACGTCGAGGCGTCGTCCCACGCGTAGAGGTCTCCCTCCGGGACCGGCAGGGCACGCCAGCGCTCGTCGCCCGTGTACACGTCGGCGTACGTGCGGCTGAACATCTCCTGGCGCACCGCGTCCGCGACGGTCGCCTTGACCTCCTCCGGGCTCGGCCAGACGTCCCGGAGGTACACGTCGTTCCCGTCGCGGTCCTGTCCGAGCGGCTCGGCCGTCAGGTCGACGTCGATCCGCCCGGCGAGCGCGTACGCGACGACGAGCGGCGGCGAGGCGAGGTAGTTCGCCTTCACCTCGGGGTGGATGCGCGCCTCGAAGTTCCGGTTCCCGGAGAGCACCGCGGCGACGGCCAGGTCGCTCTCGAGGACCGCCCGCGAGATCTCCTCCGCGAGCGGGCCGGAGTTCCCGATGCACGTGGTGCAGCCGTAGCCGACGGTCTGGAAGCCGAGCTCGTCGAGCCACCGCTGCAGGCCCGCCTGCTCGTAGTACTCGGTCACGACCCTCGAGCCGGGCGCGAGGCTCGACTTCACCCACGGCTTCCGCTCGAGCCCCCGCTCGACCGCGTTCCGCGCCAGGAGGCCCGCCGCGACCATGACGGACGGGTTCGAGGTGTTCGTGCAGCTCGTGATCGCCGCGATCACGACGGCGCCGTGGTCGAGCCGGAACGTGCGGCCCTCCTCGTCCGTCACCTCGACCGCGGACGTCGAGGGCCCCGGCGCGGCGACGGCCACGGAATGGGCCGGCGCGGTCTCCTCCTGGGCGTGCCCGTCGTGCCCGGGCGCCGAGTCCGAGGGCGGGTCGCTCGCCGGGAAGGAGTCGGCCGTCTCCTTGTCGTGCGAGCCGTTCGGGTAGCCGATCCCGAACGTCTCGAGCGCGGCGCGAAAGCTCTCCGGCACGCCCGCGAGCGGGACGCGGTCCTGCGGCCGGCGCGGCCCGGCGAGGCTCGGCTCCACCTCGGAGAGGTCGAGCTCGACGATCTCGCTGTACGTCGCCGTCTCGCCGGGATCGTGGAAGAGCCCCTGCTCCTTGCAGTAGCGCTCGACGAGATCGATCTGCTCCTCCGAGCGGCCGGTCATGCGGAGGTACGTGAGCGTCTCCTCGTCGACCGGGAAGAAGCCGCACGTCGCGCCGTACTCGGGCGACATGTTCCCGATCGTCGCGCGGTCGGCGACCGGCAGCCCGACGAGCCCCGGCCCGAAGTACTCGACGAACTTCCCCACCACGCCGAGGGCGCGCAGCCGCTCCGTCACCGTGAGGACGAGGTCGGTCGCGGTCGATCCCTCCGGCAGCTCGCCGGTCAGGCGGAAGCCGACCACCTGCGGGACGAGCATCGAGACCGGCTCCCCGAGGAGGGCCGCCTCGGCCTCGATCCCGCCGACGCCCCAGCCGAGGACGCCGAGCCCGTTCACCATCGTCGTGTGTGAATCGGTGCCGACGAGCGTGTCCGGGAACGCCTGCCCCTCGCGCGACTCGACGACGCGCGCGAGGTACTCGAGGTTCACCTGGTGGCAGATCCCGGTGTTCGGCGGGACCACCTGGAAGTTCGCGAATGCGCCCTGGCCCCAGCGGAGGAAGGCGTAGCGCTCGCCGTTTCGCTCGTAGTCTCGGTCGGTGTTCACCTCGATCGCGAGGCGCGTGGCGAACTCGTCGACCTGGACGGAGTGGTCGATCACGAGCTCGGCCGGTAGGAGCGGGTTGACGCGCGCGGGGTCGCCGCCGCGGTCGCGCATCGCGTCGCGCATCGCGGCGAGGTCGACGATCGCGGGGACGCCGGTGAAGTCCTGCATGAGCACGCGCGCGGGGCGGAAGGAGATCTCGCGCGACGGCTCGGCCGTCGCGTTCCACGTCGCGACGGCCTCGACGTCGGCGTCCGACCCGCCGCGGAGGACGTTCTCGAGCAGGACGCGCAGCGAATACGGCAGGCGGAAGACGTCGTAGCGCGACTCGAGCGCGTCGAGGCGGAAGATCTCGACCTCGCCGCCACCCGCCGCGACCCTCGCCCGCGCCTCGTCCCGCAGGCCTCCTCCGGCTCCCTGGTCGTTCGTCATGCGGTCATCCTCTCCCTCGCTCTTTCCCGCCACGCCCGGTGCCACTCCGAGCGTATCCGCAACGGGCACGGCCACGAGGCGCGGTTCCCGCGCAAGCGGGTAGAGGCACCCCATGCGCTCCTGGTGGAAGAACACGGTCGACGGCTTCTGGCTCGTGCCGGGCGCGCTCGCGCTCGCGCACGTCGTCCTCGCGCTCCTGCTCATCGAGGTCGACCGCGCCGCCGGCGGGGAGCAGGGCGTCCGCTACGGGTTCGGCGGGGACGCGGGCGCCGCGCGGGACGTGCTGACGACGATCGCGGGCTCGCTCATCACCGTCGCGGGCCTCGCGTTCTCGATCACGATCGTCGTCCTCACGATGGTCTCGAGCCAGTTCACGCCGCGCGCGCTGCGGAGCTTCCTCGCCGACCGCGTGAACCAGGTCGTCGCCGGGACGTTCGTCGGGATCTTCGCCTACTCGCTCGTCGTTCTCCGCGCGGTCCGCGGCGACGACGTCGGAGAGCGCTTCGTCCCGGGCCTCAGCGTCTCGGTCGCGATCCTGCTCGGGCTCGTCGCGCTCGCCCTCCTCCTCGTCTTCATCCACCACATGGGCCAGTCCGTCCAGCTCGCCCACATCGTGGCGCGCATCGGCAAGCAGACGCTCGGCGCGATCGAGACGCTCTACCCGGAGCGATACGGACGCGAGGTCGAGCCGGGCGCCGACGAGCTGGTGGAGCGGTGGCGCCGGGAGGGGAGCCCCGCCGTCGTCACCCCGGCCCGGCCCGGGTACGTCCAGTCGGTCGAGCCCGACCGGATCGCCGAGCTCCTCGCCGCGCCCGGCGTGCGACTGCGGGTCGCGGCGCGTCCCGGCGACTTCGTCACGGAGGCGGACACGCTCGTCGAGGCATGGCCGGCCGAGGCCGTGAGCGAGGAGAACGCCGACGACGTCCGCGACTGCGTGAGCGTCGCGAACGAGCGGGAGGTGGGCCAGGACGCCGCCTTCGGACTCCGGCAGCTCGCCGACATCGCGCTGCGCGGCCTCTCGCCCGGCGTGAACGACCCCTCGACCGCGCTCGCGGCCCTCGGCTATGCGCGGGCGGCGCTCGAGCAGCTCGCCGAGCGCGAGATCCCCGCCGGCGAGCGGCGCTTCGGCGAGGTCACCGCGGTTCTCGAGAGCCGGACGTTCGACGAGTTCGTCGAGGAGCCCGTCGCCGAGGTCGCCCGCTACGCGGCCGCGAGCGCGCGCGTGGCGACCGGCCTGCTCGACCTCCTCGCCGCGGTCGCGGAGCGTGCGTCCGCAGCCGGCGCCGCCGATCGCCTTCCGATCCTCGCGCGCCTGGTCGAGGCCGTCGCCGAGCCCGCCGCGCACTCGGCCGCGAGCGACTATGAGCGGCGCCGGGTCGCCGAGGCCCGCGATCGCGCCCGCGCCGCTACGCGATCCCCGTGAGCGAGAGGACGGCGCCGACGAGCGCGCTCACGGCGAGCGTCCGCAGGAGCCCCCAGCGCAGGCCGAACACGAGGACGAGCGCGCCCGCCGTGAGCGCAGCGGCGACGGGATCGAACGAGCTCCACTCCGGCGCGTAGAGGCGCAGCGGGCCCACGTGCTTCTCGCCGACCTCCGCGAAGACGACGTGCAGCCCGAACCAGACGGCGAGGTTCAGGATCACGCCCACGACCGCCGCCGTCACGCCCGAGAGCGCGGTCCCGAGCGCCCGGTTCCCGCGCAGGTACTCGACGTACGGGGCGCCGAGGAAGATCCAGAGGAAGCACGGCACGAACGTCACCCACGCGACGAGGAGCGCGCCGGCGGTGCCGGCGAGCAGCGGGTCGACACCGTCCGCGAAGCGGTATGCGCCCATGAACCCGACGAACTGGACGACGAGGATGAGCGGTCCCGGCGTCGTCTCCGCCATCCCGAGGCCGTCGAGCATCTCGCCCGGCGTCACCCAGCCGTACGTCTGCACCGCCTCCTGCGCGACGTACGCGAGCACGGCGTACGCGCCGCCGAACGAGACGAGCGCGACGACGGAGAAGAACGTCCCCTCCTGCACGTAGACGCTTTCGCGCCCCAGCCACGCGGCGAGCGCGAGGACGGGCCCCCACCAGAGCGCGAGCCCGACGGCCAGCACGCCGGCCCCGCGACGGAGCGAGGGCCGCACGCGCGGCTCCTCGCCGGCGTCGTCCGCATCCTCGTCCGCGAGCGCGCCGGTGAACGCGTCCGGCCGCCGCCGTCCACCGAGCCAGCCCACGACCGCCGCGCCGGCCACGATGAGCGGGAACGGCACGTCGAAGAAGAAGATCGCCACGAAGGCCGCCGCCGCAAGCCCGGCGAGCACGCGGTTCCCGAGCACCCGCGACCCGATGCGCACGACCGCGTACGTGACGATCGCGAACACCGCCGGCTTGATGCCGTAGAAGACGGCCTCCACGAGCGCCGTGTCGCCGTGCCCCGCGTAGATCAGGCTGAGCCCGAGGATGAGCGCGAAGCCGGGGAGCACGAAGAGGCTGCCGGCGATCAGGCCGCCTCGCACGCCGTGCAGGAGCCAGCCGAAGTACGTCGCGAGCTGCTGCGCCTCCGGCCCGGGGAGGAGCATG
>JAICNY010000094.1 GCA_025930955.1 Thermoleophilia bacterium
AACGACCCCCCGGGGGTTTGGTCGTCGGTCATTCGCGGACCTCGCGGGCGAGCTCGTCGGGGTCGTGCCATTGCGCGAGCTTTCGGGCGCGTTCGAGCTCCTGCTTGGCGAACGCCTTGAAGTCAGGGTCGGTTGACCACATGGCTTCGCGCACCGGGCTGCGTGGCGGTGCGGTGCCGAGCCTGCGGAGGGTGTCGTCGGAGAACCGGCTGTGGAGCGCGTCGGCGTCCTCGGCGAGCGCCTGGGTGAGCGCCCCGTATTCGAGCCGGGCAGACGTGCCGAGGGTGCGCTCGACAGGCTCCCGCAAGCCGAGCGCGGCCGCGTTCACGAACCCGTACGGGCCGGCTGGTCGGGGAACGCGGCAACCCATTCGAGCGTTGCGCGAGCGTCGGCGAGCTGCTGGCGGAGGGCGGGGAGCTCGGCGACCTTGGCGAGCAGCGCGTCCCTCACGGCGTCCAAGTCTTTGCGGGCGTCCTCGAGCATCTTCGCCCGGTGCTTCTCCACATGCTCGCGCCGGTTGTCGAGCAGCGCGTCGGTTTCCCGCTCGATCGCCGCTACGAGGAGGCGGGCGGCATCGCGGTCGCGTTCCCGCTCGTACAGGCTGGCGACCGGCCGTTCGCCCTTCTCGCCGCTTGCGAGCCAGTCGGCCAGGGTGGCGGCGTCGTCCTCCGGGGCACGGCGCACCCGCTCCTCGGCCTCCTCGAGCCTCTTGAGCGCGTCGGCGTGGCGTTCGTGCGCCCGGTCGATCTCCTGGTCGTACTTGTCGAGGGCGCGCCAGCGGCGGCTGGTCGGCCGCGACCCGCTCGAGGCGCGCCGCTCAGCCGTCAGCTCGAAGCTCGCCGCCTCTCGGTTTACCGGCAGGGCGCCGATCCCGCGGACGTGCAGCCGTTCCGCCGCCACGTCCTCGCGCAGCTTCGCCGCCGCCGTGTCGACCACATCGGGCCCCCCGTCACGGGCCCATGCCGCCGGGCGCCTCATGCCGACCTCGTCCCGGTACGCGGCGCACCGACGGGAAGCTCCAAGGCCGAGCGCGGAATCCGAATCGCCCCATGCTCGCTCAAGCGGACGACCGGCAACGAGCCGTCCCACACCCGCCGGTAGATCGTCGGCTCCGACAGGTTCAGGAGGCTCGCCGCCTCGGCAACAGACAGGTACTCGGTTTTCAGTCGTGCTCACGTATGCGAATACCTTATCCTGCATGCCGCTAGGATAAGGAACGCTTATTATGAGCGGCCGTGGCAAGTGGGCTTCCAACCGAGGACCTGAACGGGTCGCGCTTCACGCCGCCTCGCCACCCGCCTCCCCTCGGCACTCGCCCGAGCGCGAGCCCTTCCACTCGCGGCGTAGGCCGCGCACGTTGCAAATACTGGTCGGCTCGCCGTAGAGTCGGCACGCTCCTACCGAAAGGAAAAACGTGTCCTGGGTTTGGATCATCATCATCGTCTTGCTTGTGCTGCTCGTCCTTGGCTACTTTGGCCGGGGACGCTTGTCTAGATAGCCCCGCCCCGTTTCGCCAGTCGTTTCGCCAGAGCCTCCTAGGTGAGGTCGGTGCGGGCAGCCGCTCGCTACTCGCTGACGACGAGCTCGAACGGCTCAACCCACAAGTCCGGGAGCTAGGCGGACTCGTCCTCGAGCACCGCCTCCAGTTCGGCCTCCGCCTCTTCGCGTGTCAGGAACGTGGAGACGGGGCCGGTGTCGCGGTGAACGAGCGAGTAGAAGTCGGCCACGCGGCGATCCTAGACGGCCCGCCGCACACACCCGGCCGACTTCTCGCGCCGCTTGAAGGCTGACTAAAGGCTCACTCTCGAGGCCGCCCGTTCCCTGTGCGAGCAACAGAAAAGCCCCGTTACCGGGGCTTTCGTGAGGAGCGGATGATGGGACTCGAACCCACGACCTTCTGCATGGCAAGCAGACGCTCTAGCCAACTGAGCTACATCCGCGTACTCCGCCGAGTATAGCCGCGGTCCCGCGCCGAGCCGGGACCCCTCGCGTGCTCGGCGTCCCCCAAGCGCCTCCGTGCGTCCCGCGCGGCCGGCTATCGCGCGCGCCGCCGACCCGGTGCTCACGGCTGCGCTCGGTCGAGCGCCTCGTTGACGAGCGCGTCCGCGAGCTCGTTGTGCTCGCGGCGGACGGCGGTGAACTCAACCCGTCCGAGCCGCCGCGCGAGCCGCCCCGCGTCCTCCCAGAGCGTGCGCAGCGCCTCGTTCTTCACCTTGTACTCGCCGCGCATCTGCTTCACGAGGAGCTCGGAGTCGGAGACGACCTCGAGCTCGTCCACGCCCAGCTCGACCGCCCGCTCGAGGCCGGCGAGGAGCGCACGGTACTCCGCCACGTTGTTCGTCGCCGTGCCGATCGCCTCGCCGCGCGCGTCGAGCACTGTCCCGTCCGCCGCCTCGAGGACGTAGCCGTACGCGGCCGGCCCCGGGTTCCCCCGCGCGCCGCCGTCCGTCGAGAGCCGCGCCCTCACGCGGGCGGCTCGGCGAGCGGGTACAGGTCGAACGCGGGCTCCTCGTACGGGTGCGCCGCGCGCAGGGCGCGGACGACCTCGGCCTCGAGCTCCTCCGGGTAGACCGTCTCGAGCCGGAGCTCGGCGACCCGTTCCTCGCGGCCCGGCTCGCCCACCGTCGGGTCGGTCGTCTCCCCGCCGAGGAACGTGCCCGTCCCCTGCGTGTACCAGGAGCAGCGCGCGTAGTCGCCGATCCGACCCGCCCCCGCGGCGAAGAGCGCCTCGCGCACGGTGTCGAGCGCCTCGCGCGGCACGAAGACGACGAGCTTGCGGTTCACCGCGGCGACTTCCGGAAGACGAAGTCGGCCGTGCAGGGCAGCCGGGCGTGCAGGAACGGGAGCCTCTTGAGGGCGGCGTAGTAGAGCGTCTCGCCCGGACGGCGGTGCGCAGGGTCGGCGTCGAACTCGACCGAGGCGTCGAAGCCGGCCGCGCGCGCGAGCTCGAGGAGGTGCGAGTGCACGAGGACGTCCTCGGGGACTTCGGGGCGCTTGCGGTTCACGCGCGCCTTCGCGAGCCGGTGGAGCGACGGCGGGCACGAGGGCTCGTGGAGGTAGAGGCACGCGCCCCCGGGGCGCAGGACGCGGTACGCCTCGGCGAGCGTCCGCTCGGGCTCGCCGAAGTGGTGCGCGGCCTGGAAGGCGAAGACGAGCCCGACGCTTCCGTCCTCGAGCGGGATCTCGTAGCTCGGGCACGCGAGCGTGCGATCGGGCGCCGCGCCGACGATCTCCGCCCACCTGGCCGCGTGCGCGACCGCGTCCGGACTGAGGTCGGAGGCGATCACCTCCGCCTCGGGAAAGACCCGCTTGACCATCGCGGCGCCCCAGCCCTCCCCTGCGCCGAGCTCGAGAATCGTCTTTGCGCCGGCGAAGTGCGACCGGTAGCGGTCGAGCCGGTCGAGGAGCCACTCCGCCTCGCCGAGCTTGAGCAGGAGCGCGCGGAGCTCGCCGACCGGCGTCGCCGCCTGGCCCTCGCGCCGCCAGAAGGCGCGCTCGCGGGCCTCCCGCTCGTCGAGCGCCGGATCCACTAGAGCCTCATACCGTCCTGCCCGGAGGCCGTCTCCGGAAGCCGCGGGAGGGCGTGCCGCAGCAGCTCCTCGTTGTCAGCGAGCGTCGGGCTCACCACGCAGGCCGTCTCGCGCCGGTCGGTCGGGATCGAGCCGCTACTGCCGAGCATGCGGGCCTTCATTCGGCGCTACGGCGCGGGCTGCTCGACGTTGTCGATCTGCGCGCGTTGCAGCTTGCCGGAATAGTCCACGTAGATCGACTTCCATTCGGTGTAGAAGTCGAGCGCCGCCTGGCCGGCCTCGCGGTGGCCGTTCCCGGTGTCCTTCGTCCCGCCGAACGGGAGGTGCACCTCGGCCCCGGTCGTGCCCGCGTTGATGTACGTGATCCCGGTCTTCAGGTCGCGCATCGCCTTGAACGCCTTGTTCACGTCGCGGGTGAAGATCGAGGACGAGAGCCCGTACTTCACGCCGTTCGCGATCCGGATCGCCTCGTCCACGCCGCTCGCGCGGATGAGCGCGGTCGTCGGGCCGAAGATCTCCTCCTGGGCGATCCGCATGCCCGGCTCGACGTCCGCGAAGACGGTCGGGCGGTAGAAGAAGCCCCGGTCGAGGCCGTTCTCCGTCGCCACCTCGCCGCCGGTGAGGAGCTTCGCGCCCTCGTCCTTGCCGATCCCGGTGTACGAGTGGATCTTCTCGAGCGCGGCCTGGTTGATCACCGGGCCCACGTCGGTCGCGTCGTCGAGGCCGTCGCCGAGCCGCATGCCCTCGGCCCGCTCGACGAGGCGCGAGCAGAGCGCGTCGTAGACCGTCCGGTTCGCGATCACGCGCGACGCCGCGGTGCAGCGCTGGCCGGAGGTCCCGAACGCCGACCAGAGGATCCCGTCGACGGCGAGGTCGACGTCGGCGTCGTCCATGACGATGATCGCGTTCTTCCCGCCGAGCTCGAGGTGGACGTTCTTCAGGTACGGCCCGGCGTTGGTCTGCACCTGCGCGCCGACCTCGCGCGAGCCCGTGAACGAGATGAGCGGGACGTCGGGGTGCTTCACGAGGTGCTCGCCGACCGTCTCCCCCGCGCCGTGGACGATGTTCAGGACGCCCGGCGGGAGGCCCGCCTCCTCGAAGATCTCGACGAAGAGCCCGGCGAGGAGCGGCGTGTCCTCGGCCGGCTTGAAGACGACGGTGTTGCCGCAGACGAGCGCCGGCGCGATCTTCCAGCTCGGGATCGCGATCGGGAAGTTCCACGGCGTGATCGCGCCGACGACGCCGACCGGGTTCCGCGTCGACATCATGAACTTGTCCGGGAGCTCCGACGGCGTCGTGTGGCCGAACATCCGCCGGCCCTCCGCCGCCATGTAGAACGTCATGTCGATCGCTTCCTGGACGTCGCCCGCGGCCTCGGCGCGCACCTTCCCCATCTCGCGCACCATCTGCTCGGTCAGCTCGTCCTTGCGCTCGGCGAACATCTGGGCGACGCGGAAGAGGAGCTCGCCGCGCTTCGGCGCCGGCACGAGCCGCCACTCCTCGAACGCGGCCTTCGCGGCCTCGACCGCGCGGTCCATGTCCTCCGTCGACGAGAGCGGGAAGACGCCGAGCGTCTCGCCCGTCGCCGGGTTCCTCGTCTCGAAGCTCTCGCCGCTCGCGGCCTCGACCCACTCGCCGCCGATGTAGTTCCGGTACGTCTTCGCTCCCGTCGTCGCCACCCTGCTCCCCTTCGCTCGCTGACGCGGCCGATTCTACGCGCGGGCGGCCGCGTCCCCGGGGCCCACGTTCACCGCGGTTTAAGACCTGCGCAAGGGCGCTGCAAGATCGGGCCGCGACGCTTCAGGGATCAAGCGACGAGGAGGTTCTCCATGACCCGACGCATCGCGACGCTCACCGCCGTCGCCGCCGCGTCCGCCGCGCTCGCAGCCTCCGCGCTCGCGGCCGGCGCGGGCGGCGTGACGGGCCCGGCGTTCTACGTGGACGGCCAGCTCTACCGGACGGTCGCCACGCCGACCGACCTGCCCGCGAACGCGCCCGCGAAGAGCTTCGACGTGATCTACGAGCTCTTCGGGCTCCAGCCGAACGTCGCCGAGGCCGCGCCCGGCGACCGCGACTACAACGGCGGGCGGTGGCTCGTCCACGGGATCGAGTTCGACGACTACGAGGCCGCCGTCGACGCGTTCGACGCGAACGGCAGCGGCGACTTCGACAGCGCGGAGGAGATCGAGGCGGCGCTCGCGGCCGGCGCGGCGACCGACCTCGGTGTCGTCAAGCGCTTCGTCTGCCCGGCGATCAAGCTGCCCCAGGGGTAGCAGGATCGGCGAATCGCCGGGCCCGGGACGCGCGGGCCCGGCGATTTCATCCCCCCGTAAGCTCGGACGCGCCACACTGTGGGCATGAGCACCGTCCTCGTCGTCGACGACGAGCCGATCGTGCGCGAGGTCGTCGTCTCGTACCTGCGCCGGGAGGGCTACCGGACGCTCGAGGCCGGCGACGGCCACGAGGCCAGGCGCCTGCTCGAGCAGGGCGACCCGGGGCTCGTCGTCCTCGACCTCATGCTCCCGGGGATCGACGGCCTCCAGCTCTGCCGCTGGATCCGGAGCCGCTCCGACGTCCCGGTGATCATGCTGACCGCCCGCGGCGAGGAGACCGACCGGATCGTCGGGCTCGAGCTCGGCGCCGACGACTACGTGACGAAGCCGTTCTCGCCGCGCGAGCTCGCGGCACGCGTCCGGGCCGTGCTGCGCCGGGCGGACGGCACGGGCGAGGGGGCCGAGCGGCGGCTCGAGTTCGGCGACGTGACGATCGAGGCCTCGACGCGCGAGGCGACGAAGGACGGAAGCCCCCTCGCCCTCACAGCGCGCGAGTTCGACCTCCTCTGGTTCCTCGCCTCGCACCCGCGGCGGGTGTTCTCGCGGGAGCAGCTCATGGACCGCGTCTGGGGCTACGCGGCCGCGGTCGACACGGGGACGGTGACGGTGCACGTGCGCCGGCTGCGCGCGAAGATCGAGCGCGACCCGTCGCGCCCCGCGCACCTGCAGACCGTCTGGGGCGTCGGCTACCGGCTCGTCCCGTGATCGAGCTCGCCCTCCTCGTCGGAGCCGGGACGCTCGCGGCGGGCGTCCTCGCCGGGCTCGGCCTGCGCGCGCTGCCGACCGTGCGCCTGCAGGTCGCGGCGCTCGCATGCCTCTCCGTCGCACTGCCGCTCGCGGCCGTCTTCCTGTCCGGCTGGGCGATGTTCCACATGGGCGACGACGTGAAGATCCTCGCGGTCGCGTCAGCGGCGGCCACGGCGGCGACCGGCGCCGGGCTCCTCATCGCCCGCTCGATCGCGAACCGGCTCGACCGGGTGCGGGAGGCGGCGGGCGCGCTCGCCCAGGGCGACCTCGCGTCGCGAGTCCCGGAGGGCGGCCCGGCCGAGCTGAACGAGCTCGCGACGTCGTTCAACCGGATGGCGGAGGCGCTCGAGCGGCTCTTCGACGCCCGGCGGGAGCTCGTGGCCTGGGCGAGCCACGACCTCCGCACGCCGCTCGCGTCGATGCAGGCGATGGTCGAGGCGCTCGAGGACGGCCTCGGTGAGCCGGAGCGCTACCTCCCCGCGCTGCGAGAGCAGGTGCGGACGCTCTCCGCGCTCGTGGACGACCTCTTCGAGCTGTCGCGGATCGACTCGGAGGCCCTCGTGCTCGAGCTCCGCGACACGCGGCTCGACGAGCTCGTCGCGTCGTGCGTCCGCGCGCTCGAGCCGGAGGCAGACGCACGCCGGATCCGGCTCTCGACGCGGATCGGCGCGCCGGCGACGGCTCGCTGCGCGCCCGAGAAGGTCGAGCGCGTCCTCTTCAACCTCCTGACGAACGCTCTCCGCCACACGCCGTCGGACGGTGCGGTCGCGGTCTCGCTCGACGCGGCGAACGGGACGGTGCGGATCGCGGTCGAGGACACGGGCGACGGCCTCACGCCCGACGCGGCGCAGCGGATGTTCGAGCGCTTCTGGCGCGGCGATCGTGCGCGCTCGGGTGGCGGCGCGGGCCTCGGGCTCGCGATCGCGCGCGGCCTCGTGGAGGCGCAGGGCGGCCGGATCTGGGCCGAGAGCCCCGCCGGCGGCGGCGCCCGCGTCTGCTTCACCCTCCCGGGCGTCTAGGCCGGCTGGTCCTCGGGGGCGTCGGTCGGCGGGAACGTCCCCGGGATGCGACCCCGGCGCCGGTCGCGCACCTGGCGCTTTCCCCCGAGCAGCCCGCCCGCGGCCGAGCGCCGGTCGGGCCCGGTGCGCCGGTCGACGATCACCGTCACGTTCGGGTTGTCCTTGTAGTGCTCGACGAGGCGGTCGAAGAGCTCGTCCTTGAGCTCCGGGGGGACGACACAGTAGATCACCGTGGGCGCATCGTAGACGGCCGCGCCCGCCGCCATACCGCTCATCAGGCGAACGGCTCGAGCTCGAGGGCGCGCTCGTACGCGGCGCGGTCGTGGACGGGCTCACCGTGGGCGACGATCACCCGCTCGAACGGGAGCTCGAGGAGCGCGCGGAGCGCCGGCAGCGCCCGCTCCTCGTGCCACGGCGTCGCCCAGACGCGCAGCTCGCCGCCGGGGGCGGTGAGCGCGTCGGCGAAGACGATCGTCCGCTGCTCGGGGAGCCAGAGCGGCGTCTCGTTCCGCCCGCGCCCGTCGTAGAGCGCCTCGAGCCCGCCGGGGAGGCGGCTGCCCGGCTCGATCGGCTCGAGCGCGGTCTCAGGGACGTCGTGCGGCCAGAAGAGGCTCGGCCCGTACGCGCGTGCGCCGTAGCGGCGAACGACCTCGTCGACGCTCCGCACGTGGTCGGGCTTGAGGACGACGGCGAGCGTCGGCGGTCGCGCGTCGAGGCGCTCCCGGACGGCCTCGGCCCCGTCCGGCGGGAGGAGCGCGTCGAGCACCGCGACCTCGCCGCCGGACTCCACGCACGTGGAGGTGACGGCCGGCTCCCACCCTGCGTCGGGGCTCCAGTCGGGATGCTCGACGCGCCAGATCCAGAGGCCGGGCGCCAGAGCTCGGATCTCCGCCTGCACGGCTAGACCCGGGGGATGTCCGGCCGCAGCCGGTGCTGGGCGTCGAAGCTCGCATTCCAGTGCTTGAAGCGATCGCGGAGCTCGTCCACGTCCTGCCCCCGGTCCTCGAGCCGCACGGGCTGCGCGGAGTCGAAGAGGACGCGGTACTGGTACCAGGAGATCTCCCACGCGATCGTGATCACGATCTCCGCGTTCGTGCCCGAGAGCGGGATCATGCTGACGCGCGCCTCGCCCAGGCTCTTCGCGACCCCGGCGATCGTGCGGCTGTGCTGGCTCTTGTTGAAGAGCTCCGCGGCCTCGACGAGGAGCTGCTCGTCCGGCGAGAGGCGGCGGAGCACCGGCTCGGCGAGGACCGGCTCGGGGATCTCCCGGCGGGTCTCGAAGAGCGACCCGAGGTTCCAGGAGCGGCGGCGCCTGCGCGGCGCCTCCGGGACGATCGGCGTGCGCGGCGTCCCCTCCTTCAGCCACCCGTACTCGTTCGCCTGGTCGAGGCAGAGCGCGCAGACGTCGACCCAGTGGTCGTCGCCGCCGGGCGAGTAGCGCGCCGCCCGCTCCCCCTGGAGGAGCGTGCGATTGCAGACGGCGCAGGTCCTGAACGCCTCCTGCCGCCGCGTCATCGTCACGGCCTCGGGGCGGGACACGGCATGGCTACGAGGCCTTCGCTTCCTCTCGCTCGCGCTTGGCCTCGTCGACGATCTTCTGTGCCACGTGGGAGGGCACCTCCTCGTAGCGCAGGAAGCTCATCGAGTAGTCGCCGCGGCCGCCGGTGAGGGACGTGAGCGACTGCGAGTACGTGAGGATCTCGGCCATCGGCACCTCGGCCTTGATCATCGTCATGCCGGCGGCGGGCTCCATCCCGAGCAGCCGGCCGCGGCGGGAGTTGAGGTCGCCGTTCACGGCGCCGACCGCGTCGTCGGGGACGGTCGCCTCGAGCGTCATGATCGGCTCGAGGAGAACCGGGCTCGCCCCCTCGTAGGCCTGCTTGAACGCCATCGAGCCGGCGATCTTGAACGCCATCTCGGAGGAGTCGACGTTGTGATACGAGCCGTCGACGAGCCGCACGCGGACGCCCTGCACGGGCGCGCCCGCGAGCTCGCCGCGCTGCATCGCCTCCTGGATCCCCTTGTCGACCGCCGGCCGGAAGCCCTGGGGGATGACGCCGCCGACGATCTGGTCGACGAACTCGTACCCGTCGTGCTCGGGGAGCGGCTCGAGGACGATCACGCAGTCGCCGTACTGGCCGCGGCCGCCCGTCTGCTTCTTGTAGCGCCCCTGCGCCCGCGACTCCTTGCGGATCGTCTCGAGGTACGGGACGCGCGGCTGGTGGAGCTCGACCTCGGCGCCGAAGCGGCGCTTCATCCGCTCGACCGCGACCTCGACGTGCATCTGGGAGAGGCCGCCGAGGAGCAGCTCGCCGGTCTGGTCGTCGCGGTGGATGTCGAGGGTCGGGTCCTCCTCGGCGAGCCGGCGGAGCGCCGTCGCGACCTTCTCCTCGTCACCCTTCGCCTTCGGCGTGATCGCGAAGCTCATGACCGGCTGGGGGAAGTCGAGCGACGGCGGCTCGACGGGCGCGTCCTGCGAGAGAAGAAGGTCGCCGGTCGTCGTCTCCTTGAGCTTCGCCACGGCGCCGATGTCGCCCGCCGCGAAGCCGTCCGCCTGCGCGTGGTCCTTCCCCTGGAGCGCGAGGAGCTGGCCGAGCCGCTCCTTGCCGTGCGTGCGCGGGTTGACGAGGTTCGCGTCGCCGGAGACCTCCCCTGCGAGGACGCGGAAGATCGTGATCCGGCCGGCGAACGGGTCGGCGACCGTCTTGAAGACGAACGCGGCGTCGCCGGACTCGGGCGCCTCGACCTTGAGCGGCTTCTTCGCGGGCGAGGGGATGCCCTCGACGATCAGGTCGAGGAGCGCGGCCGTGCCGAGGTTCTTCGTCGCGACGCCGCACGCGACCGGGAAGAGCTCGTCGCGGCTGACGGCGTTCTTGAGCGCGGCGGCGAGCTCGTCGCCGGAGATCTCCTCGCCCTCGAGGTAGCGCTCCATGACCGCCTCGTCCGTCTCGACGACCGCGTCGATCAGCTGCGTGCGGTACGCCTGCGCCTGCTCGGCGACCTCGTCCGGGATCTCGGCCTGGCCTCCCTCCCGCTCCCCGTCCGGGTCGAGGTACGCCTTCATGTGCAGGAGGTCGACGACGCCCTTCAGGTCGTGCTCGTGGCCGATCGGGATCTCGACGGCGACGCAGCGGTCGGAGAGCTGGCCGCGGATCGCCTCGAGCGCGGCGAAGAAGTCCGCGCGCTCGCGGTCGAGCATGTTCACGAAGAGGATGCGCGAGAGCTCGAGCTCCTCGCAGCGCTGCCAGATGCGGCTCGTCTGCACCTCGACGCCGGCGACCGCGTTCACGACCATGACCGCCCCCTCGACGACGCGGAG
>JAICNY010000195.1 GCA_025930955.1 Thermoleophilia bacterium
CCCCTCCTTCGGCCGGCGGAAGTGCCCCGGCTGCACGAGCACGGGCTTCGCCCAGCCGAACATGAAGCTCGAGAGCCAGTACGTGATCCCGAACATCGCCGTCCCGAGCGGGTCGAGGTGCGAGACCGGGTTGAGCGTGAGGCGCCCGTGCTCGCGCGGCGTCGGGTCGCCCAGCCGGGTCGCGACGACGGCGTGGGCGAGCTCGTGGAGCACCATGCTCGCCACGAGCAGCGGGACGAGCCAGAGGAAGAGCTCGAGCCGGCTCACGCGGTGCCGAGGAGCTCCCGGGCCGCCTCGAGCTCGGCCGAGCGGCCGTCCAGCTCCCCGTTCAGCTTGCGCCGGAGCAGCTCGTCGAGGATCTCCCCGACGCGCGGCGACTCGGCGACGCCGAGCCCGGCCAGGTCGCCGCCGGTGATCTCGAGCGAGACCCCGCGCAGCTCCCGGAAGTAGCGCTCGAGCCGTTCGCGCGCCGGCCCGTCCTCGCCCGCGAGCGTGAGCGCGAGGAGCGCCCCGTCCGGGTCGTGCGGCTCGACGAGCCGGCGGATCTCGGCCGCCTCGTCCGTTTCCGCCAGGAGCTCGAGGAGGCGCGGGGCGACGGTGACCGCGTCGGCGACGAGCCCGGCGTCGCGGCGCCGGAGCCGGAGCCGCTCGAACCAGTCGAAGAGCTCGTGCGCGGACAGCGGCCGCGCGAGCACCGCGAGGCGCGCCCGCCACGCGGGGACCTCCGGCGTGAAGCGCGCGCGCAGCTCGTCCGAGGCGCCGACGAGCCGGACGGACTCCCCGTCGGCCGCGAGGTGCGGGTGCACGGCGGCGGCGACGCCGAGGTCCGCCATCCGCGCGACCGCCTCCGCCGCCCGCTCCTCGGAGAGCAACGCCTGCAGCTCGTCGCGCAGGCGAGCCGACGAGAGCTCGCCGACGAGATTCATCTCGACGCAGGCGCGCGCGAGCGAGGCCGTGTGCCCGTCCATCCGGAACCCGTAGCGCGTCTCGTAGCGGATCCCGCGGAAGATCCGCGTCGGGTCGTCGATGAAGGACAGCGGATGGATGACGCGGACGACGCCCGCCTCGAGGTCGTCGAAGCCGCCGAAGAAGTCGACCACGCGCCCGAAGTCCTCGCCCTTCAGGGAGACGGCCAGCGCGTTGATCGTGAAGTCGCGCCTGAAGAGGTCCTGGCGAAGCGTCGCCTGCTCGACCCGCGGGAGCGCCGCCGGCCGGTCGTAGAACTCGGTGCGGGTGGTTGCGACGTCGACACGCGTGCCGTCCCCCGCGAGCACGACCGCCGTGCCGAATTTCTCGTGCGGCACCGCGCGGCCGCCGAGCGCGGCCGCGAGCGCCCGTCCGAACGCGATCCCATCGCCCTCGACGGCGATGTCCACGTCGAAGGTCGGTTCGCCCATGAGCACGTCGCGGACGGCGCCGCCGACGAGGTAGACGCCCTCGAAGCCCTCCCCCACCGCCTGGATCGCCTCGAACGCCGATTGGAGCCCCTCGAGGGAGTGCAGCCGCTCGCGCAGGTCGGCGCGCGCGGGCGCAGGCTCGGTGACCGGCTCCTCGAGCGCGCGCAGGAGGTCGCTGCGCGTGACGACGCCGACGACGCGGCCGTCGCGGCGCACCGGGACGCGACTCGCGCCCGCGTGGACGACGAGCCGCTGCACCTCGGCGAGCGGCGTGTCCGCGTCGCAGGCATGGACGGTCGCGGCCATCACGCTCTTCACCGGCGCGTGTGCGAGCTCGTGGCCGATCGCCTTGTCGAGATCCTCGCGCTCGACGAGGCCTACGACGTCTTCCGGCTCGCCGACGAGGATCCCGCTCTGGCGGTGGCGCTGGCACTCGACCATCGCGTGCGCGACCGTGTCGTCGGGCGAGACGAACCGGGCCGGGCGCGACATGATCTGGCCGGCGGTGAGCGAGCGCCGAGCCGCGCGGGGCAGCGCGGCGAGGACCCGCTCGCGCGCCTCGGCCACGGTGCCGCGGAAGACGGCCGAGGCGGCCTGCGGATGACCGCCCCCGCCGAGCGCGCCCGCAACGGCGGCCGCGTCGAGCTCGGCGACGCGCGCGCGGGCGACGCAGACGACCCGCTCGTCCATCTCGACGAGCGCGACGAGCCCGCGCGCGTCGGTCAGGTCGACGAGCTTGTGGACGAGGTTCGAGACGCCGTCGACGTAGCCGGGCCACGCGACCGCCGCGACGAGGACGGGGATCCCGCCCACGTCGTGCTCCTCGAGACTCTCCTGGAGCGCGTCGAGGAGCCCGCGCTCCTGCTCGCCGAGCGGCGTGTGCAGGTACTGCGCGATCATGTCCTGCCGCGCGCCGTGGCGCAGGCACCACGCGAGCGCGTCCGCGTCCCGCTGCGTGACGGTCGGGTACGTGAGCGAGCCGGTGTCCTCGTGGATCCCGAGCGCGAACACGGTCGCCTCGAGCGGCGTCGGCTCGAGCTCGCGCTCGGCGATGATCCCGACGAGGGTCGTCGTCAGCGCGCCGTCGTCGCTCGTCACCAGGTTCGCCGCGGGAATCCAGTCGGGCTTCTCGGGCTGGTGGTGGTCGAACGCGACCACCTCGACGCCGGGCCGGCGCGCGACGGCCTCGAACTCGCCGAGCCGTTCGGCCGCGACCGTCTCGACGACGATCAGCCGCTCGATCGCGCCGTGGTCGACCGTGCCCGTCTCCGCCACGTCGAGCTCCTCGGCGTGGAGGCGGTAGAACTCCCGCACGTTCCGGTTGAGCGACCCCGAGAGCGCCGCGACCGCGCCGGGGTAGAGCCGTCGGGCGGCGAGGAGCGACGCGAATGCGTCGAAGTCCGTGTTCGTGTGCGTGACGATGACGTCCACGCGACGAAGCGTAGTGCGGCTGGCGGGCCGACCCTGGGCGCCGCAGGTTCACGCACGTGTACATCCGGGTCCCGACCCTCCCGCCTGCCGCCGCTCAGGCTAACGCCGAAATGCTGGCGCGTGTGTGCCGGAACCGTGCCGAATGTGTGAAGACGCGACGACCGCCGAGGCGGCGCGCTACAGGTGGGCGACGGCGTCGATCTCGACGAGGACGCCGCTCGGGAGGTACGCGACCTGCACGGTCGCGCGCGCGGGTGGCGACGCGCCGACGTGCCGCGCGTAGACCTCGTTCATCGCCTGGAAGTCGTCGAAGTCGGCGAGGAAGATCCCGCACTTCACGAGCTTGTCCGTGCTCGACCCCGCCGCCGAGAGCACCGCCGCGACGTTCAGCATCACGCGCTCGGTCTGCTCGGCGATCCCGCCCTCGACCACGTCTCCGGTCGCGGGATCGACGGCCACCTGGCCGGAGACGAACACGAGGTCGCCGGCGACGATGCCCTGCGAGTACGGCGCGCCCTGGAACGGGGCGGGGGCCTTGTCCGTGTGCACGACGCGCTTCTCCATGCGCGGGATCCTACGCTTCGACGCGCTCGATCGCCGCGCCGAGGGCGCGGAGGCGCTCGTCGATCTTCTCGTAGCCGCGGTCGATCTGGCCGACGTTCCCGATCGTGGACGTGCCCTCCGCGCAGAGGCTCGCGATCAGCATCGCCATCCCGGCGCGGATGTCCGGGCTCTCCATCCGCTCGCCGTAGAGCCGCGCCGGCCCGTTCACGACCGCGCGATGCGGGTCGCAGAGGATGATCCGGGCGCCCATGGTGACGAGCTTGTCGACGAAGAAGAGGCGGTTCTCGAACATCTTCTCGAAGATGAGGATCGTCCCCTCGCACTGGGTCGCCACGGCGAGCGCGATCGACGTGAGGTCGGCGGGGAACGCGGGCCACGGGCCGTCCTCGATCTTCGGGATCTGGCCGCCGAGGTCGTCCTCGACGCGCAGGTCGCCCCGGCCCACGCGCACCGAGTTGCCCTCGACCGTCGCGTGCACGCCGAGCCGCGCGAAGGCCGGCCAGACGGCGACGAGATCCTCGGCAACGACGTCGTCGATCACGATCTCCCCCTCCGTGACGGCGCCGAGGCCGACGAAGCTCGCGATCTCGATGTGATCCGGGCAGATGCGCCACTCGCCGCCGTGGAGCCGCTCGACGCCGCCGATCCTGAGGACGTTCGAGCCGATCCCCTCGATGTCGGCGCCGAGCGCGACGAGAAAGCGGCAGAGATCCTGCACGTGCGGCTCGCAGGCGGCGTTCCCGACCACCGTCTCGCCGGGCGCGAGGACGGCCGCCATGACCGCGTTCTCGGTGCCGGTGACGGACGGCTCGTCGAGGAAGAGCGGAGCCCCGCGCAGCCGCTCCGCCC
>JAICNY010000067.1 GCA_025930955.1 Thermoleophilia bacterium
CGAAGTACTGCTTGACGAGCTCCTCGTGCTCGCGCAGGCCCGAGTCCATGTCGAGGAAGATGACGCCCTTCGACTCGAGGTCGGCCTGGAGCTTGTGGTAGACGACCTCCGACTCGTACTGCGCGCCGACCCCCGCGAGGTACTTCTTCTCCGCCTCCGGGATCCCGAGCCGGTCCCACGTGTCGAGGATCTCTGCCGGCAGGTCCTCCCACTTGTCCGCCTGCTTCTCGGTCGGGCGGATGTAGTAGTAGATGTTGTCGAAGTCGATGCCCGACAGGTCGCCGCCCCACTCCGGCATCGGGCGGGCGTAGAAGTAGTCGAGACTCTGGTGCCGGAACTTCCGCATCCAGTCCGGCTCGTCCTTGTGGCTCGAGATCGCGTCGACGAGCTCGTGCGAGAGCCCTCGCCCGGACTTGAAGAAATAGTCCTCCGGAACGGAGAACCCGAACTTGACCTCGTAGTCGGAGCCGATTCCCTGGACGACCTCGGTTTCGGTGACGGCCACTACGACTCACCCCCTGCGAGCGCTTCCGCCGGCGCGAACGCCTCGTAGCCCTCGGCCTCGAGCTTGTGCGCGAGCTCGGGGCCGCCCTCGGCGACGATCTTCCCGCCGACGAAGACGTGGACGTAGTCCGGCGTGATGTAGTTGAGGATCCGCTGATAGTGCGTGATCACGAGCGCCCCCATCGTCTCGCCGACGAGGCTCTTGACCCCGCCCGCGACGACGCGCAGCGCGTCGATGTCGAGGCCCGAGTCGGTCTCGTCGAGCACCGCGATCCGCGGGTCGAGCATCGCCATCTGGAGGATCTCGATCCGCTTCTTCTCGCCGCCCGAGAACCCCTCGTTCAGGTAGCGGCCGGCCATCTCCTTCGCGACGCCGAGCTCATCCATCGCGGCCATGAGCCTCTTGCGGAACTCCGGCACCGGGACGGGGTCGTCGACGCCGCCGTTGCGCGCCTTCCGCACGGCGTTCACGGCGGAGCGGAGGAAGCTCGCCACGGTCACGCCGGGGACGGCGTACGGGTACTGGAACGCGAGGAAGAGGCCGCGCTGCGCGCGCTCGTCCGCCGCGAGCTCCACGAGTTCCTCGCCGTCGAGCAGGATCTCGCCCTCCGTGATCTCATAGGCCGGATGGCCCATGAGCGCGTAGGCGAGCGTGCTCTTGCCGGACCCGTTCGGGCCCATGACGGCGTGCACCTCGTTCGTGTCGATCGCGAGGTCGACGCCCTTGACGATCTCGGTGCCGTCTTCGAGCGCGACGTGCAAGTTCTTGATCTCGAGCAAAGCCAAGTTCGTGACAGCCCTTCGCTTGAAGTTTCCAGGGCGAGCCGGGGAGGCTCGTGACGCACCCAGTGTAGCGGCTCGGCAGCGGCCACCCGCGGGGCCCCGCCGACGCCTGTGCGCGCGTGGGCGGAGCGCCACGGTGCTATCCTCGGAGCATGCCTGGGAACATCGGCTGGCAGGGGCTCGTCGTGATCCTGCTCATCCTCCTCCTCGTCTTCGGGCCGAAGCGACTGCCGGAGATGGGCCGCTCGCTCGGGCGCGGGATGCGCGAGTTCAAGGACTCGATCACCGGCAACGACGCCGACGAGGAGCCCGAGCGCACCGAGCTCGCGCCGCCGGCCGAGCCGCTCGATCGGACGACCGCGCCCAAGAAGCCCGAGAGCGAGCGCGTCCCCTAGGAGATCACGGTGCCGCGGCTTCCGCGTCGCCTGAAGCACGGCGAGAGCGCGACGCTCGTCGAGCACCTCGAGGAGCTGCGCACGCGGCTCATCATCTCGCTCTTCGCGGTCGTCGTCTTCTTCATCCCGACCTACGCGTTCAGGAAGACGCTGATCGACTGGCTCCAGGGGCCGGTGCCGGAGGGGTTCGAGCTGACGACCCTCTCGCCGGGCGAGCCGTTCATGACCTCGTTCACGGTCGCGCTCTACGCAGCGATCGCGCTCGCCGTGCCCGTCGTCGTGTGGCAGATCTGGGCGTTCCTCGCGCCGGCCCTGCCCGAGCAGAGCCAGCTCGTCGTCGTGCGCCTGATCGCGGCGGCGACGATGCTCCTCTTCTGCGGGATGGCGTTCGCGTACTGGATCGTCCTGCCGAACGCGATCGGGTTCCTGCTCAACTTCGACTCGGAGATCTACGCGACGCAGCTCCGGGCGCGCGAGTACCTCTCGTTCGCGGCGCTTCTGCTCGTCGGCAGCGGGGTGATGTTCCAGCTCCCGATCTTCATCCTCGGGCTCGTCCGGCTCGGCATCCTCTCGTCGGCGCGCCTGCGTCGCAACCGGCGAATCGGCTACGGGCTCGCGCTCCTCGCCGTCGTCTTTCTCCCCGGCGTCGAGTTCGTCTCGATGGCGCTGCAGGCGGCGCCGGTGATCCTGCTCTTCGAGGCCTCGATCTGGCTCTCGATCTTCTTCGAGCGGCGCTGGGAGGCGTCCGGCGTCCTGCCCGAGCCGCGCTTCGGCACCGGCGACTCGTGACGCGCGTCCTCTCGGCCGACTGGGTCCTCCCGATCGAGGGCCCGCCGATCGCCGAGGGCGCGGTCGCGCTCGAGGACGGGCGCATCGCCGTCGTCGGCACGCGCGCGGAGCTCGGCGAGGGCGAACGCTTCGACGGGGCGGCGATCCTCCCCGGGCTCGTGAACGCGCATACCCACCTCGAGTACGCGGTCTACGCGGGCTTCGGGGACGGGCTCCCGTTCGGGCCGTGGCTCGCGCTCCACATCGAGCGGAAGGCGCGGATCGGGTGGGAGGAGTTCCTCGCGATCGCGCGGCTCGGCGCGGCCGAGTGCCTGCGCTCCGGCGTGACGACGGTCGCCGACGCGAGCTACTCGGGTGCTGCGGCGGTCGCCATGCGGGAGCTCGGCCTGCAGGGGATCGTGGGGCTCGAGATCTTCGGCTCCGACCCCGCCCGGCTCGCGGAGGTCGAGGAGCGGCGGCGCGCGCTCGAGGTCGAGACGGGCGGCGCGGTCGAGCTCGCGATCTCCCCGCACGCCCCCTACTCGGTGTCGGCCGGGCTCTACCGCGGTGCGCTCGCGACGAGCCGCGTCGCGATCACCCACGTCGCGGAGTCGGACGACGAGCTCGACTACCTCGCCCGCGGGGACGGCCCGATCGCGCGCGTGAGCGAGATCGAGCCGCCGGGGACGACGCCGGTGCGCCATCTGGCCGCCGAGGGGCTGCTCGGGCCGAGCGTCCTCGCCGCCCACTGCGTGAAGGTGGACGAGGAGGAGATCGCGCTCCTCGCGGGGCGCGACGTCGCGGTCGCGCACTGCCCGCGTTCGAACGCGCTCCTCGGATGCGGGATCGCGCCGCTCGCCGAGCTGCGCGCCGCCGGCCTCCGGGTCGGCCTCGGGACGGACAGCCCGGCGTCGGCGCCCTCCTTCGACATGTTCGAGGAGGCCCGCACGGCCGTGTACGCGGCCCGCGCGCGCGCCGCGGCGCCGGATGCGTTGTCGGCCGGCGACGCCCTCGAACTCGCTACCCTTGGCTCGGCACGCGCGCTCGGTCTCGACGGAGGGATCGGGTCGCTTGCTCCGGGGAAGCGCGCCGACCTCACGGTCGTCTCGCTCGCCGGGTCCCCGTATCTTCCGTGGGAGGACCCCGCAGCGGCGGTCGTCTTCGGAGGAGCGCCGGAACGAGTAGAGCTGACCCTCGTCGCAGGCGAGGAGCGGTACAGGAAAGGAACCACGGCATGGCACGAGCTTCGACGAAGAGCAGAAAGCGCTCGACGCCGCCTGCTCGGCGTCCTGCCTCCAGCGCCGAAGACCTGATGTTCTTCCCGAAGCTTCGCCGCCGGGCGAAGTGGGTGTTCGCGTTCCTCGCGGTCGCGTTCGGGATGTCGTTCGTCGTCGCAGGCGTCGGGAGCGGCTTCGGGTCGGGGATCGGCGACTACCTCTCGGAGCTCTTCAACCGCCAGCCGGGGACGGACGTCGGCGGCCAGATCCAGGACGCGCGGGAGCGCGTGGAGGCGAATCCCCAGGACGCCGACGCGCAGCTCGATCTCGCGAACGCCCTCGCCGCCGACGGACAGACGTCCGAGGCGATCACCGCGCTCGAGGCCTACGTCGAGCTCGACGCCTCGAACGAGGAGGCGCTCCAGCAGCTCGCCGGGCTCTACCTCATCCGGGCAAACGAGGCCGACCAGCGCGCCGAGCGTGCGCGCTCCGCGAGCGGCGTCGCGTTCTTCAACGTCGAGCTCTACGGGAGCGAGCTGAGCCAGGCCTTCGGCGCCGGCCCGTTCGTCGAGGCGCAGCAGCAGCGCACGTCGGAGGCCTACTCGGCCGCCGCGCTTGAGGCGCAGCAGTGGCACGCCGAGGAGGCGGCGATCTGGGAGAAGCTCGTCGACCTTCAGCCGGAGGACTCGAACTACCTGCTCGAGCTCGGCCGCTCGAAGCAGCAGGCGAACGAGATCCCCGGGGCGATCGAGGCGTACGAGAAGTACATCGAGGTCGCGCCCGAGGACGACCCGACCGCGGAGCAGGTCGAGCAGCTCCTCACGCAGCTCCGCGCCGCCGAGAACCCGCAGGGCCCGGGCGCGGAACCCGACACAGGCGGCTAGCCGGCTCCGTTAGGGTACGGCGTCAGCCGAGCAACGAAGGCGAGGGCGGATGAACTTCGACATCAGCACCGAGAAGCTCAAGGACGACGCGTACGTGATCTCGCTCGGCGGCGAGGTCGACCTCTACACCGCGCCCGAGTTCAAGCAGCAGCTCCTCGAGGTGATCGGGGACGGCGCCACGCACGTCGTCGTCGACCTGACGAAGACGACGTTCATCGACTCGACCACGCTCGGCGTGCTCGTCGGCGGCGTGAAACGCCTACGCCCGGCCGGCGGCCAGCTGTCGCTCGTCTGCAGCGACCGGAACATCACAAAGATCTTCGAGATCACCGGTCTGGACAAGGTCTTCCCGATCCACGAGACGCGCACCGAGGCCGTTGAGACGATCGAATCGCGCGAACCGGCCGCGTAGGCTCGCCCTCTCCGCACTGCTCGCGGCCGCCGCGCTCGCCTCGGCGGGCTGCGGCGCGACGACGGTCGACCGCAGCGACGCCGACCCGGTCGCCGGGCAGGAGCTCTTCGTGCAGAGGTGCGGCGGCTGCCACACGCTCGCCGCGGCGGGGACGCAGGGGCAGACGGGCCCGAACCTCGACGACGGCTTCGGGTTCCCGCGCGAGCAGGGCTTCCCCGAGAGCACCTTCTTCGAGGTGACGCTCGAGAAGATGGAAAAGCCCGGCTACGGCTCCGTCATGCCGGACTTCGACAACCCGGACGACCCGGACAACTTCCTCGAGGAGCACGAGCTCGTCAGCATCGCCGACTTCGTCGCGTCCAACGCGGGCACCGGCGCCGAGCCGCCCGAGGCGTCCGCGGACGACCCGGAGAGCCTCTTCGCCACGTCGTGCGGGAGCTGCCACGTCTTCACGCCCGCCGGGACGAGCGGGACGACCGGGCCGAGCCTCGACGACACGACGCTCGGCGTCGAGGAGGTCGCCCGCCAGATCGCGGAGGGAGGCGGCGGGATGCCGCCGTTCGAGGGTCAGCTCACCGACGAGCAGATCGAGGCGCTCGCCGAGTACGTCACCTCGGCGCGCCGGCGTTAACCGGTCTCCGGCGCCGCGTCGAGATCGACGACGACGTGCGCGATCGGGCACGCGAAGCGCTCGCGGGCGTTTTCGACGAGGCCGCGCTCGAGCCAGTTCGAGCGGCCCGGCGGATGCGTCGAGAGGACGATCTCGTCCGCCGGGAAGCCCCGCAGTGCGTCCTCGATCGCCTGGAGCGGATCGTCGTCCCCGACCTGCCCGCGCGCGTCGACGCCGGCGTCGCGGAGCGCCTCGAGCGACGCGTGGAGCCGCCCCTGCGCCTCCTCGCGGGCGCGGTCCTCATCCGACGTCCAGTGGCGCAGCCGCGAGTTCAGCGCGGGCGTGACAACGAGCACCTCGGCGTCGCCGGCGGCGCGCCGGACGACCTCGTAGCGGAGCTCCGTCCCGGCCACCGTCTCGTTCGCGATCACGAGGATGCGTTTCCGCTCGTCCGGCTTGCGCCGCTCCCAGATCGCCGGCTCGCGGGTCTTCGGCTCGCTGCGAAGATAGATCCCGGCCGCGACGCCGAGCGCGAGCGCCCCGAACACCGCGAGCGCGACGCCGGCGCCGCCCAGCACCGCCGCGACCGCGACGGCGAGGAAGAGCACGGCGACCACGAGCACGAAGCTGAACGCCTCTGCCTCGGTGCGTAACGGGTTGCGCATCGCGCCTCCCTCCTAGGCGGTCCCTCCCTAGAGGACGTAAACGGTCATGTACACGATGATCCACATTACGTCCACGAAGTGCCAGTAGATGCCCGGGATCTCGACGCCGAGGTGGTCGTGGGCGTCGGGGCCGAAGTGGCCGCGGATCGAGCGGACGAGGGCGAACGCGAGCAACGAGAGGCCGACGAACACGTGCGCGCCGTGCAGCCCGGTCAGGCCGAAGAACGTGGACGCGAAGGCGTTCGCGTCCGGGCCGAAGCCGATCCGCGAGTACTCGCGCGCCTGGATCAGGAGGAACGTCAGCCCGAGCAGGAACGTGAGCGTGAGGCCGGCGATGAGCCCGGCGCGGTAGTTGCGCTTGATCGACTGGAGGGCCCAGTGCATCGTGAAGCTCGAGGTCACGAGGATGATCGTGTTCACGAGCGCCAGGTAGACCGGGAGGTGGAAGCCCTCCGGCGGCCACGCCTCCGGCGCGACGATCACGCGCGCGAAGAAGAGGGCGGTGAAGAACGACCCGAAGAGCATGATCTCCGACGCGATGAAGATGTAGATGCCGAGCAGTCGCGAGTCGACGCGCGAGCTCACGTTCGCGGGCGGCGGCCCGTGGTGGTCGTGCCCGTGCGTTTCGGCGTGGGCGACCGTGCTCATGACGGCACCTCGGCGGCCTCGCTCTCAGGCACCTCGATGTGGTAGACGGGCAGCTTCGTGCCCTTGCGAATGCGCCCGACGACGTCGCGGCGCAGCCAGCCGGAGGTCTCCTGCGGGAAGGTCGACACGATGATCTCGTCGACGCGCTCTTCGTGCACCGCGTTCATCGCCGCGGCGACGGGATCGGGGTCGCCGACATGGCCGGTCGCCTCGATGCCCGCTGCCTTCAGGCGGGCGAGCGTCCGCCGGACGCGCTCCTCGGCGCCGGGCGGGTCGGCGGGGACGACGACCGTGAACTCGGCCGGGGAAGCGGCGGCGCGCTTGCGGACCTCCTCGAGCACCGGCTCGCCGACGACCGTCTGACTCCCGAGCACGAGGACGTGCGCGCGCTCGCGGGGCTCCTCGAGATCGACGACGACGTGCTCGAGCGGCAGGTCGCCGGCCGCCTTGCGCGCACGGTCGATGAGGTTCCCGCGCAGCCAGCCGGAGCGCTGCTCGGGGTGGGTCGAGACGATGATCTCGTCCGGCTCGAACTCGCGAATCCCGTCGCGGAGCGCCTGAAGCGGGTCCGGGTCGACCACCGCGCCGCGGGCCGCGATGCCGGCCTCGTGGAGCAGGTCGAGCGTCTTGTGCAGCCGGCGCTCGGCGACCGAGCGGCGCTCGTCCTGGTAGACGACGAGCCCGCCGCGCGGTGCGTTCTGCGGCGCGAGGACGGTGACCCGGATCGGCCCCTCCGCGGCGCGGGCCCGGACTGCGTCGAGGAGCGAGCGCCCGGCGACCGTCTCGTTCGCGAGCACGAGCACCTGCCGGACGTAGCTCTCCGGCGCCCCGCTCATGGCACGGTCTCCTCCATCGGCGCGGCCTCGCGGCCCTCCTGCACCGGCTTCCCGTTCAGGATCGCGTGCCGGGCGCCGCGGACGCCGTACTCGTACGGCGAGCCGACAACCTGCGGGATTTCGTCGAAGTTGAAGATCGGCGGCGGCGAGGAGACCTGCCACTCGAGCGTGAGCGCCCGCCAGGGGTTCGAGGGCGCGGGCTCGCCGCGCCGCCAGCTCACGATCATGTTGTAGAGGAAGACGAGCGTCGAGGCCCCGAGCGCGAACGACGCGATCGAGATGGCCATGTTCCAGTTCCCGAACATCGGGTCGTAGTCGGCGACCCGGCGCGGCATCCCCCTCGTCCCGATCCAGTGCATGGGGAAGAAGGTCGCGTTGAAGCCGACGAACGTCAGCCAGAAGTGGATCTTGCCGAGCGTCTCGTTGTACATCCGCCCGGTCATCTTCGGGAACCAGTAGTAGAAGCCGGCGTAGATCGTGAAGAGCGAGCCGCCGAAGAGGACGTAGTGGATGTGGGCGACCACGAAGTACGTGTCGCTCACGTGGATGTCGATCGGCACCGAGCCGAGGTAGACGCCCGACAGCCCGCCGATCACGAACATCGACACGAAGCCGAGCGCGAACAGCATGGGCGTCTTGAAGTGGATGCGCCCCTCCCAGAGCGTGGCGAGCCAGGAGAAGACCTTGATCCCGGTCGGGACGGCGATCACCATCGTCGTCACCATCATCGGGACGCGGAGCCAGTCGGCCATGCCGCTCACGAACATGTGGTGCGCCCAGACGGAGAACCCGAGGATGAGGATCGCCATGAGCGAGAGGGCCATCAGCCGGTAGCCGAAGATCGGTTTCCGCGCGAAGACGGAGATGACCTCGGAGACGATCCCGAACCCGGGCAGCATCATGATGTAGACGGCCGGGTGCGAGTAGAACCAGAAGATGTGCTGGTAGGCGATGACGTACCCCCCGCCGCCGGGGTCGAAGAAGTTCGTGTGGAGGACGCGATCGAAGAGGATGAAGAACTGCGACCCCGCGACGAACGGCGTCGCGATCACGACGAGCGTCGAGGTCGCGAAGTTCGCCCAGACGAGGAGCGGCATGCGCCAGAACGTCATCCCCGGCGCGCGCATCGTGATGATCGTGACCAGGAAGTTGAGCGCGGTCATGATCGACGACGCGCCGGCCCACTGGACGCCCATCTGGAACATGAGGTTCCCGTCCGGCTGCTGCACCGCAAGCGGTGCGTAGTTCGTCCAGCCGGCCCCGAACGCGCCGATGAAGTAGCTCGAGAGCATCATGAGGCCCGCGATCGGGAGGAGCCAGAACGAGAGGGCGTTCAGGCGCGGGAACGCCATGTCCGGCGCGCCGATCATGAGCGGGATGACGTAGTTCCCGAGCCCCGCGAACGCCGGGATGATGAACAGGAAGATCATCAGCGACGCGTGGACGCTGAAGAGGCCGTTGTAGGCCTGCGGGTCGACGTACTGCATCCCGGGCTCGGCAAGCTCGGCGCGCATGAACATCGCAAGGAGGCCGGCGACGATGAAGAAGACGACCGTGGTGACGACGTACTGCGTGCCGATCACCTTGTGGTCGGTGTTGACCTTGAAGTAGTCCTTCCAGGAGTGGGCCCCGTGGCTCGCGTGGTCGTCCGGGATCGTCGGGCGGCCGGAGACGTAGCGCGCCCAGTAGTCGAAGGCTCCGATCCCGGCGAGGAAGCCGATCGGGACCATCACCATGAGCGTCGTGATGTAGGGCTGCTGGGCGAGGAGCGGCTCGTAGCCGAGCGCCGCGCGGGCGCCGGCGACGAGGCCCGTGGCGAGGAGGAACGCGAGCGGCGTCGTCCAGAGCGCGCGGAGCCAGCCGCCCGCCGTCCAGCGGCGGATCCCGGTCCGGCGCGGCGCCGGAGCGTGCAGCGTCGCGCTCACCGGCGCGCTCCTGCGACCTCGACGAGGTAGGCGACGAGCGCGTCGAGCTCGGCCTCCGACAGGCGGTCCTCGTAGTCCCCGGGCATGACGTTCGGCTGGTAGCCCTCGCTGATCTCGGCGTTCGGGTCGACGATCGACGTCAGGATCTGCTGCTCCTCCTGGCCCGGGACGACACTATCGAGATCGGGACCGATCTCGGCCTCGCTGCCGGCGTCGGCCAGCGTGTGGCAGCTTCCGCAGCCGGCCTCGGCGAAGACCGACTCGCCGTCCGCCTCGCCCTCGCCGCCCTCGCCTGCGCCCTGTTCGCCCTCGGCGACCCACGCCTCGTAGTCCGCGTCCGAGAGCACGCGCACGCCCGCGCGCATGACCGGGTGGCCCGGGCCGCAGAGCTCGGTGCAGATCACGTCGTACGACCCCTCCTTCGTCGGCGTGATCACGGTGCGCGTCTCGATGCCCGGCACCGCGTCCTGCTTCATGCGGAACTCCGGCACCCAGAAGGCGTGGATGACGTCGTTGGCCGTCAGGATCAGCTCGACGGGCTCGTTCACGCGGAGCACGAGCTCGCCGTCCGTCCGCTCGAGCTCCGGGTACGTGAAGCTCCAGGCGAACTGGGCCGCCGTCACCTCGATCGTCGTGTACTCGTCGGGGTCGTCCGGGAGCGTCTCGGCGCGGGCGAGCGCGACGGCGCTCCAGACGGACATGGCGACGACGAGCACGGTCGGCACCGCGGTCCACCAGATCTCGAGCCCGGTGTGGCCGTGGATCGGCGAGCCGTCGTCCATGTCGTCCGCCGGCGCGCGGAACTTCCAGCCCGCGTAGATCGAGACGCCCGCGACGAGCGAGAAGACGACCGCGCAGATGATCGCGACGAACCAGTAGACGCCGTCGATCTCCTCTGCCTGCGTGGACGCCTGGTCGGGGAGCCACGGGATGAAGTAGGCGACCCCGCCGGTGACGATCCCGGCGAGGAGGCCGATCACGATCATCTGGATGACCGCGCGTCTTCTCATTCGGACAAAGAGGCGAGGCGTCCGGCCCGGCCCGCGAGAAATCTAACCCACCGGGAGGAGCACCGGAGCGCCCACCGGACGCGGCCTCCGAGTACGTTTCGATGGTCACAGTTCGCGGGACAACGGGAAGCGTGCCGCGCGCGATCTGGACCGGCTCCGTCACGTTCGGGCTCGTCAACGTGCCCGTCCGCATGGTGAGCGCCGTGGAGGAGCGGAAGCTCCATTTCCACTACGTCCACGCCCCCGACTCGAGCCGGATCGGCTACGAAAAGATCTGCAAGGCCGAGGGCAAGCCCGTTCCGGACGACGAGATCGTCAAGGCGTTCGAGTACGAGAAGGGCGAGTACGTCTTCATGACGGACGAGGACTTCGAGGCCGCCGCCGCCGAGAGCACGAAGACGATCGAGATCCGCGACTTCGTCGCGGCCGACGAGATCGACCCGATCTACTTCGAGCGGACGTACTACCTCGCGCCGCAGGAGGGAGCGGAGAAGGTCTACGCGCTGCTCGTCCAGGCGATGGAGCGCTCCGGTCTCGTGGCGATCGCGAAGTACGTCATGCGCGACCGCCAGAACCTCGGCGCGCTGCGCGTCCGCGACGGCGTGATCGCGCTCGAGCGGATGTACTTCGGCGACGAGATCCGGCCCGCGTCGGAGCTCGCGCCCGAGGGGGTGAAGGTCGACAAGCGCGAGCTCGAGATGGCCGAGCAGCTCGTCGAGAGCTTCACCGGCGAGTTCGACCCGTCGCGCTACGAGGACACGTACCGCGACGCGCTCTGCGAGATCATCCGCGCGAAGCGCAAGGGCGAGGAGGTACACGTCCCGGAGGAGCAGCCGGAGTCGGAGGCGGCGCCCGACCTCCTCACGGCCCTCCGCGCGAGCATCGAGGCGGCCCAGGGCGGGCGCGGCCGCGGACAGCGCAGGTCACGCGCGAACGGCGGCGGCCTCGCAAAGCTCACGAAGGAGGAGCTCTACGAGCGCGCGAAGGAGCTCGACGTCAAGGGCCGTGCGGACATGTCGAAGGACGAGCTCGTCGAGGCGCTCGAGGCGGCTGCGTGAGCAGCGCCGCGGATGGGACGCGGATGCGCGTCGTCGTCGCTCCCTGGCCGCTCGTCATCGCCGCGGGAATCGTCTTCCACGACGGGCGGCGCCGCCCACGAGGAAACCGGCGCTGACCTGCCTTGTAACACTTTGTTACTAGGTGCCATCCGTGGCGGGGACGCGGCGCAGGGGCGAACCCGGTGGCTTGTAACGCTGTGTTGCTTGGGAGGGTGCGGCCCGGCGGTCAGGAGGAGACGAGCGGAAGCGGCTTCACGATGCCGACGCCCTGCTCGCGGCGCGCGGCGAGGACGGCCTCGGCGAGGTCGCGGATCGCGCGAGCGGACTCGCTCTCGGGGTCGGCGAGGACGATCGGCTCGCCCTCGTCGGCCAGGCGGCCGAGGCTCGGCTCGAACGGGATACGCGCGAGGAGCGGCGCCTCGATCTCGGCCGCGAGCGCCTCGCCGCCGCCGGACCCGAAGAGCTCCTCGCCGGAGCCGGCCAGGTAGGACATGTTCTCGACCACGCCGAGCAGGCGCATGTTCGTCTTGCGCGCCATCTGCGCCGCCCGAACGGCGACCTGCTGCGCGGCCCGGTGCGGCGTCGTGACGACGAGCGCCTCCGCCCGCGGCAGGAGCTGGCCGAGGGAGATCGCGACGTCGCCCGTCCCCGGCGGCATGTCCACGACGAGCACGTCGAGCTCGCCCCAGTGGACGTCCGAGAGGAACTGCTCGAGCGCCCGGTGGAGCATCGGCCCGCGCCACATGACGGGCGAGTTCTCGTCGAGGAAGAAGCCGATCGACATCACCTTGAGGTCGCCGCGCACCGGCGGGACGATCATCTGGTCGACCGCGACAGGCCGCTGCGAGATCCCGAGCATGTGCGGGATCGAATAGCCGTAGATGTCCGCGTCGAGGATCCCGGCCTTCTGCCCGAGCGCCGAGAACGCAGCGGCGAGGTTCGCGGCGAGCGACGACTTGCCGACCCCGCCCTTCCCGCTCGCGACCGCGACGACGCGCGTCCCGGCGCTGACGGAGATCCCCGGCGTCCGCGCGGAGACGTCACCGCGGAGCTTCGTGGTGAGCGTCGCCTTCTCCTCGGGCGTCATGACCGTGAAGTCGAGCGAGACCGCCTCGACGCCTTCGAGCGGGAGAAGCGCGCGGTCGACCTGCTCCTGGAAGCTCGCGCGGAGCGGGCAGCCGGGCACGGTGAGCGCGAGGAGGACGCGGACGTGGCCGCCGTCGATCTCGACGTCGCGGATCATGTCCAGGTCGATCACGGAGCGGTGCAGCTCGGGGTCGATGACGGCCTTCAGGGCCTCCTGGACGGCGGTGCGCGAAACGGGCATCTCGTCTACCCTAGCAGCGGCTCTGCGGCCGAAAAGCCCTGCTGAGACGGCGTTGGGAAGGGGCACATGAACATCCAGGCGATCGCCAAGCGCACGGGCGTTCCCGCCGCGACGCTGCGCAAGTGGGAGCAGCGCTACGGCGTCCTCGCGCCCGAGCGTACGGAGGGCTCGCATCGCCGCTACTCGGAGGCCGACGTGCTCCGCGTCGAGTGGCTGAAGGCGCGGCTCGCGGAGGGCTACCGGATCGGCGAGGCGGCGCGGCTGCTCGGCGCGGGCGACGACGAGGCGCCGGCCGCGGCGCCCGAGGAGCTCGCGCGCGAGCTCGTGGACGCGACCGCGGCGAGCGACCCGGCGCGGGCGGAGAGGCTCGTCGAGCAGGCGCTCACGCTCTTCCCGCCCGAGCGCGCGCTCGACGAGGTCGTCGCGCCGGCGCTTTTCGAGATCGGCGAGGCGTGGGCGCGCGGCGACATCGGTGTCGGCCAGGAGCACGCGACGAGCGAGGTCGTCCGCGCGCGGCTCCGCGCGCTCCTCGACTCGCGCGCGACCGGAGCGGGCGCGCGCGCGGTGCTCTGCTGCGTCGCCGGTGAGCGGCACGAGATCGGCCTGCTCGGCCTCGGCGTGCTCCTCCAGGGCGCCGGCTGGGGCGTCGTCTACCTCGGCGCGGACACGCCCGTTCCCGAGGCGGTCGCGATCGCGGTCGCCCGCAGCGCCTCGCTCCTCTGCGTGAGCGCCTCCGAGCCCGCCCTCGCGGCGGCTGCGGAGCCGGACCTCGACGAGATCTCGACGGAGAACGGGTTCCGGGTGCTCCGCGGCGGGGCGGCGTTCGGCGGCGAGCCCGCGTCGGCGGTCGTCCGCTCGCTCCCGCCGGTCGCGGCGGCGTAGGTGGAGGTCGCGCCCGTCCGGCTCGAGGGGCGGCTCGTCGTGCTCGAGCC
>JAICNY010000063.1 GCA_025930955.1 Thermoleophilia bacterium
ACGAAGCGGCTCACCGATGCCCGCCGTCGGCAAGCGCGACTACGGTCGCGCCGTCGGCGGAGTCGCTCTCGAACCCCTCGACGAGCGGATGGCGCGCGAGCTCGTCCCGCACGGCGGCGCGGACGGCGCCCGTGCCGCGACCGTGGATCACGCGGACGGAGGCGAGCCCCGCGAGCACCGCGTCGTCGACAAAGGAGCGCACGGCCGCCCGCGCCTCCTCCGCCCGGCGGCCGCGCAGGTCGAGCTCGTCCGAGACGTCGCTGCGCGCCGAGGCGACCACGCGCACGGCGGTCTGCGGCTCCTCGGGCTCCGTGAGGTCGGCCGAGGGGCGCAGGCGCGCGACCGGGATCCGGACGCGCTGCCCGGCCGCGCCGACGACCTCCGCCTCCGCCCCCTCGAGCGCGGCGATCGTGCCGCGGACGCCGAGCTCCGGCACCTCGACCGGGTCACCGGGGGCGAGCGGGCCCGTGAGCGGGAGCGGCTCACGGAGCTTCCGGAGCGCGCGCTCCGCCTTCGCCGCCCGCTCGGAGGCCCCGCCGAGCCGGCGGTCGCGCTCGGGCTCGGCGTCGGCCTCGCGGGGCACGCGCCGCTGGAGTCGCCGCGCGGCGCGGATCTCGTCCCGGAGCGCGCGAAGCTCCGCGCGCGCCTCGGCGAGCTCATGCTCGGCCTCCGCGACCGCGCGGTCGCGCTCCCGGGCCGCCGAGGCGTGCACCCGTTCGATCTCGCCCTGGAGCTCCGCCTCGCGGGCCTCCGCACCGGCGGCGGCGCGGGCCGCTTCGTCCCGCTCGCGCGCGGCGGCGTCGCGCGACTCCGCGCCGGCGCGCGCCGCATTCTCCGCCTCCGCGAGGAGCTCGGCGACGCGCCGCCGCTCCGGCGCGATCCTCGCGGTCGCGTCGGCCACGACGTCGGGGTCGAGACCGAGCCGCTCGGCCGTCTCGAGCGCATGCGACGTCCCGGGCCGGCCGAGGGCGACGCGGTAGAGCGGCTCCTGCGTCTCGGGGTCGAACGCGGTCGCGGCGTTCGCGGCACCGTCCGTCGCGCTCGCCCACTCCTTGAGCTCGGCGTAGTGCGTCGTCACGACCGTGAGCCGCGCGAGCCCGGCGAGGCGCGCCATGAGCGCCTGCGCGAGCGCGGAGCCCTCGACCGGGTCGGTACCCGAAGCGAGCTCGTCGACGAGCACAAGCGAGCGCGGCGTGGCCGCCCGCAGCACGGCGATGAGGTCGCCGAGGTGCGCCGAGAAGGTCGAGAGGCTCATCTCGATCGACTGCCGGTCGCCGACGACGGCGAGCACCCGGTCGAAGACGGGCAGCGCGGCGCGTCCGGCGGGCGGGCGGAGGCCCGACTGGTGGAGCAGCGCCGCCAGCCCGAGCGTCTTCAGGGCGACCGTCTTCCCGCCGGTGTTCGGGCCGCTCACGACGAGTGCGCGCAAGCCGCCGAGGTCGAGGTCGATCGGCACCGCGGTCGCCGCGTCGAGGAGCGGGTGGCGCGCGGCGACGAGTCGCACCTCGTCCGAACGCTCGACCGGCGTGCCGCGCCAGCCGCGCGAGACCGCGGCGCAGGCGAGCGCGAGGTCGATCGCGCCGGTCGCCTCGACGAGCGCCCGCAGCGCGTCCGCGCGCTCGCCCACGGCGGCCGAGAGCTCGCGCAGGATCCGCTCGGCCTCGTCGCGCTCCTCGCCGGCCGCCTCCGAGCGGCGGTTCGCCAGCTCCACGACCGCGAACGGCTCGACGAAGAGCGTCTCGCCGGAGCTCGACGCATCGTGCACGACGCCCGGCACGGCGCTCCGCGCGCTCGCCTTCACCGCGAGGACGGCGCGGCCGCCGCGCTGCGTGACGAAGTCCTCCTGGAGGTGCTGGCGGAGGTCGCGAGACCGGGCGAGGCGCCGGAGCTCCTCGGCGACGCGCTCCCCGCTCGTCCGCACGTCGCGGCGGAGGCGGCGCAGGAGCGGGGAGGCCGTGTCCTTGAGGTCGGAGCCGTCGGGCTCGACGCTCGCCTCGATCCGGTCGGCGAGGCCGCCGAGGGCGGGGTCGACCGGCTCGGCGAGCGCGCGGAGGAGCGGGGCGTCCTCCGTCTCGCCGAGCGCTCCCCGCGCCGCGAGGGCTCCGCGGATCGCCGCCGCGATCTCCGCCAGCTCACCCGGGGCGAGCGCGCCGCCTCGAGCCGCCCGCTCGGCCGCCGCGCGCACGTCTCCGATCCCGTGCAGGGCCGGCTCGGCGGACGCTTCGACGAGCCCGACCGCCTCGCCGGTGAGCGCCTGCCGGCGGGCGACCTCGCCCGGGTCCGGCGACGGCGCGAGCCCGCGCGCGAGCTCGGCGCCGTACGCGCTCGCGGCGGCCGCCGCGACCCGCTCCGCGATCGCGGGGAACTCGAGCGCCTCAAGCGCCTCCCCCTCCATGCCGCGAGTCTAGGGTCGACGCCCGCCTTGGCTAGTAACACTGTGTTACAAGCTCGGGGTCCCCGGCTCGAGGCGACTCACGTCGACGGCGCGTTTCGCGGCGGGCCCGCCGGGTAGCCGCGTCCCATGGCCGTCTGCGACGTCTGCGGAAACGACTACGACAAGGCCTTCCAGGTCACGATGGGCGGCGAGACGCGCACGTTCGACGCGTTCGAGTGCGCGATCCACGCGCTCGCGCCGACCTGCGAGCACTGCGGGTGCCGGATCGTCGGGCACGGCGTCGAGGCCGACGGGCGGATGTTCTGCTGCGCCCACTGCGCCGAGCGGAGCGGCGTCGAGGGCCTGAACGACCGCGTGTAGTAACCCGCGCGGCGGCCCGGATAGGCTCGCGCCGATCTGATCCTCCAGGAAAGGAGACGGGATGCTGCGCGACTTCCGGGACTTCGTCCTGCGGGGGAACCTGCTCGACCTGGCCGTGGCGCTCGTGCTCGGGCTCGCCTTCGCGGCCCTCGTGACCTCGCTCGTGGACAACCTCGTCATGCCGCTCGTGGCGGCGATCATCGGGGAGCCGGACTTCCGCGGGCTCACGTTCACGGTGAACGGCGCGGTGTTCCGTTACGGAGCCTTCATCACCGACCTGATCATCTTCGTCGCGACCGCCGCGGCCGTGTACTTCTTCGTCGTGCGCCCCGTCCAGGCGATCCTCGCCCGGCGGCGGGGAGCGGAGCCGACCGAGGAGGAGGTCACGGACGAGGAGCGGCGCCACCGCGAGCTCCTCGCTGCGATCGGGCGGCTCTGCACGCGCTAGGCGACGGGAGCGGTCAGACCGAGGCGCTCCTCGAGCAGCGCGTCGAGGGGCGCCTCGGTCGCCGGCTCGAGCATGTTGAGCGCGGGGACGCCGGAGAGGCGCTCGACGAGCGCGATGCCTGCCTCCGTGCTCGTCGCGCGGCCCGACACGAGGTCGGGGCGGAGCTCGAACGCCTGCATCACGCCCACGACGGCGTACGGGTCGGACGCGCAGAGCACGACGAGGCGGAGCGAGCGGCGCAGCTCCCGCAGCACCGTCTCGCCGTTGTAGGGCTCGAGCGGCGAGGCGCCCGCTTCGGCGACGAGGACGTCGGCCCCCGACGCGCCGATGCGCGCGAGGAGCGGCCGCAGCGCCGCCTCGAACTCGGGCTGCGGGCAGATCGTCGACGGGAGGCCCGCGTCGACGAAGTCGAAGATCACGTCGGCGCCCGCGTCCTGCATGCGGAGGACGTCCCGCAGCCGCCCGACGCCCGCGAGCTTCGCGCCGGCCACGCGGAGGCCGTGCCGCGTGAGCCGGCGGATGATCGTGCGGGCGGCGACCGTCTTCCCCGCGTCCATCGACGTGCCGATGAGCAGGACCGTTGGGAGCTCGAACGGCCCGGCGTCGTGCGACGCGGGCGGGACGAAGTCGCGGAGCCGGACCGGCTCGCCCTCGAGGAGGACGTGGCCGGCGTAGACGAGCGGGACGAGCGGCTGGAGCGTGACCGACCGCGACGTGCAGCGTCCGAAGACGCCGGCGCTCGTGAGCGCGTCGAAGCGGAGGTCGTCCCTGACGTCGCGCCAGTCGCCGACCGCCTCGAGCGTCGCCGCGCGGGCGCCGAGCGCCCCGACGACCTCGTCGCCCGGGGCGACGCCGACCATCCGTCCGCTCGGCGACTCGAGGAGGGACGGCCGTGGCGCGTCCGGGGTCACGATCCCGACGACGACGTCGCCGGCCGCCCACTCGGAGCGCGGTAGGCGCCGGGTCGGCCGCGGCTCGGACCCGAGCGGGACGAGCCGCGTGACGCTTGTCGGGTACCAGCGCGGGGTCACGGCGCGCCGCCGTTCCGCGAGGGGTCGGGCGCGACCGGGCTCGCGAGGAGCAGCGCGAGGAGCGCCGCCCGCTCGGCGAGGCGCGGGACGACCACGTGCTCGGTCGCCGCGTGCGCGCCGTCGCCGACCGCGCCGAGCCCGTCGAGCGTTGCGGTCACGAGGCTCGTGAAGTTCCCGTCGGACCCGCCGCCCACGGACGCGCTCTCGACCGCCAGGCCGAGATCGGCCGCCAGGGCGCGCGCCTGTTCGAAGAGCGCGATGTTCCGCCCGGTCGCCTCCATCGGCGGCCGGCCGAAACCGCCCTCGACGGTCAGGGAGACGTCGTCGTGCGTGGGCCGGAGGGCGCGGATCGCCGCGTCGACGGCGCGCGCGTCGGCGCTCGTCGGAACGCGGCAGTCGACGGCGGCCGTGGCCTCCGGCGCGATCACGTTCGGGCGCAGGCCGCCGTCGATCGTCCCGACGTTCACGGTCACGCCGCGCGCCGCGTCGTTCAGGTCGAAGAGCCGCTCGACCTGGCGCGCGAGCTCGCGGATCGCGCTCACGCCGGCCTCCGGGTCGACCCCGGCGTGCGCCGCCCGGCCGCGCACGCGGACCGTGAAGCGGCCCACGCCCTTTCGCGCGGTCTTCAGCCGGCCGGACGGGCCGTACGGCGGCTCGAGGACGAACGCGCGCGCCGCGGAACGGGCGAGCCGGAGCAGGGTCCGGCGGGAGTCGTCGCTCCCCGCCTCCTCGTCGGCCGCGACGAAGACGAGCGGCGTGGCGGCCGGCACCACGCCGTGCGCGGCGAGCGCGCGTAGCGCGTAGACCATGATCGCGAGCCCGCCCTTCATGTCGAAGACGCCCGGCCCGTAGAGCCGGTCGCCGTCACGCCGGACGGGCATCCCTGCGAGCGTTCCGACCGGCCACACCGTGTCGAGGTGCCCGACGAGCACCTGCGTGGCCGCGGAGCGCCGCCGGGTCCGGGGGCGCGCGTAGAGGTGGCCGCCCCGCAGGCGGCGCACCGCGAAGTCGAGCTCCTCGAGCTCCCCCGCGAGCAGTGCGAAGACGGCGCGCTGGGCCTCCCTGTCATGGGTCGGCGACTCGGCCTCGGCGAGCAGCGCGAGGAAGGAGGCGATCGCCTCCTCGTCACGGCGAAGGCCGTCGAGGACAGCCTGCGCGCTCGGCCGCGTCATCGGTTTTCGCCTACCTCGAGAAGTCGGCCGGAAACGGGAACGAGAGCGTGTCGCCGACGCGCGCGAAGCGTCCCGGGCTCACGTAGGCGAGGAGCGGCGCGCGGCGGACGACGTCCGCCGGGTCGGCGTCGTCGAGCGCGAGCACCCGCTCGTCGGCGAGCGCGGCGACGATCTTCCCGACGACGAGGCTCGCGTCGCCGAAGCCGTCGACGATCCGGTCGAGCTCGCACTCGAGATGGAGGAGGCAGCCGGCGACGAGCACCCCGTCCACCGTGGTCGCGGGGAACGTCTCGAGCGCCGCGAGGCCGCGCTTGCGCCCTTCGCCCTCGCGGCCCGACGCGGCGAGGCCTGTCTCGACGACGAGCTCGGGCGTCGGGAAGCTCACGGTGAACGCGCCGTGGTGCTTCGCGTTCCAGTACGTCGCGTGGCGCGGCGTGCAGGCGAAGCAGAACCAGCCGTCGTGGCCGAGCGGCATCGCCATGTGCTTCGGAGCGAGGTCGTAGCCGCCCCCTTCGCGCGTGCCGACGAGCACGAGCGGGGCGACGTGGAACACGCGCTCCCAGAGCGCGGCCCCGACGTCGAGGCGGACGAGCTCCTCCGCGGACGGCCGGCTCCTCACCGCGCCCGCCTCCGCGGCGCGGGGCCGGAATTCGCCCGGCGCTCCCAGGAGGGCCGATGCGCCGGGCGATCCGGCAGCTCGCGCGCGGCCCGTCGCCGCAACGGGCGCGCGCGAGACTCGCGCAACCGGCCTACACCGGGTGCGTTCCGGGGGTCGCCGGTCGGGTCGTGGGCGCGGCGCACGGCTGCCTCACGCCGCCCTGCCGGCCGTCTGCTCCGCTTCCGACGCGGCCCTGACGACGAGGACGGGACGCTTGGCGCGGGTCACGACCGCCTTCGAGACGCTCCCGAGGAGCGCCGAGACGAGCGCGCCGTGTCCGCGCGACCCGACGACGACGAGATCGGCGTCGTGCTCGTCCGCGCACGCGAGGATCGCGCCGACCGGGTCTCCGCCGACGAGCTCCGTGTCGTGCTCGACGCCCGCCTTCTTCGCCTCGAGCGAGGCGGCGAGGAGCGGGCCGTCGCTCTCGGCCTCGGGCGCCTTCTCCGCCGGGACGGGCGCCGGCATGACAACGCCGGGCACGCGGCCCGCGTAGAGGAGCTCGTCCGGGATGAACGCGTGCACGAACGTGACGCGGGCTCCCTCTGCCGCCGCGAGCTCGAGGCCCATGCGGACGGCCTCGCCCGCGCCGTGCGAGCCGTCGGTGGCGACGACGATGTGCTTCATGGCGCCTCCCTTCGTTTCGCCCTCAGTGTCCGTCGCGCGGTGCCGGGCGGGCATCGGGGAAGCCACCCTCCCGCGTGCGGGCTTTCCACAATCCCGAACCGCGTGCGGCGGGCCCGGTGCGGTAATGCTGTCCGGGTGCAGACCGAGGCCGCCGTCCGCGACGTCATCCTCCGGGACGGGACGACGCTGCGCCTGCGCCCGCCCCGGCGCGAGGACGCGGATGCCGTCTCGGACTTCTTCGCGGCGCTCTCGGAGGAGAGCCTCTACCTGCGGTTCCACGGCGGCTTCCGGCCGGACGACGCCTGGATCCGCGGCCTGCTCGAGCCGGACTGGGACGAGCGGGGCGTGCTCCTCGCCGTGCGGGACGACCGGGTCGTCGCCGTCGCGGGCTACACGCGCCTTCGCAACCCCGAGGTGGCCGAGGTCGCGTTCGCGGTCGCGGACGAGCTCCAGCGGCGCGGGGTCGGGACGCGGATGCTCGAGCAGCTCGCGGGCCTCGCGGCGGCCTCCGGCGTGCGGCGCTTCCTCGCGGAGGTGGCGGTCGAGAACGTCGGGATGCTCCGCGTCTTCGGCGACGCCGGGTTCGCGGAGACGTTCCGGCGCTCGGGCGACGAGGTGACCGTCGAGGTCGAGCTCGACCCGACCGCCGAGTACACCGAGGCCGTCGACCTGCGCGACCACGTCGCCGTCGCCGCGTCCCTCCGGCCGTTCTTCGCGCCGCGGAGCGTTGCGGTCGTCGGCGCCTCGCCGCGGCGCGGGACGATCGGCGGAGAGCTCTTTCGCAACGTCGTCGCCTCGGGCTTCCCCGGGCCGGCCTATCCCGTGAACCGGGGCGGGCAGGAGGTCGAAGGGCGCGAGGGCTACGAGTCGCTCGACGAGGTGCCCGGCGACGTCGACCTCGTCTTCGTCTGCGTGCCCGGCGAGGCGGCGCTCTCCGTCGCCGAGACGGCTCTCCGGCGCGGGACGCGTGCGCTCTGCGTCATCTCGGCGGGGTTCGCGGAGCACGGCGAAGAGGGGCGGCGCCGGCAGGACGAGCTCCTCGCGCTCGTCCGCGCGCACGGGGCGCGGATGGTCGGCCCGAACTGTCTCGGGATCGCGCTCGCTGATCCCCCGCTCAACGCGACCTTCGCCGCCGGCTCGTTCCCGCCCGGGAACGTCGGGCTCTGCTCCCAGAGCGGCGCGCTCGGGATCGCGCTCCTCGAACGGGCGGCCGAGCGGGGACTCGGGTTCTCGTCCTTCGTCTCGATCGGCAACAAGGCGGACGTCTCGACGAACGACCTGCTCGAGCACTGGCAGGACGACGACGCGACCGCGGCGGTCTGCTTCTACGTCGAGTCTTTCGGCAACCCGCACAAGTTCGGGCGGGTCGCGCGGCGGGTCGCGCGGCGCAAGCCGCTCCTCGCGCTCAAGGGCGGGGCCTCGCGGGCGGGCGCGCGGGCGGCCGCCTCGCACACGGCGGCGCTCGCAGGGTCGGACGCGGCCGTCGACGCGCTGTTTCGCCAGGCCGGCGTCACGCGCGCGGCGACGCTCGAGGAGCTGCTCGACGCGGCCGCGCTCCTCTCCTCGCAGCCGCTACCGCGCGGGCCGCGGGTCGCGCTCCTCACGAACGCGGGCGGGCTCGCGATCCTCTGCGCCGACGCGGCCGAGGCGGCCGGGCTGGAGGTGGGGCCGCTCTCGCCCGAGACCGAGGCGGAGCTCCGCTCGTTCCTCCCCGCCGAAGCGGCCGCCGGGAACCCGGTCGACGTGCTCGGGAGCTCCGGCGCGGATGCGTACGAGCGGGCGCTGCCGCTGCTCCTCGCCGACCCGCTGGTGGACTCGGTGATCGTCCTCGCCGTCGCGACGGTCGCGTTCTCGCCGGCCGATCTCGAGCCGGTGCTCGCCGAGCTCGCGTCCGACAAGCCCGTGCTCGCGGTCGGGACGGGCGCGCCGGGCGTGGCGGACTTCGGCTACCCGGAGTCGGCCGCGCGCGCGCTCGGGCGCGCCGTGGAGCGCGCCGCCTGGCTCCGCCGGCCGCTCGGGACGCCGCCCGAGCTCGACGGGATCGACGAGGCCGCCGGCGACGCCGTGGTCGCGGCCGTCCTCGCGCGGGGCGGCGGCTGGCTCGAGCCGGAGGAGGCGCGGGCGCTCCTCGGCGCCTACGGGATCCCGTTCGTCGGCGAGCGGGACGCGGCCGGGCCGGACGAGGCCGCCGCGGCGGCCCGCGAGCTCGGCTTCCCGGCGGTCGTCAAGACCGCGGAGGCGGGCGCCCACAAGACCGAGACTGGTGGCGTGGCGCTCGACCTCGAGGACGAGGAGGCCGTGCGCGAGGCGGCGGAGCGGATCGGCGGCCCGGTCGTCGTGCAGCCGATGGCGCAGGGCGACGTCGAGCTGCTCGCGGGGCTGCTCCAGGATCCGGTCTTCGGGGCGGTCGTCGCGTTCGGGCCGGGCGGCGTGCTGGCCGAGCTCGCCGGCGGCACCTCGTTCGCGCTCGCCCCGCTCACGGACGTGGACGCGGAGGAGCTCGTCCGCACCGGTACGGCCGGGCGGCTCGTCGCCGGGTTCCGCGGCGCCGAGCCGGCCGACGCGGGCGCCCTCGCGAGCGTCCTGCTCCGGCTCGCGCGGCTCGGCGAGGACCGGCCGGAGGTGGCCGAGCTCGACCTGAACCCCGTGCTCGCCGGCCCGGACGGCTGCGTCGCGGTCGACGCGCGCGTGCGCGTCGGGCCGCCCGTCACGCGTCGCGGCCCGAAGACCTGGTGACACGGGCCCGAATGGCGTTTGCCCCGAACGGGAACCGGCGCCCACAGTGGCGCGCGTAGAGGAGGACGGGGACAGCGGGACCGCCGGCACGGCGACCCCGGCGACCGGCCGCTCCGGCCGGGGCTCGGCGGGCCGCGACCGCCCGCGCGTCGTCACCGAGGAGTCGCTCGCGGAGCTCGCCCTCGGGCCGTTCCTCGACGACCTCCTCGCCCGCATCCGCGACGCGCTCGCCGCCGACACCGTCGTCATCCTGCTCGCCGAGCCGGACCAGTCCGAGCTCTACGCCGCGGCCGTCCTCGACTTCGAGGAGGAGATCTCCGAGCGCGTCCGCGTCCCGGTCGGCAAGGGCTTCGCCGGCCGCATCGCCGCGACCGGGAAGCCGGTCGTGATCGAGGACCTCGAGCACGCGGACGCCGTGAACCACCTCCTCCGCAAGCGCGGGCTCACGTCCCTTCTCGGCGTGCCGCTCCGCCTCGACGACGACGTGGTCGGCGTCCTCCACGTCGGCTCGGTCGCGCCGCGCGTGTTCGGGCCCGCCGACATCGAGGTGCTCGAGGGGATCGGCGAGCGGATCGCGCTCGCGATCGGCCGGGCGCGCGCGCACCAGGCGGAGCGCCGCGCGCACGAGCGGCTCGCGTTCCTCGCCGAGGTGAGCCACGTCCTCTCGAGCTCGCTCGACCACGAGGAGACGCTCGCGCGCCTCGGCCGCCTCTCCGTGCCGCGCCTCGCCGACAGCTACGTCGTCATGCTCGTCGACGGCGGGCGGCTCGTCCCCGCGGGGATCGCGCATTCGGATCCCGAGGGGCTCGAGGCCCTGGAGGAGCTCGTGCGGCGCTACCCGCCCGCGCGCGACGAGCCGCACGGCGCCGGACGGGTCGCCCGCACGGGCGAGGCGGAGCTCGTGACCGCCGTCACCGACGAGACGCTCACCGCGGAGGCGCGGGACGACGACCACCTCGCGCTCCTCCGCCGCCTCGGCCCGAGGTCGTCGGTCATCGTGCCGCTCCGCGTCGCCGACCGGACGCTCGGCGCGCTGGCGCTCGCGGTGGGCCCGTCGGGGCGGACGTTCGGGGCGGACGACCTTCGTCTCGCCGAGGACGTCGGCCGCCGCGCCGCGACGGCGATCGAGAACTCGCTCCTCCACCGGGCCGAGCACGAGGCCCGCGCCCGCGCGGAGCTCCTCCAGGGCGTCACCGAGCGCCTCGCGGGCGCCCGGACGCAGCGCGAGGTCGCCGACGTCCTCGTCCGGGAGGGCGTGTCGGCGCTCGGCGCCGCGGCCGGCTGGGTCGCCCTCCTCGGCCCCGAGGGGCGCGAGCTCGAGCTGATGGCCGCGGTCGGCTATCCGCCCGACGTCGTCGAGCAGTACCGGAGCATCCCCGTCGAGAGCGCGATCGGCGCCCAGGACATCCTCGTGCACGGCCGCCAGACCTGGCTCGAGTCGGCCGAGGAGGTCGTCGCGCGGTTCCCGCAGCACGCGCCCGCGTACGTGCGGATGGGCTACGAGGCGCTCGCGGTCGTCCCGCTCGAGGTCGGCGGCGTCCGCACCGGCCTCGTCGCGCTCAACTTCCCCGAGCGGACGAGCTTCGCGCGGGGCGAGCGCGCAGTCCTGCTCGCCGTGGTGGGCCAGTGCTCGCAGGCGCTCGAGCGGGCGCGGCTCCTCGACGCGCTCGCCGAGCGCGCGAACGCCGCCGTCGTGCTCGCCCACGTGGACGACGGCGTCTTCCAGGTCGGGGCCGACGGCAGCGTGCGCTACTGGAACCCGGCGGCCGAGCATCTGACCGGGATCGCCGCGGGCGCCGCGGTCGGCCGGCAGGTCGGGGAGCTGCTCGGAGGCTGGGAGGAGGCGTCCGCGGCGATCGAGGTCGGCACGCGCCCGGGCGCCGCCACCTCGGGAGAGGCGGTTCCGCTCGTGGTCGCCGGCGAGGAGCGCTGGCTCGCCGTCGCGGGCGTGCGCACGCCGGACGGAACGGTCTACGCCTTCCGCGACCTCACATCCGAGCGAGAGCTCGAGCGGACGCGCCGCGACTTCCTCTCCACGGCCTCGCACGAGCTCAGGACGCCGCTCAGCGCGGTCTACGGCGCCTCGCTCACGCTCGTGCACCGCGACCTCGACGAGGAGCAGCGCGACGCGATGCTCGAGATGATCGTCCGCGAGTGCGATCGACTCACCCGGATCGTCGAGGATCTCCTGCTCGCGAACGGCCTCGATCTCGACCACGTGCACGTGGCGCTCGCGAGCGCCGACGCGGTCGCCCTCGCGCAGGAGGTCGTCTCCGTCCGGGGCTCGACGCTCCCAGACGGGCTCACGCTCGCCGTCGAGTCGAACGGCGGCGCGTTCGAGGTCGCCTGCGATCCCGAGCGGCTCCGGCAGGTGCTCCTGAACCTCGTGGACAACGCCGTCAAGTACTCGCCGGACGGAGGCCGCATACGCCTCGCGGTGGCGGCGGACGACCGGGTCGTGCGCTTCGTCGTCGCCGACGAGGGGATCGGGATCCCGGCCGGGGAGCAGCGGCGGATCTTCGAGAAGTTCTACCGCCTGGATCCGGGGCTCCGGCGCGGCGTCGGCGGGAGCGGGCTCGGGCTCTACATCAGCCGCGAGCTCGTCCGGCGGATGGACGGCCGGATCGAGGTCGAGTCGGAGCTCGGCCGCGGGTCGCGCTTCGTCGTCGAGCTCCCGCTCGCGCGGTAGCGTGGTACGGTCGGGCGCGTGGCGGAGCGGGTGCCGATCCCCGGCAGCGAACAGGGCGCGACGATCCGGAACATCTTCGTCGTCGCGATCCTCTCGATCGTCACGCTCGGGATCTACGTCTTCTTCTGGTGGTACTTCGTGAACCGGGAGATGGCCGACCTCGGACGGGCGCGCGGGACGAACGAGCTGGGGACGAGCCCGGGGACGTCGCTCCTCGCGATCACGCTCGGCGCGCTCGTCATCGTCCCGGCGATCATGTCGCTCATCGGGACGTTCAGGCGGGTGCAGGCGACGCAGCGCCTCACCGCGAGCTCGGAGCCGATCAACGGCTGGATCGCGCTCGTGCTCCTGCTCGTCGTCCCGCCCGCGTTCTACGCCTACCTCCAGAGCGGCCTCAACCCCTCGTGGGAGACGCTCCGCGCGGAGGAGGCGGCGCCCGCTCTCGAGCAATAGCCGACCCGTCCCGGGCGCGCGTTATCGTCAGCGGCCATGCAGGGCGTCGACCTTCGGCCCCTCGGGGTCGGCGAGATCCTCGATGTCGGCATCAAGATCACCTGGCGGCACGCGTGGACGCTCATCCGCACCGTCCTCCTGGTGGTGGCGCCGGTGCAGGTCCTCGCTGCGGTCGTCCAGCTCTCCGCGCTCCCGGAGGGCGCGTTCTCGCCCGTCCCGGCGCCGGGCGAGCCGGACCCGCTCGCCGAGGCGGAGGACGCCGAGCTCGCGGCCTGGTTCGCAGCGATCCTCGTCGGCGCGCTGCTCGGCTTCGTCGCGACCACGCTCGCCACGGGCGCCTGCTACAAGGCGGTCGCCGACGCCTACCTCGGCGAGACGCCGAACTGGAGGACGTCCCTCGGCTACGCGCTGCGCCGGCTGCACTCGCTCCTCTGGATCAGCGTGATCTACGCGTTCGCCGTCGCTCTCGGGCTGCTCTTCTGCCTCCTGCCGGGGGTCTGGATCGCCGTCGCCTGGGTCGTGGCGATCCCGGTGCTGCTCACGGAGGGGAGGAAGGGGTTCAAGGCGGTCGGGCGCTCCTTCCGGCTCACCCGGAGCCGGTGGTGGCCGGCGTTCGGGCTCATGCTCGTCGGGGTGCTGATCGCCGGCTTCCTCTCGTACGCCGTGCAGTTCCTCGCGTTCGCGCCGGCGTTCACCGACGCCGGGGACAGCGCGGTGCTCGTGCTCGCGGCGAGCGCGGTGGGGCAGACGCTCGCCGCCGCGCTCTGGACGCCGCTCATCGCCGCGTTCGCCACCGTCCTCTACTTCGACCTCCGTGTGCGGAAGGAGGGCTTCGACCTCGCGCTCCTCGCGGAGCGGATCGGGGTCGCGCCCGACCCGGGCCGGGTGCCGCTCGCGCCCCGGGCCGCGCCCTCGCCGTGGGGCGGCGAGCAGCCGCCGTACTGGCCTCCGCCGCCGGGGTGGCGGCCGTCCTCCGAGGAGGGGCCCCCGCCGGGCGGCGAGACGTCGCCGGAGCCCGAGCGGCCGCCGTACTGGCCGCCGCCACCCGGCTGGAAGCCCGGCGGGCGGGACGAGTGACCGCCCGGCTCGCGTCCGTCGCCGTCTCGGTCGCCGCGCTCCTCGCCGCCGCCCCCGCGGGCGCGCAGGAGGTGACGGGCGGCGAGCTCCGCGACCTCGCCGCCCGGGCGCAGACGGATCCGGCGGCGCTCGAGGAGCTCCGGGACGTCGAGCGCGTGGACGGTGCGCCGGCCGACCTCGAGCTCGCGCTCGAGGGCGCCGAGGGCGAGGAGCTGGCGGGCCGGCTCGAGGCGCTCGCCGACGGAGCGGAGGCGGAGCCGGGAGCCGCCCCGCCCGCCCGCGCGCAGGACGACGCGCGCGCGATCCTCTCCGAGCGCCGCTTCCGCGAGCCCGACGTGCCCCGGCCGTTCCGCCGGCCGCTCGCGTGGCTCGGCGAGCGGATCGACGCGCTCGCGGACCGGGTTCCCGGCGGGCCGCCGGTCTTCTGGGTGCTCCTCGGGGCGGTCGTCGTCGCGCTCGCGGCGCTCGTGGCCGCGCGCGTGGGGCGCCGGCGCGCCGCGGAGGCCGTCGAGCGGGGCCGGGCGGAGTCCGCGCGGGGGGAGGTGGACGTCCGCCGGCTCGAGGAGGAGGCGGCCGAGGCGGAGCGGAGCGGCGACCTCGAGCGCGCGGTCCGGCTCCTCTTCCGCGCCGGGCTCCTGCGCCTCGCGCGTGCGCGCGCGATCGTGCTGCGCGACTCCCTCACGACCGGCCAGGTGCGACGCGAGCTCCGCTCGCCGGACTTCGACG
>JAICNY010000016.1 GCA_025930955.1 Thermoleophilia bacterium
ACTCCCGGCTCAAGTCCCTCAAGCACTTCGAGCGCCGCCCGATGCCCAACTGGGGCGGCGACATGTCGGGCATCTTCTTCGACGACATCTACTACTACATCAAGCCCAGCCAGGGCGTGGTGAACAACTGGGACATGGTGCCCGAGGGTGTGAAGAACACCTACGAGAAGCTGGGCATCCCCGAGGCGGAGCGGAAGTTCCTCTCCGGAGTGAAAGCCCCGTTCGAGAGCGAGGTCGTCTACGGCTCGCTGCAGGAAGACCTCGCCAAGAAGGGCGTGATCTTCACCGACACCGACACGGCGGTTCGCGAATACCCGGACCTCGTCAAGCAGTATCTCGGCTCGGTCATCCCGATCGGCGACAACAAGTTCGCCGCCCTCAACTCGGCCGTCTGGTCGGGCGGCTCGTTCATCTACGTGCCGCCGGGCGTCAAGGTCGACCTGCCGCTCCAGGCCTACTTCCGCATCAACGCGGAGAACATGGGCCAGTTCGAGCGCACGCTCATCATCGTCGACGAGAACGCCTACGTGCATTACGTCGAAGGCTGCACGGCCCCGATCTACTCGTCCGACTCGCTTCACTCGGCCGTGGTCGAGATCGTCGTGAAGAAGGGCGGCCGCTGCCGCTACACGACGATCCAGAACTGGTCGAACAACGTCTACAACCTCGTCACGAAGCGGGCCGTCGCCCACGAGAACGCGACGATGGAATGGGTGGACGGCAACCTCGGCTCGAAGCTCACGATGAAGTACCCGGCGATCTGGCTCATGGGCGAGGGCGCGCACGGCGAGGTGCTCTCGATCGCCTTCGGCGGCGCGGGCCAGCACCAGGACGCGGGCGGCAAGGCCGTCCACGTGGCGCCGAACACGACCTCGGTCATCACGTCCAAGTCGATCTCGAAGAACGGCGGGCGCGCGGGGTACCGCGGGCTGCTCGAGGTGGCCAAGGGCGCGCACGGAGCGCGCTCGAAGGTCGTCTGCGACGCGCTCATCCTCGACGAGGAGTCCCGCTCGGACACGTACCCGTACATCAGGATCGACGAGAACGACGTCGACATCGGCCACGAGGCGACCGTTTCGAAGATCGGCGAGGAGCAGCTCTTCTATCTCATGTCGCGCGGCCTCTCGGAAGCGGAGGCGTCGGCGATGATCGTCTCCGGGTTCGTCGAGCCGATCACGAAGGAGCTCCCGCTCGAGTACGCGGTCGAGCTGAACCGGCTGATCCAGCTCCAGATGGAGGGCTCGGTCGGGTGATCTCGGTCGAGCGCACCGACTTCATGTCGGTGCCGGTGCGGGACATCGAGCGGGCGCGGCGGTTCTACGCCGAGACGCTCGGGATCCGGAACTCGTCGCCGGACGACCAGTGGCCGGAGTTCGAGACTGGCAACGTCAGCCTGTACCTCGTCGAGCCGGAGCGGATCGGCAGGGAGTTCGCGCCGCACACGGCGCACATCGCGCTCCGTGTGCCCGACGTCGCCGAGGCGCGGGCGCGCCTCGAGAAGGCGGGCGTCGCGTTCCAGGGGGAGATCCTCGACACGGGCGTCTGCCACATGGCGTTCTTCGAGGACACGGAGGGGAACGCGCTCATGCTCCACCGGAGGTATGCGCCGTGAGTGCCGCCCGCGCCGACGTCCTCGAGCGCTATCGCGCGCTTCCCTTCCCGGACACGACGCAGGAGTCGTGGCGGTTCACCGACCTGCGCGGCTTCGACCCCGACGCCTTCACCGGCAACGGCGCGACCGCGGTCGTCCGGCCCGGCTCGCTCCTCGATCTCGAGGTCGCGGGGGTCGCGTCCGTCGGCGAGGCGGGGATCGAGATCGAGCGCGCGCCCGAGGGGATCGTCTTCGAGCCGCTCTCGGACGACCACCCTCGCGTGCGCGAGCTCGTCGGGACGGACGAGAAGTTCGCCGCCCACAACGCGGCGCTCTGGCGGCACGGCCTGCTCGTCCGCGTCCCGAAGGGCGTCGTTCTCGAGCAGCCGCTCTACGTCCGGATCGCCTCGAGCGTCCCGCAGGGCTCGCTCTTCTTCCGGCTGCTCGTCGAGGCGGAGCCCGAGTCGCGCTTCACGCTCGTCGAGGAGTACGTGTCGGCGTCTCCCGACCTCCCCGCGTACACGAACGCCGCGGTCGAGCTCTTCGTCGGCCAGGCGGCGAAGCTCGAGTACGTCTCGATCCAGAACCTCTCGCGCGAGACGTGGCACTTCGCCTCGCACCACGCGCGCGTCGAGCGCGACGCCGAGCTCGACTGGGTGGCCGGCGGCTTCGGCTCGAAGAAGGGCAAGACGCGGATCCAGAACGACCTCGCCGGCCCGGGCGCGACCTCGCGCGTTACCGGCGCGTACTTCGCGGACGGCGACCAGCACCTCGACTACGACACGTTCCAGGAGCACGAGGCGCCGAGCACGGAGTCGGATTTCGCCTTCAAGGGCGCGCTCCGCGACTCCGCGACGGCCGTCTGGCGCGGGATGATCCGCGTCGAGCCCGACGCGCAGAAGACGAACGCCTACCAGGAGAACCGCAACCTGCTCCTCTCCGACAAGGCGCACGCGGACTCGATCCCGGGGCTCGAGATCCTGGCGAACGACGTCCGCTGCACGCACGGCGCGACGCTCGGCCAGGTCGACCGCGAGATGCTCTTCTACCTCATGGCCCGCGGTCTCTCGCGCGCCGAGGCCGAGCGGCTGATCGTGCGCGGGTTCTTCGCCGACATCCTCGACCGGATCGAGCTCGAGCCGGTGCGGCGGGCGCTCGGCGAGGTGCTCGAGGCGCGCATCCCGTCCGCGTAGGGCGGTTTCGACCGCGCACGAGGCGGGAAGCCCGCGCCCATGGTGGAACGCGAGGACGACATCCGCGAGGTGCAGGAGGACGCCGCCGACGCGACCGAGCCCGCCCGCGAGCGCCGTGGCCGTGACGACGTCGGGATCGAGGACGACCCCGGCCGCGCGCCCGGCGAGGAGCCGCTCGAGGTCGACGAGGGCGACGAGGAGATCTCGGCTTTCTGAGCGGCCCGCCGAAGGGGGCTGCTGCTACGCTTCCGAGGTACATCAAGAGCGCGGTGTTCGGTTTGCGGCTTTGCCCTTCCTTACCCGGTTCGTGAGTGTGTGTGAGGGAGGTGTTTCAATGGCTACCGGAACCGTGAAGTGGTTCTCGAACGACAAGGGGTACGGCTTCATCACCCCGGATGACGGGTCGAAGGACCTGTTCGTTCACTTCAGCAACATCGCCTCCGAGGGCTTCAAGAGCCTGCAGGAGGGGGAGCGCGTCCAGTTCGAAGCGCGCGAGGGCGCCAAGGGCCCGGAGGCGACGGACGTCGCCACGATCGCCTAGACCGCTTGCCGACCGGGGCCGCTCGCTCGGGATCCGCGCGGGCGGCCTCGTCGTATTCGAAGGGAGGAAGCGGCATGTCGCAAGAAGACAAGATCGAGATGGAGGGCGAGGTCGTCGAGGCGCTCCGGAACCGGATGTTCCGCGTGCAGCTCGACAACGGCCACGAGACCCTCGGCTACACCGCCGGCAAGATGCGCCGGTACCGGATCCGGATCTTCCCGGGCGACCGCGTGAAGATCGAGATCTCCCCGTACGACCTGAACCGCGGCCGCATCGTCTACCGCTACCGGTAGGGCCGCCCCAGGGCGGTACGATGGCCGTATGGCCGTCTCGTCCGGCGTGAAGCTCGACGCGCGTGCGTTGCGCGCCGACTTCCCCATCCTCGCGCGGCCGATGGGCGGGAAGCCGCTCGCGTACCTCGACAGCTCGAACTCGTCGCAGAAGCCGCGCCAGGTCATGGACGCGGAGCGCGAGTACTACGAGACGTCGTACGCGAACGTCCACCGCGCGCTCTACGAGCTCGGCGAGAAGGCGACCGCGGGCTACGAGGGCGCGCGGGAGACCGTCCGCGCGTTTCTGAACGCCGAGACGACCCGCGAGATCGTCTTCACGCGGGGCGCAACCGAGGCGTTGAACCTCGTCGCGTACGCCTGGGGCCTCGACAACCTCGGGCCCGGCGACCTCGTCGTCGCGACCGAGCTCGAGCACCACTCGAACTTCGTCCCCTGGCAGTTCATCGCCGGGCGCACGGGCGCCGAGTTCGCCGTCGTCCCGGCGAACGAGCACGGGGAGCTCGAGCTCGAGGCGCTCGACGAGCTGGCCGCGCGCGGGACCGTGAAGGTCGTGGCGGTCGGGTACGTGAACAACTCGCTCGGCACCGTGAACCCGGTCGAGCGGATCGCCGGCTGGGCGCGCGAGCAGGGGGCGATCACGGTCGTGGACGCCTGCCAGGCGGCGCCGCACCGGCGGATCGACGTGCAGGCGCTCGGTGCGGACTTCGTCGCGTTCACGGGGCACAAGATGTGCGCGCCGACCGGGATCGGCGTGCTCTGGGGCCGGCGCGAGCTCTTCGAGCGGATGTCCCCCTTCGGGCTCGGCGGCGACATGATCCGCTCGGTCTCGGTCGAGAAGACGACCTGGAACGAGCTGCCGCAGAAGTTCGAGGCCGGGACGCCGCCGTTCGCGCAGGCGGTCGGGCTCGCCGCGGCGATCGACTACCTCGAGGCGGCGGGGTTCGAGGCGATCGAGGCGCACGAGCGCGACCTGCTCGAGTACACGCTCGGGCGGCTCGGCGAGCTCCCGCAGGTGAAGGTCTGGGGGCCACCCGCCGAGCGCCGCGGCGGGATCGTCTCGTTCGACGTCGCGGGCGTGCATCCGCACGACGTCGCCCAGATCCTCGCCTACGACGGGGTCGCGGTGCGCGCGGGTCACCACTGCACGCAGCCGCTCATGACGCGGCTCGGCGTCCCCGCGACGACCCGCGCGAGCTTCTACCTCTACACGCTCCCGGAGGAGATCGACCGCTTCGTCGAAGGCCTCCATCGCGTCACGAAGACGTTTGCCTGAGCTCGTCGCGGTCGACGAGACCGAGTTCGGCTTCGGGTGGGTCGACGAGACGGGTTCCGTGCCGCGCACCTCGCATGCGCTTGCCGCGGACGGTCGCGTCTGGGTGATCGACCCGGTCCTAGTCGACGGGCTCGAGGAGCGGCTGCGCGCGCTCGGGGAGCCGGCCGGCGTGCTCGTCCTCCTCGACCGGCACCGGCGCGACTCGCGCGCCGTCGCGGCGTTGCTCGGCGTCCCCGTGCACGAGACGCCGTTCGACGGCGTCGAGGGTGCACCGTTCGAGTTCCGTCGCATCCTGCGGAGCCCGGTCTGGCGCGAGGTCGCGCTCTGGTGGCCGGAACGGCGCGTCCTCGTCGCCGCCGACGCGCTCGGGAGGCTCGGGTACATGACCGCCGGCGGCGAGCCGCTCGGGATCCACCCGATGCTCCGGCCCTGGCCGCCGCGGCGCGCGCTCGCCGGGCTCGCTCCGGAGCACGTGCTCGTCGGCCACGGCACCGGTCTGCACGGCGCGGAGGCCTCGCGGGCCCTCGCTGCCGCGCTCGCGAACGCGCGCCGCGGCATCGCGACGCTCGTCGCGGACGGGTTCCGGGCTGCATCCAGGCGGCTACGATGACCCTGTGAACGAGTTCGACGCCATGTACCGCGAGGTCATCCTCGACCACTACAAGAACCCGCGCGGGCACGGGGAGATCGAGGACGCCGACGCGCAGGCGGAGGGGCAGAACCCGCTCTGCGGCGACGAGGTGGCGATCTACGTCGAGTTCGGCCCCGACGGCGAGACGATCGAGGACGTGAAGTTCCGCGGCCGCGGCTGCGCGATCAGCCAGGCGGCCACCTCGATGCTGACTGAGATGGTGAAGGGCCGGAGCGCGACCGAGGTCGCGAGCCTCCCGCGCGACGAGCTGCTCGACGAGGTCGGGATTCCGCTCACGCCGATCCGGCTCAAGTGCGCGCTGCTCGGGCTCGGCGTCCTCAAGGTCGCGCTGCACAAGGCGAAGGGCACCCCGCTCCCCGAGGAGTGGGCCGGCGTCGACGAGCTTCAGATCAGCTAGCCCTTGGACTACGAGGTCTGTCCCGTCGACGAGCTGCCGCCGGGGACGATGAGGCTCGTCCCGGCCGGCTCGATCACCGTCGGCGTCTACAACGTGAACGGGACGCTCTGCGCGCTCGAGGACCGCTGCTCGCACGACGACGGGCCGCTCGTCGAGGGCGACTGGGAGCCCGACGCCGGCGTCGTCGTCTGCCCGCGCCACGGCTCGAGGTTCGACATCTGCTCAGGGAAGGCGCTGACGCTGCCGGCGTACGTGCCCGTGGACACGTTCCCCGTCCGTGTCGAGGACGGCGTCGTGCTCGTTGACGTCAGTTGAGCCGAGCAGAGTACGATCAAACGATGTCCCGCGAGGCCCGCGTCGCGAAGAACGAGGTGCTCTTCCGCGAGGTGAACGAGCGCATCCGCGAGCTCGCGCCGGGCGACGGCCCGACCGAGTTCCTTTGCGAGTGCGGCGACGCCGGCTGCGTCGAGCCGGTCTTGCTCTCGCCCGGTCAGTACGAGGAGGTGCGGCGCGACCCGGCGCGGTTCTTCGTCCGCCCCGGCCACGAGGTGCCGGACATCGAGGACGTCGTCGAGGAGGCCGGCGGCTTCCTCGTCGTCGCGAAGCGCGAGGGCACGCCCGCCGACATCGCCGAAGAGAACGACCCGCGCTCCTGATGCTCGACGAGCGCGTTCTCGAGGTGCTCGCCCGGCTCGAGCGCGAGGACGAGGCGGAGGGGGAGCGCGATCTCCCGGTGCAGGAGCGCTCGCTCGCGGTCGAGCCGACCACCGGCCGCTTCCTCTTCTCGCTCGTCGCGCCGCAGACCGCCTGCGAGGTGCTCGAGCTCGGCGGCTCGCGCGGGTACTCGACCATCTGGCTCGGCGCGGGCGTGCGGTATCTGGGCGGGCGGGTCCTCTCGGTCGAGCAGGATCCCGCGAAGGCCGAGGCGTGGCGCCGCAACGTCGCGGACGCCGGGCTCGCCGACTGGTGCGAGCTCGTCGAGGCCGACGCGTTCGGCGTGCTCGGCGGGCTCGAGGACATCTTCGACGTCGTCTTCCTCGACGCGTGGAAGGGGGACTACGAGGCGCTCTTCGCGCTCGCGCGGCGGCGACTCGAGCCGGGCGGGCTCGTCGTCGCGGACAACGTCCTGTCGCACGTCGAGGCGCTCGGCGCGTACTCCGAGGCGCGGCAGTCCGATCCGACGCTCGCGAGCGTGACCGTCCCCCTCGACCGCGGCCTCGAGCTCTCGGTCGTCCTCCGCTGACTCCCCTTCCGGACGTCCACCGAGTGTGCGTATCATGCGACCACCACGGAAAGGAGGTGGTCCGACGTTGATTTCTGACAGTACGGGCAGTGGAGGTACTCGCTCGTAGGGGCGTGTCCCCGAGACCGAAGGGGAATCGCCTAGCCAGCGTAGGGGGCCGAGCGCTCCTACGAAATCCAGGCGAGTCACCGATTCGCGCGGGGCCCTTCGGGGCCCCGCTGCGTATCCGGAAGCTCGCGCTAGGAGACCGCGCGCCGGATCTGGGAGCGCAGGTCGATCGGGCGGATGCCGAAGACCTCGATCGCCGGGCCGGGGTCGGCGACGTTGTCGTCGAAGTCGAGCATCTCGACCGCGGCTCGAGCGCCGTGGAACGGCGGGAGCACCTGGCCGATGCTCGCGGACGCCTTGAGCAGCCCGGCCGGGACGCGGAGCGTGAGGCGCCGCTTGCCGAGAACGCGGCGGATCTCGGCGTGGAGCTCCTCCCACGTCACGACGTCCGGCCCGCCGAGGCCGAACACGCGGTTCGTCGCCTCCTCGTTCGTGAGCGCGGCCGCGAAGAACGCAGCCACGTCGTCTACCCAGATCGGCTGGAAGCGCCGGCGGCTCATGAGCGGGGTGACCGGCGAGAAGCGCGTGAGGCGGAGCTGGATCGGAAGCTGGCCGCCGTCGGGGCCGAAGACAAAGCTCGGCCGGAAGGCCACGTACGGGATGCCGCTCTCCGCGACGGCCTGCTCCTCGTCCCACTTGGCCGCGAAGTACGGCGTCAGCTCCCGCCCCTCGACGGCGCCGTTCGCGCTCATGAGGACGAAGCGCTCGACGCCCGCCTCCTTCGCCGCCGCGACGAGATCGCGGGTGCCCTGCTCCATCACCCGGCGGAACTCCTCCGGCGTGCCGAACAGGAGCGCGACGAGATGGACGACCGCGTCGCAACCCTCGACCGCGCGCCGCAGGCTGTCGGCGTCGGTCATCGAGCCCTCGGCGAGCTCGCAGCCCCAGCTCTCGAGCGTGCGCGCCGCCTTCGAGCCAGGCCGGCGCACGAGCGCGCGAACGTCGTGCCCCTGCGCGCGGATCGCGTGCACGACGTGCGGCCCGACGAACCCGGTCCCGCCGGTGACGAGGACCTTCATCGCCGGGTCGCCGCGAAGTTCTGCCAGTAGCGGCTCGGCGTCGGCCCCTGCTGGCCCTGGTACTTCGAGCCGAGCGCCGAGGACCCGTACGGGCTCTCGGCCGGCTCCGTCAGCTGCACGAAGGAGAGCTGCCCGATCTTCATCGCGTGGTAGATCGTGATCGGGAGGTTGGCCACGTTCGAGAGCTCGAGCGTCACGTGCCCGTCCCAGCCGGGGTCGACGAACCCGGCGGTCGAGTGGATGAGCAGGCCGAGCCTCCCCAAGCTCGACTTCCCTTCCAGCCGTGCGACCAGGTCGTCCGGCAGCGTGATCCGCTCGAGCGTCGAGCCGAGGACGAACTCGCCGGGATGGAGGATGAACGGCTCGTCGCCCTCGATCTCGACGAGCTCGGTGAGCTCCTCCATCGGCTCCTTCACGTCGATGAACGGGTAGCGCGAGTTGCGAAAGACGCGGAAGAAGCGATCCACGCGGACGTCCACGCTGGACGGCTGGAGGAGCTCCTCGTCGTACGGGTCGATCCCGATTCTCCCCTCCTCGAGCAGGCGGCGGATGGTGCGGTCGGAGAGGACCATCGCGGCGCATTCTAGGTGGGGCGGGGCAGCGGCCGGACCGCATACGATGCGCGCCATGGCGACCACGACCTCCATCCAGCGCAGGACCGAGATCCCCGGCCCGGTGAGCAAGGCCATCCTCGAGCGGCACGAGCGCGTCATCGCGGAGCCGCTTTCGATCTACCTTCCGCTCGTCATCGCGGAGGGGCGCGGCGCGCTCCTCACCGACGTGGACGGGAACACGTTCGTCGACTTCACCGGCGGCATCGGCTGCCTCGCGGTCGGCCACTCGCACCCGCGGGTCGTCGAGGCCGCGCAGGAGCAGACGGCGCGCTTCACGCACACCGACTACACGATCGTCCCGTACGAGAACTACGTCGCGCTCGCGGAGCGGCTCACCGAGGCCGCGCCGATCTCCGGGGAGGTGCGCGCAGGCTTCTTCAACGCCGGCGCCGAGGCGGTCGAGAACGCGGTCAAGTTCGCGCGCTCGTACACGAAGCGCCCCGCCGTCATCGCCTTCGACGGCGCCTTCCACGGCCGCACCCTCATGGCCGTGAGCCTCACGTCGAAGACGCACCCGTACAAGGCCGGCCTCGGGCCGTTCGCGCCGGAGGTCTACCGGGTCTCGTACGCCGACCCGTACCGCGGGCCGGACGCCGAGACCGCGCTCGCCGAGCTCCGCCGCTCGTTCAAGACCCGGGTCGCGGCCGAGGAGGTCGCCGCGATCATCCTCGAGCCGGTGCAGGGCGAGAGCGGCTTCGTCGTGCCGCCGAAGGAGTTCCTCCAGGGCGTGCGCGAGATCGCCTCGGAGTACGGCATCGTCCTCATCGTCGACGAGGTGCAGACCGGCTTCGGCCGCACCGGGACGATGTTCGCGATCGAGCAGTTCGGGATCGAGCCCGACCTGATGACGATCGCGAAGTCGGTGGCGGCGGGCTTCCCGCTCTCGGGCGTCGTCGGGCGGGCGGAGATCATGGACTCGCCGGCCGACTCCGCGATCGGCGGCACGTACGTCGGCAACCCCGTGTGTATCGCGGCCGCCCACGCGACGCTCGACGTGATCGAGGAGGAAGGGCTCGTCGAGCGCGCGAACGCGATCGGCGAGACGATCCGGGACCACATGGAGGGCTGGCGCGAGCGCTTCTCCTGCGTCGGCGACGTGCGCGGGCTCGGCGCGATGCTCGCGATCGAGATCGTCTCCGACCGCGAAGCGAAGACACCCGACGCCGACCTGGCCACGCGGATCGTCGAGGAGGCCGCCTCGCGCGGGCTGCTCCTGCTGAAGGCCGGGATCTACGGGAACTGCATCCGGGTGCTCGTGCCGCTCGTCGTCACGGACGAGCAGCTGAGCGAGGCGCTCGGGGCCTGGGACGAGGCGTTCTCCGCGGCGGGCGCGCGGTAGAAGGTTCGCCGCGCGCCCGCGCGCGGCAGACTGTCAGGGTGAAGATCGGCGACACGATCGCCGACCGCTACAGGCTCGACGGCGTTCTCGGCAGCGGCGGCATGTCACGCGTCTACCGCGCGCACGACAACGTGCTCGAGCGCGACGTCGCGCTCAAGGTGCTGCACGACAAGCTCTCGGACGACCCGTCGTACGTCGAGCGCTTCCGCCGGGAGGCGCGCGCGATCGCGCGGCTCTCGCACCCGAACATCGTCACCGTGATCGACCGCGGGCAGATCGACTCGGCCGAGTTCATCGTCTTCGAGCTCGTCCGCGGGGCAAATCTGAAGCAGCTCCTCGCCGAGCGCCGGTACCTGCCCGTCCGCGAGGCGCTCGCGATCGTCCACCAGGCGGCGCGCGGGCTCGCGTTCGCCCACGAGCACGGGATCGTGCACCGGGACGTGAAGCCGCAGAACGTCCTCGTGGACGACGACGGAGCGGCGAAGGTGACCGACTTCGGGATCGCGCGCTCGCTCGACCGGGAGTCCGGGCTCACGCAGACGGGCGCGATCCTCGGCACCGCCGACTACCTCTCGCCGGAACAGGCGACGGGGCAGCCCGTGACGGAGGGGGCCGACCAGTATTCGCTCGGCGTCCTCCTCTACGAGCTCCTGACCGGCGAGGTTCCGTACCCGGCGGAGAGCGTCGTCGCGGTCGCGGCGCGGCACGTGAACGACCCGGTGCCGAACGTGATCGACCGCCGGCCCGACGTGCCGCTGCGCGTGAGCCAGGTCGTCGGGCGCGCGATGGCGAAGCGGCCGGAGGACCGGTTCCCGTCCATGGACGCCTTCATCGCGGCGCTCGAGGCGGCGATGGCCGAGGCCGAGGAGCTGCGCGGGCCGGAGGGGAACGGGGCGACCGAGCTTCTCCCGGCGGTCGCGCCCGCGCCGCGGCAGCGGGTCCGCAAACGCGAGCGGGAGCCGAGGCGCCGCCGCAGGCGCGGCGTGCCGTGGCCGCTTCTCGGGGTCCTGCTCGTCGCGCTCGTGGGCGGCGCGGCGATCTGGGCGGTCGCGGACGGGCGCATCGACCCGAGCGGGGAGAACGGGAACGCCGCCCCCGCCGACGAGATCCGGATCCAGGCGGCTCGAGACCACGATCCATTCGGCGGAGACGGAGAGCACCCGGAGGCCGTGGCGCGTGCGACCGACGGCGATCCCGCGACGTACTGGCCGACCGAGACGTACACGTCGTTCACGAAGGAGGGCGTCGGCCTCGTCGTCGACGCGGGCCGCCCGGTCGAGCTCGGCGGACTGACCGTCGCGACCGACGAGCCGGGCTGGACGGCGCTGATCCAGGCCGGCGCGCGCGCTCAGGGCCCGTTCGAGGCCGTCTCGGAGGAGCAGAGGGTCGGGCGCGACACGACGTTCGACCTCGACACGGGCGGCGAGGCATACCGGTTCTACGTCGTCTGGATCACCGGCCTCGAGGGCCGTGCGATCGTCAACGAGATCCGCGCGGCCGACTAGAACCTGAGCGCGCGGCGCCGCTCGTGGCGCTCGAGCGCGAGCGCGACGAGCCGGTCGAGCAGCTCGCCGTACGGGAGGCCGGAGGCCTCGAAGAGCTTCGCGTACACGCTCGTCGCCGTGAACCCGGGGATCGTGTTCAGCTCGTTCACGGTTACGGCCCCGTCGGGCGCGGCGAAGAAGTCGACGCGGGCCATGCCCTCGCAGTCGGCCGCCACGAAGGCGGCGACCGCGAGCTCCTGCACGCGCGCGGTCGTCTCCGGGGGGATCCGCGCCGGGACGACGAGCTCCATCCCACCCTCGGCGTACTTCGCCTCGTAGTCGTACCAGTCGCTCGCGAGCGGGACGATCTCGCCGGGCACCGACGCGACCGGGTCCTCGTTCCCGAGCACCGAGCACTCGACCTCGACCCCCTCGAGGAACTCCTCGACGAGGACCTTCTCGTCGTGGGCGAACGCCAGCTCGACCGCGGGGCGAAGCTCCTCGACCGAGCGGACGATCGAGATCCCGACGCTCGAGCCGAGGCGGGCCGGCTTCACGACGACCGGGTAGCCGAACGGGCTCTCGCCGCCCTCGTCGCGGCCGCGCCGCAGCGTCTGTGAGCGGGCGACGGGGACGCCGTTGTCGCGCATGACGGCCTTGAAGAGGTCCTTGTCCATCGCGAGGGCGGAGCCGGCGACGCCCGCGCCGACGTACGCGACATCCGCGAGCTCGAGGAGGCCCTGCACCGTCCCGTCCTCGCCGAACGGCCCGTGCAGCACCGGGAAGACGACGTCGTAGGCCGCCGCTTCTTCGCGCGTGAGGAGCCACGGCCCCTCGCGCGGGAGCTCGACCGGGACGACGTCGTAGCGCTCCGGCGAGAGTCCCTCGACGACCGAGCGGCCCGAGCTCAGCGAGACCTCGTGCTCGCTCGAACGGCCGCCCATGAGGACGGCGACGCGGAGCCGCCCGTCCGTCACGAGGCCGAGCGGCGTCGCAGGCCGATCGCCCGGCCGGACGGTTCCGGCCCGGCGCGCTCGTTCGAGCGGGCTCCGTCGGTCACGAGGCGGGCGACGAAGATCGTCACCGTGCTCCCCGGCGCCGCCTGCACGCCGGGGGCGGGGTTCTGGGCGACGACGCGGCCCTCCTGCGTCGGGTCGTCCGTCTCCTGGTCCTCGACCTGCACCTGGAAGTCGCGCGCCTCGAGCTCGGCCTCGGCGTCCTCCTGCGTCAGCGTCCGCACGTCGGGGACGGTGACCGAGGACGGCCCGTCGGAGACGACGATCTCGACCGTCGAGCCGACCGGCGCCTCCTCGCCCGGCTCGGGAGCCTGGCTGCTCACGAGGCCCTCGGCGACCGTGTCGCTCGGCTCGCGCGTGACGGACGCCTCGAACCCGGCCGCGGCGAGCTCGGCGACCGCGCTCTCTTCGGACTGTTGGAGGACGTCCGGCACGATCGCGGTCTCCTGGCCCTGCGAGACGCGCAGGCGCACGATCGAGCCTTCGATGACGAGCTCGCCGGCGGGCGGGTCCTGGCGCACGACCTCCCCGGCCGGTCGCTCGGAGAAGACGTTCGTCCGGCGCGCACGCAGGCCGAGGTTCTCGAGCGTCGAGACCGCCTCTTCGAACGTCATCCCGATGACTCTCGGAACCTCGACCTCCGGCGGGCCGGTCGAGATCGTGATCGTAACCGTCTCGCCGCGCGCGAGCTCGGTGCCCTCCCTCGGGCTCTGCTCGGCGACGCGGCCCTCATCGTGCTCCGTGCTCGGCCCCTCCTCGCGCTCCACCTCGAACCCGAGCCCCTCGAGCTGCGCGGTCGCCTGCGCCTCCGTCAGGCCGACGACGTTCGGCACGGCGATCGGACGGGACTCGCTGAGCTCGTCCTGGACGCGCGAGTAGACGTACCAGCCCGCGGCGATCGCGGCCGCGGCGAAGAGCAGCACGAGCAGCCAGGGCACCCAGCGGCGCCGCTTGCGCGGCGGCTCGTAGCCGTAGTCGGGCGGGTACGTCGGCGGACGCCGCGCGGGCGCTGCCGTCCCGCGGGGCATCACGCGCGTGCCCGCCTCGTCCTGGCGGACCTGGGTCGCGGCGGTCGCGTCCGCGCCCGTCAGGACGGCCGTCGCCGCGGCGGTCGTCTCCGGCGAGACGGGAAGCCCCGCCTCGACCCGGTCGAGGTCGGCGCTGAACTCCTCCGCCGAGCCGTACCGCTCGTGGATGTCCTTCGAGAGCGAGCGCAGGACGACCTGGTCGAGCTCCGGCGGGATGTCGCGCCGGTGCTCGGACGGCGGGCGCGGCGGGTCGTTCACGTGCTTCATCGCGATCTCGATCGGCGTCTCGCCGTTGAACGGCGTCTTGCCGGTGAGCATCTCGTAGAGCACGATCCCGACCGAGTAGAGATCGGAGGCGGCGGTGACCGGGGCGCCGCGCGCCTGCTCGGGAGAGAGGTACTGCGCCGTCCCCATGATCGAGCCGACCTCGGTCATCTGCGAGGCGCCGGAGCGGGCGATCCCGAAGTCCGTCACCTTCAGCCGGTCCTCGTGGCCGAGCAGGATGTTGTGCGGCTTGATGTCCCGGTGGATGATCCCGTGGCGGTGCGCGAAGCGGGTCGCGGAGAGGATCTGCTTCGCGTACGCGACCGCCTCCGAGATCGGGAGCGGCCCCGAGCCGACGATGAGCTCCTTCAGGCTCTTCCCCTCGATCACCTCCATCGCGATGTACGGGCGCCCGTCCGCGTCGCCGCGGTCGTAGATCGAGACGATGTTCGGGTGCGAGAGCGCCGCGGCCGACTTCGCCTCGCGCCGGAAGCGCTCCGTGAACGCCTCGTCCGACGCGTAGCGGTCGTTCAGGATCTTGATCGCGACGCGCCGCCCGAGATCCTCGTCCTCGGCGAGGTAGACGTTCGCCATCCCGCCCGTCCCGAGCTTGCGCAGGATGCGGTAGCGGCCGTCGAAGAGGGTGTTGATCAGGGTGTCGGTGGCTGACATCGCGCCGGATCTCCGAAAAGCCTAGGGATTGCTCCGCAGGATCGCCTCCATAACGTCCTTGGCGATCGGCGCGGCGGTCGCGCCGCCGGTGCCGGACTGGTTCTGCAGGTAGACCGCGATCGCGACGCGGGGCGAGCCCGCGGGCGCGAACGCGATGAAGCCGGTGTCGTTCTGGCCCTGGCGCCCCGTCTCGGCGGTGCCCGTCTTCCCCGCCACCTCGACGCCGGAAATCTGCGCGGCCGTTCCCGTCCCGGATGAGACCACGCGCACCATCATGGGCGTCAGGGTGGCTGCCGTCTCGGCGCTCACGACGCGCCGGAGGTCGTCGGGGCGCGTCCGGGTGACGACGTCGCCGTCCGGCGCGACGATGCGGTCGACGACGTGCGGGCGCATGAGCACGCCGCCGTTCGCGATCGTCGCCACGACCATCGCCATCTGGAGCGGCGTCACGAGCAGCCGTTCCTGCCCGAACGCGAGCCGGCCCGGGTCGATCTGGTTCGGGTCCTCCGGGTCGAAGAGCCGTCCGTTCGACCAGAGGCCGCTCGGCGCGCGCTCGTCGCCCGGTGTCTCGAGCGGCGGGTCCTCGTAGAAGCCGAACTCCTTCGCGTAGTCGAGGATGACGCGCGGCCCGAGCTCCTTCCCGATGTTGCAGAAGACGGAGTTGATCGAGTTCTCGACCGCGTCGCCGAGGTCGACGCGGCCGTAGACCGTCGGGCCGGCCTGGTCGGCGTAGTTGAAGACGCGCTGTCCGTACTCGACGCAGTAGCCGGGATCGTCGAACTCGCTGGTCGCGCTGAACTCGCCCGAGTCGAGCGCGGCGGCCGCCGTCAGCACCTTGAACGTCGAGCCGGGGATGAACGCCGGCGACGGGAAGCCGGCGGTCGCCCGGTTGAAGAGCGGCGCCGCCGGGTCGCACGGCGCGTTCGAGCGGGTCGCCTGCCGGAAGCGGTTCTCGACCAGGTTCGGGTCGAACGTCGGCGACGAGGCCATGACGAGCACGCGCCCGGAGGCGGGCTCGAGCGCGACCACCGAGCCGCAGCGTCCGCCGAGCGCGTCGAGCGCCACGCGCTGCGCGTTCGCGTCGATCGTCGTCACGACGTCGTTCCCCTGGCGCGTGATCCCGCGCAGCGTGTCGGACGCTCGGTCGAGGAGCGTGGCGAGGTCCGCGTTCGAGCCCGTCAGATAGTCGTTCAGCGACTCCTCGAGGCCCGTCCGGGAGCGCTGGATCGTCGAGTAGCCGTGGACGTGCGCCGCGAGGCCGCGCTCCGGGTATCGGCGGCGGAACCACGTCTGGCCGTCCACCTCCTGCTCGCGGTTTCGCGCGAAGACCGTCTCGCCGTCCGCCGCGTAGATGAGGCCGCGCTCGATCAGGAGCTGGCGGACGACGAGGTTCGGGTTCCCCTGCCGCGCCTCGAGGTCCGGCGCGCGCCAGAGCCAGTACGACGACATCCCGACGAGGGCGACGAAGAGGAGGGCGAAGACGAGGAAGAGGTTGCGGATCTGCGTGTTCACCGGCGGCCCTCCACCCCCTCGTTCACGCGGTGCGAGACCATGAGGAGCAGCGCGAGCAGGAGGAAGTTCGCCACGATGCTCGACCCGCCGTACGAGACGAACGGGAGCGTGATCCCGGTGAGCGGGATGAGCCCGCTGACGCCGCCGATGATGATGAACGTCTGGATCGCGAGCGTCGACGTGAGGCCCGCGGCGAGGAGCTTCGAGAACCCGTCGTCCGCGCTCATCGCGATCCGGAAGCCGCGGTAGCAGAAGACGAGGTAGAGGAGGATGACCGCCGCCGCGCCCGCGAGCCCGAGCTCCTGCGCGATCGCGGAGTAGATGAAGTCGGTCTCGAGGTACGGGATGTACGTCCCGCCGTCCTGGCGCACGAGCACGCCCCTCCCGAACCCGGTGCCGAAGATCCCGCCGGCCGCGATCGAGTAGATCGACTGGACGAGCTGATAGCCGGCGCCGTCCGGCTCGGCCCAGGGATCGAGCCAGATCGCGATCCGGTCGCCGACGCGCGGCACGGCCTCGTAGAGCGCCCACGAGCCTGCGGCGAAGAGCGTGAGCCCGACCGCGACGTAGGGCCACCGGCCCGTCGCCACGTAGAGCATCGCGAGGAAGATCGAGAAGAGGAGGAGCCCGCCGCCGAGGTCGTTGGTCTGGACGAGCACGAGCATCGCGCCGCCCCAGATGAGAAGCAGCGGGCCGAAGTGCTTCGGCGACGGCACGCCGATCCGGCCGTAGCCCATCGAGAGGAGCTCCCGGTTGTCGCGCAGGTAGCCCGCCAGGAAGATGACCAGCAGCACCTTCGCGAACTCCCCCGGCTGGAACTGGAGCGGCCCGACGCTCACCCAGAGGCGCGCGCCGTTCACCTCGAGCCCGAGCCCCGGGACCGCGGGGAGGACGAGCAGGACGATCGCGCCGATCCCGCACGTGTACTTCAGAGCGTCGAGCGAGCGGTAGTCGCGGAGGAGCAGGCAGGCGCCGGCGAAGAGGCCGACGCCGATCACGACCCAGACGCCCTGCTTGAACGCCGTGTCCGGCTCGATCCGGTAGATCATCGTGAGGCCGATCGCGGTGAGGATCCCGGCGATCGGGAGGAGATGCGGGTCGGCGAGCGGCAGCCGGATCCGCACGACCAGGTGCGCGACGAAGAAGAGCGCGAGGAAGAAGGCCGCGTACGAGAGCGAAGTCGTCGAGAACTCCGGCACGTCCTGGCTCGCGAGGTAGACGGAGACGAACCCGATCGTCGTCACGATCCCGAGGACGACGAGGTTCAGGAGCTCGCGCGTGCGGAGGCTCACGAGTGCTCCTTCCGGTGGCGGTCAACCGCTTCCGGCGACCGACCGGGGCCGCAAGGCAAGGACGCAGGGAGCCTCGATATGCGTGCATATCGGGGCGACTGAGGACGCCGCATCGCGGTTCCGGGCGCCGCCCGAAGCGCTCTGACTGCTGCCTGGAGGAGCACTATGGAACGCCCTCGTCCTCGTAGCGGGCGAGGCGGTCGCGCGCGGCGCCGTAGTCCATGAGCTCGTGGTCGAAGAGCTCGGTGCGCTCCTCCTGGGTGAGCTGCGCGGCGTGGAGCGTGCTCACGTAGCGCGGGCGGTAGAGCGGAAAGCCTTCGCTCACGTCGTAGGGAAGCCCCTGGTACACGGCGACGCTGCCGTCCTCCTCCGCGCCGACGAAGTGCGCGTTCGCGAGCCCCCAGAACGCGACGAGCAGGAGCAGCGCGACGAAGAGGAGCGCGGCGACGACCGCGAACGCGCGCCGGCTCCTCCGGCGCCGCGGCGGGGCGGGCGCCGGGCGCGCGGCCGGCTCCGCGGGTGCCCGTGCGGCGACCGGTTCCGCCACGGGCGGCACGGGAGCGGCCTCGGTGAGCGTGTCCTCGAGCTCGTCGGTGTCCCCGTCGCGCGCGGGCGGGTCGAGCCGCACCGTCTCGTCGAGCGGGGGATCCGCGCCGTCGGCGTCCACGCGGAAGAGGACGACGGTCACGTTGTCCTCGCCGCCCCGCTTGTTCGCGGCCTTGACGAGAGCCCTCGCCGCCCGGTCGAGCGAGGAGCTCTCGTGGACGATCCGGAGGATCTCCTCGTCCGGGACCATCGTCGTCAGCCCGTCCGAGCAGAGGAGGAAGACGTCGTCCGGCTTGAGGCCGACCGCGAACGTGTCGACGTCCACCTCGGGGTCGGTGCCGAGCGCGCGCGTGATCACGGAGCGCTGCGGATGCGCCTCCGCCTCCTCCGGCGTCAGGCGCCCGCTTCGCATGAGGTCGGCGACGAGCGAGTGGTCCTCCGTGAGCTGCTCGAGCGCGTCGCCACGGATCCGGTACGCGCGCGAGTCGCCCACGTGCGCGATCGCGACGCTGTCGCCCTCGACGAGCGCGGCCGTGACCGTCGTGCCCATGCCGCTCGCGTTCGCGTCCTCGCGGCTGCGCTCGTAGACGCGGCGGTTCGCCTCCTGGACGAGGGCCTCGACGCGCCGCTCCGGCTCGAGCTCGTCCGCCTCGCGGTACTCGTGGAACGCGGCCGCGGCGAGCCGCGACGCGACCTCGCCGGCCTGGGCGCCGCCCATCCCGTCCGCGACCGCGAAGAGCGGCGGGTCGAGGACGTAGCTGTCCTCGTTGCGCCGCCTCCGGCGCCCGGTGTCCGTGAGCCCCGCTCGGTCTCCGACCTGCATCGTCATCGCTCGTACCTGAGCTCCGTCTGGCCGATCCGGACGAGGTCGCCGTTGCGGAGCCGGTGCCGGCCGTCCACCTGCTCGCCGTTCACCCAGGTCCCGTTCGTCGAGCCGAGGTCGACGAGCCAGACGCCGTCCCGGGTCGCCTCGACGCGCGCGTGATGGGTCGAGGCGTAGTCGTCCGTGTCGAGGACGGCCGTGTTGTCCCCCGCCCGGCCGAAGGTGAGCGCGACCGGCCCCGGCTCGAAGACCGTCCCGTGCTCGAGCGACGGGCCGTCCACGACGACGAGCCGCGCGGGGGCGGGCGGCGGCTCGCCGGTGATCGCGCGCGCCTGCTCCGGGGCGAGGACGAAGCTCTCCTGCGGCGCGACGCGCAGGTCGCGTGCCGCCGAGCGCACGACGCGCCAGATGAACACGTAGAGGACGACGAGGAAGGCGGCCTTGAGTGCGAGAAGGACGGGCTCCACCGTGACGCGGGCCTAGCCCGGCAGCTCGAAGGCGAGATCGGTGCGGCCGATCACGATCCGGTCGCCGTGCGAGAGGCGCGCGCGCTGCTCGCGGCGCCCGTTGATCTCGAGCCCGTTCGTCGAGCCGAGGTCGGCGATCCAGTACCCGCCGTCCTGCCGGCGGATCTCCGCATGGCGGCGCGAGATGTTCGGGTCGTCGATCGTGATCGTGCACTCGCGCGAGCGGCCGATCACGATGGGGCCGTCGCCGAGCTCGTGCCGCTTCCCGCGGACGACGAGGACGGCCGGCGGCGCGTGGGCGAGGCCGAGCTCCGCGGCCTCGGCCGCCGAGACCGCCGCCGTGTCGGGCGCCGGCTTGAAGATCTTCGTCTGGCCGAGCTCCGCGTCCGGCTCGACGGCGGGCGTCGCGGGTGTGGCGGGTGCGTCGGCCGCGGCCTCCTTCGCGTGCACCATCCGCGTGGCGATGCCGAACTCCCCGACGGAGAGGTCCTCGTCCTCCTCGAGCAGCACGCGCGGCGTCGAGACGAGCGCGTAGCCCTCCCGGCGCGCGTGCTCGGCGAGATAGTCGGCGAGCTCGGTCAGGAGCTCGCGCTCCGGGGGGAGGCTCTCCCGGTCCTGCGGCGCGAGGTAGAGGACGTACTCGTTCGGGACGTACACGCGTGAGACGGAGACCGTCTTGTGGTCGTCCATCTCCTTCACGAGCTTCCGCGCGAGCTCGACCGGCTGGACGTGCGAGCGGAACGCACGCCCGAACGCGCCTTCGACGAGGGACTCCAGGCGATGCTCGATGCCGCGGAGGACGCCCACCGCCGCATTCTGCCCGAGGCGGGGACTTCCTAGCGCGGGTGGGGCAGCAGGTCACGCCCGAGGGAGAGCGCGGCGACCCAGATTCCGGGTACGAGCAGCACGGCGCTCGGCTCGCCGCCCGCGAGCGTGGGGCCGAGCATCGCCGCGGCGAGGAACCCCGCACCCCACCCCGCGACGCCCCAGGCGCCGCGCTCCACGGCGTACGGGGCGGCGAGCGTCGCCGCAGCGACGACGAGCGCGAGCACGAGCAGCCCGGGGTGGCCGCCGAGCGCGCCGAGCACCGCGCCTGCCGCGGTGTCCGGCCGCGCGGTGGCCGCGAGGTCGAGCGAGGCCGGGAAGGCGTCCGCGACGGGCGCGGGCGCGCCCGCGAGCGCGCCGAAGGCCCCGGCCGCGAGGACGCCCGTCGCGGCGAGCGCCGCCTGGTGGACGCGGTCGAGCGCACGGAGCGCGACGAGCGGGAGCAGCCCGATTCCGCCGAGCGGCGCGAGCGCCGGCCCCGCGAGGAAGAGGAGCCCGCTCGTCGGGGCGCGGAAGAAGAGCGCGAGCCAGCCGGCCGCGAGCGCCGCGTACGCGAGCGCGAGGCCGAGCGCGACGTTCCCGAGCGGGAGCACCGGAACCGCGAGGGCGAGCCCGAGCCCCGTGCGCGGCGAGCGGAGCCCGACGCCCGCCGTGACGAGCCCGAGCGCGAACGGCCAGCCGCGCGGGAAGAACGGCAGGAGGAGCCCCGCCCCGGTCGCGAACGCGGCGGCGAGCCCCGCGTGGAGGGCGCGCTCCTTGAGCGTCGCGAGCGAGGTCGCGGGCCGCGGCCGGCGGCTCTGACCGGCGAAGGCGTCGCGGAGCGCGTTCGGCAGGCGGCGTGCGGCCGGCCGGCGGCGCGGGTCGGTGTCGAGCATCCGGTCGACGAGCATGCAGAGCTCGGTCGGGAGGTCGGGGCGCGCGCGGGCGAGCGGCCGGGCGCCCTCGCGGATCCGCCGGGCGGTCTCGACCGGCGAGGCGCCCGCGAAGGGATGCCGGCCGGTGAGCCCTTCCCAGAGGACGACCCCGACCGCCCACACGTCGGCCGCGCCGGTCCCGGGCGTGCCGCCGAGCCGCTCGGGCGAGACGTACGCGAGCGTTCCCGGGACGTCGCCGGCGGCCGTCAGCGTGTCGGCTTCCTCCACGCGCGCGAGCCCGAAGTCGAGCAGCCGGACGCTCACCTCGTCGCCCTCGGCGAGCATGACGTTCGCCGGCTTCACGTCGCGGTGGACGATCTTCTTCCCGTGCGCGTGGGCGAGGCCCTCGAGGATCTGGGCCGCGGCCTCCACGACGGCCGCGTCGTCGAGCCCGCCGGCGACGAACGCGTCGCGCAGCGTGCGGCCGTCGACGTACTCGTACGTGACGTAGACGTGCCCGTCGTCGCGGTCGAGCGCGAGCGCGCGGAGGCAGTTCGGATGGCGCAGGCGGGTGGCCGCCTCGACCTCGCGCTCGGCGCGCGAGCCCGCCTTGCCCTCGCGTCGGACGACCTTCAGCGCCACCTCGCGCCCGCCGCGCTCGTCGCGCGCGAGCCAGACCGAGCCGGAGCCGCCGCTCCCGAGCGGTCGCAGGGGCCGGTAGCGGCCGAGGATGAGCGACGCGGAGCCCCCGTCCGCGGGGGGCGGGGAGCGGTCGGAGACGGCGCGGGCCACGAGGGGCGTGTTGGCCACCGTGCGCCAAAGTCCTGCAGTTGGGGGGTTCGTGGGGTCACCGTGGTACGCTCACCCGGGTTTTTCGGCGATTCTGCGTGGCTGTGTTCGAACGCGACCGAACCGATATCGACGAACCGATCGAGTTCGACTTCTTTGACGAGTCGCCCACCGTGGAGGCGGCTCGTGAGGAGCCGAAGCCGCGCGCGCGGCGGCGCATGCCGAGGCGGCCGCCGGGCGGCGGTTCGAACACGCCGCTCATCCGGCTCGGGCTCCTGATCGCGGGCGGCATCGTCCTCGCCGTCGGGCTCATCCTCTGGGTGAACGCGTGCCAGGGCGCCCGCACCGGCCCGTACCAGAGCTACATGACCGAGGTGGAGGGGGTCGCGGGCGACTCCGCGCAGATCGGGCGCGACCTGAACGCGCTCATCTTCTCCTCCGGGATCCAGCTCGAGGACCTGCAGAGCCAGCTCGAGGGCCTCCAGTCGGCGCAGGCCCAGGTCGTCCGGCGCACGGAGGCTCTCGACGCGCCGGGACCCCTCCGCGAGCAGCAGGAGAGCCTTGTCGAGGTGATGCTCCTGCGCCAGAGCGGCCTCAGCGGGCTCGCCGCCGCGTTCTCCGGGATCACGGACGCCGAGGCCGCGCAGCAGGCCGGCAGCGACCTCGCCGTCCAGTCGCAGCGGCTCGTGGCGAGCGACGTCGTCTACGAGGACTTCTTCCGCGTCCGGGCGCAGGAGATCATGGAGCAGCAGGGCGTGACCGGCGTGGCCGTGCCGGAGTCGACGTTCGTGCCGAACATCGAGCTCGCGAGCGCGGAGTCCTGGGTCCTCGTCGTCGAGCGCCTCCTGCGCCCGCCGGCCGAGGGCGGCCTGCGCGGGAACTCGATCGCGGGCGTGCGCGTGCTCCCGGAGGGGACGCAGCTCTCGGCGAGCGAGGACAACACCGTGATCGCCTCGCAGGACCTCGCGCTCGAGGTGAGCGTCGAGAACTCCGGCGAGAGCCAGGAGACGCAGGTCGTCGTGCAGCTCACGATCCAGCAGAGCCCCGAGCCGCTCCGCTCGGAGCAGACGATCCAGTCGATCAACCCGGGCGACACTCGGACGGTCACGTTCCGTGACTTCGGGCTCCCGCAGTTCGGTGCGCGGACGAACGTCAAGGTGACCGTCGAGCCCGTGCCGGGCGAGACGAACACGAACAACAACACGGCGGACTACGTCGTCTTCTTCACGATCCCGGACTAACGCTTCCGTGACCGACACCGCCGTCGCCGTCCTCGCGCTCGTCGCGGCCGGGGTTGCCGTGCTCGCCCTCGGCCTCGCCGTCGCGTTCTTTCTCCAGCTCCGGAAGGTGCGGAAGGCGCAGGTCGTCCTCCTGGGCAGCGGCCGCGACGACCTCGTCGACTTCGCCGTCTCGCTCCAGGCGCGGATCGACGACGTTCATCGGGCCGTCGACGAGGTCGGGCTCGCGCTCTCGCGCGTCGACAAGCGGATCGACGGCTGCCTCTCGCACACCTCGATCGTCCGCTACGACGCCTACGAGGACGCCGGCGGCCACCAGTCTGCCTCGCTCGCGTTCCTCGACGCGGCGCGCTCGGGCGTCGTCGTGAGCGCGATCCAGGGGCGGGATTACGCGAGGATCTACGTGAAGGAGCTCGACCGCGGACGCGCGACCGTCGCGCTCTCCCCGGAAGAGCAGGAGGCGGTCGACCGTGCGATGGCGACCGGGTAGGGCCCGAGCGTGACGTACCGGAAGGCAGAGATCCGCCCGACGCGCCCCGAGGACGAGGCGCTCCTGTTCGGGCTGGCCCGCCTCGACCGCGGCGCGGACGAGCGGACGCTCGACGTCCTCGAGCACGAGACGACGTTCGTCGCCGAGATCGACGGCCGGCCCGCCGGCTACGTCGCCCTCGTCGTCGACGCCGACGCGGCGCGCGTGCGCATCGACCAGCTGTTCGTCGCGCCCGAGCACGAGGCGGAGGGGGTCGGGCGCCAGCTCCTCGAGTACGCGGAGGGGTTCGCGATCGCCCAGGGCGCCGGCGCGCTCGACGTCGTCGCCGCCGAGGACGACGTCCGGGCCGTCGCGTTCTACCGCGGCCGCGGCTTCGTGCCGGTGGGCGACGACCTCTTCGAGCTCGTCCTCCCGCGCACCTGATCCGCCGCCCGGCGGAACGGGTTCGTCGGGACGTGTCTCCACGCTACGATTTCGCGCGGTATGGCCGACGTGCTCGTCCTGAACGCGAGTTACGAGCCGCTCAACGTGTGCACGGTTCGCCGCGCCCACGTGCTCGTGTTCAAGGGCAAGGCCGAGGTGGTGGAGGAGCTCGGCAAGCCGCTCCGCTCCGCGGCCGAGACCTTCGTCTGGCCGCACGTGATCCGGCTCCTGAGCTACGTCCGCGTGCCGAAGTCCGTGCAGCGGAAGATCTCGCGCCGGGCGCTCTTCGCTCGCGACGGGTGGCGCTGCCAGTACTGCGGGACAGACTCGGGGAAGCTGACGCTCGACCACGTCGTCCCGCGCAGCCGAGGGGGCGAATCGAGCTGGGAGAACGTCGTCACCTCGTGCGCGCCGTGCAACCTGCGCAAGGGGAACCGGATGCTCGAGGAGGTCGGCATGCGCCTCCACGCACCGCCGCGCGCGCCGGCGCCGGCGCTCTTCGTAACGCTCGCCGCGCCGCGCATCCCTGACCGCTGGCACCCGTACCTGTCCGCCTTCGCGTAGCCGACTCGACGCCGTCCGCGAAACGCGCTACCCTGAGAGCCGCTGTGAGGCGACGAAGCCTCGGGCCCGCGAAGGCCCGGGGCTCTTCTCATTTAAGGAGGCGCGTAGATGACGATGGTGGAGCAGGAGAAGGACACCGGCCGGGCCACGAGCGACCCGGAAGAGCGCCGGCGCGTTCTCGACGAGGTCGAGAAGCAGGGCGTCCGCTACGTCCACCTCTGGTTCACGGACCTCGAGGGGCACCTGAAGAGCTTTTCGATCACGAGGCAGGAGCTCGCGGACGCGCTCGACGACGGGATGGGCTTCGACGGCTCGTCGATCACCGGCTTCAACCCGATCGAGGAGTCCGACATGGTCGCGATCCCCGATCCGAAGACGTTCCAGCTCATGCCGAACGGCGACGTGAAGGTCGCGCGGATGATCTGCGACGTCGTGACGCCGGACGGGAAGCCGTACGACGGCGACCCGCGCTACGTCCTCCGGCGCGCGATCGAGCGGATGAAGGCGATGGGCTTCGACACGTTCAACGTCGGGCCGGAGCTCGAGTACTTCCTCTTCGAGGACGACCAGGGCACGAAGCCGCTCGACGAGGGCGGGTACTTCGCGATGACCGCGCTCGACGCCGCCTGGGAGCTCCGCAACTCGACGATCGACGCGCTCGAGTCGATGGGGATCCCGATCGAATACGTCCACCACGAGGTCGGCCCGTCGCAGCACGAGATCGACATGCGCTACGCGAACGCGCTCGACATGGCCGACCACACGATCACGTACCGCCTGATCGTGAAGGAGGTCGCGAAGAAGGCCGGCTACCACGCGACGTTCATGCCGAAGCCGCTCTTCGGCGAGAACGGCTCCGGCATGCACACGCACATGTCGCTCTTCAAGGACGGCCGCAACCAGTTCTTCGACGAGGACGACCGCTACCACCTCTCGGACGTGGCGAAGGCGTTCATCGCCGGCCAGCTGCACCACGCGCGCGAGATGGCGGCGATCTTCGCGCAGTGGGTGAACTCCTACAAGCGGCTCGTGCCCGGGTACGAGGCGCCGGTCTACGTGGCGTGGTCGCAGCGCAACCGCTCGGCGCTGATCCGGATCCCGCTCTACAAGCCGGGCTCCGAGCAGGCGACGCGCGCCGAGATCCGCTGCCCCGACCCTGCGTGCAACCCGTACCTCACCTTCGCGGCGCTGCTGCAGGCCGGGCTGGAGGGGATCGAGAACGGCTACGAGCTGCCCGAGCCGATGGAGACGAACCTCTACCACCTCACGCCCGACCAGCGGCGCGAGCGCGGGATCGTCGCCCTGCCCGAGACACTCGGCGAGGCGGTCGACGAGCTCGCCGGCTCCGAGCTGATGCGCAAGGC
>JAICNY010000023.1 GCA_025930955.1 Thermoleophilia bacterium
GGACGCGCTCCTCGACGTCCCGTCGGACGTCACCGTCCACACGACGAGCCCGGCCGTCGAGCTGCTCTACGCGCTCTACTTCTACCTGACGTAGCCGGACACACCCGCGCGCCCCGGTGTCCCTTCCGGCCATGGGCAGGGGACTGTCCCCGGGTCACGTCCTTCGGGGACGCGTATGCGTGGCCGGGCGGTTTCGCGAGCCCGCATGGCGAGCGGACGGGTGTCCCTTCCGGCCGTGGGCGAGGGACTGTCCCCGGGTCACGTCCGCCGGAGCCGGCTACCGCTCGACGCGGACGGTGACGCGGCCGGGGCCCCGCTCGGCGAGGACGGCCTGGAGGCGGTCCTCCTCCGGCGCCTGCCCCTCGTCCAGCCGCTCCCCGGTCAGCTGGACGACCACCTCGCCGCGGACGACGCGCGCCTCGAAGCCCTCGGCGCGCAGCTCGGCGGCCACCTCGCGGGCGGGCCCCGCGACGCGAATCGTGTCCGTCCTGGACTCCGGCAGGACCGTCTGCGCGTCCCCCTCCACGCCGCCGCCCTCCGCGCCGTCGCCGCCGCCGCCGTCGTCCTCGGCGAGCTCGCTCGCGGCGTCGCCGCCCTGCTCGTCGCCGACGCCGCCCCACTGGGCGACCGCGACCGCGGACGCGACGAGCACGAGGGTCGCGGCGACGACGAGGCCGAGCCGGCGCGGCTCCCAGAACCGGAACCGGCGCGCGCGCGGCTCCTCGTCGATCGCCGCCGAGATCCCGTCGCGCGCGCGCTCGGAGAGCTGGAGGACGCCGGACGCGTGCAGCGCCCCCCGCCCGGCACGCAGCTGCCGGACGACCTCGGAGCACCGCGCGCAGCCCTCGACGTGCGCGGCGACCGATCCCTGCGCCGCGCGCGGGAGCTCGCCCTCGACGAGGTCGAGCAGGTCCAGCTCGTCTGGGTGGCGGTCGGCCATCACTCGTTGGACGGGGCGCCCCCTCCGCCGGTTCCGAGGAGCCGCGCGAGCTCGAGCCGCGCCCGGAAGAGACGCGACTTCACCGTACCCTCGGCGACGCCCGTGATCTCCGCGATCTCCGCGTACGAGCAGCCGAGCACGTCGGAGAGGACGACCGTGCGCCGCTGCTCCTCGTCGAGCGCCGCGAGCGCGCGCTGGAGCTGGCCCGAGAGCTCCCGCTCGGCGAAGCGGTCGCGCGCGTCGGGTGCGGTGTCGACCGTCTCGACCGGCTCCGCGCGCCGCCGCTCGCGCTGGTCGTGGGCCGCGTTGACGCAGATCCGGTAGAGCCAGGTCGAGAAGAGCGAGCCCCCGCGAAACGAGCCCAGGCCGCGCCAGGCGCGGAGGAACGCCTCCTGCACCGCGTCCTCCGCCTCGGAGCGGTCGCCGAGCGTCCGCGCTGCGAGCGTGAAGAGCCGGTGCTGGTGCCGGTCGACGAGCCGCTCGAAGGCGAGCCGGTCGCCACGCTGCGCGCGGCGGACGAGCGGTGCGTCAGGATCCGGGGGCACCAGTGAAGGTTCTGCTCTGGCATGGCTACCTCCTTGGAGGAACCGGCTCCAACGTCTACACGCGCGCGCTCGCCCGCGCCTGGTCGCGGCTCGGGCACGACGTGGTCGTCTTCTGCCAGGACCCGCATCCTGAGCGCTTCGACCTCGGCGCCGCGACCGTCGTCCGGCCGGACCTCCGCGGCCGGCCGCTGCCCGTCTTCGTGCTCGATCGCTACGAGGACCTCGACGCGCGCTACCTCCAGGAGCTCTCGTGGCCCGAGCGGCGCGAGTTCATCGAGCGGAACGCCGCCGCCGTGCTCGAGCACCTGCCGGCCGACTTCCTGCTCGCGAACCACGTCCTGCTCGGCGCGCCCGTCGGCGCCGCGGTCGGGATGCCGTTCGGCGTCAAGGCGCACGGCTCCGAGCTCGAGTTCTCGATCCGCGGGAACGAGCCGCTCGCCGACTGGGCGCACGAGTCGCTCGACGAGGCGCGCGCCGTCTACGCGGGCTCCGAGCACATCCGCCGCGTGCTCGAGGAAGTCGTCGGCCCCGGCGAGTACCTCCGGCGCGTCCACGTCGTTCCGCCAGGCGTCGACGTCGAGGCGCTGCGCCCCCGGCCGCGCGACGAGGCGCTCGCGGCGCTCCTCGAGGAGGCGCGCCGCGACCCGCCGAACCCGGGCAACGCCCGTGAGCGGCTGCCGGACGAGGGCAACGCCGCGCGACTCGAGGCGCACCTCGCGGGCGAGGGGCCGACCGTCGTCTACGTGGGGAAGCTCTCACGCGAGAAGGGCGTCGAGCTCTTCCTCGAGGCGGTCGGCCGGCTCGGTGTGCGCGCGGTCGTCGTCGGGTTCGGGCCGGAGCGCGCGACGCTCCAGGCGCGGGCCGGGCCGACCGTCCTCTTCACGGGGCCGCTCGAGCATCGCCACCTCGGCCCGCTCTGGGCGCTCGCCGACGTGAGCGTTACGCCGTCGGTCTTCCCGGAGGCGTTCGGGATGGTCGCCGCCGAGGCCGCCGCGTGCGGCTCGCCGCCGCTCGTCGCCCGCCACTCCGGCCTCGCGGAGATCGCGGAGGCGCTCGAGGAGGAGTACCCGCCGCACCTCCGCCCCCTCACGAGCTTCGCGACGGGGGACGCCGACGACCTCGTGCGGAAGCTCGAGGCGCTCCTGTCGCTCTCGCCGGCGGAGCGTGCGACGATCGCCGAGGCGGCGCGGAGGACGGCCGAGCGGCGCTTCGCGTGGGAGCGGATCGCCGAGCGCCTCCTCTCGCTCTGACGGGTCAGCCGGTCGCGCCGACGGGTGGTTCCTCGGCCTCGATCCGCGCGAGGACGGCGAGCCGCGACCGGGCGAGCCCGAGCAGCTCCTCGTCGGCCGCGCAGATCTCGCACCGCACGACGTGGACGTCGCCCGCCTCGTCCCGTCCCAGAATCAGGCCGGCGCCGGGGCCGAACGAGAGGTTGGTCAGGCGCAGGCCCGTCCCGGCCTGGAGCGCGACGCGCGTCCCGGCGGCGGGGTCGACGATCTCGATCGCGCCGTCCTCCCCCGGGAGCGCGGCGAACGCTCCGTCGTCGGACAGCGCGCCGCCCGCGAACGCACCCGAGACGGACGAGAGGAGCCGCCCGTCGTCGGCCGAGAACACGGCCGCCCGGCCGGAGAAGGTCACGAGCGCGAGCCGTCCGCCGTCGCCGAAGCCAAGGCCCTCGACCTCTTCGCCGCGCCGGCCGAGGAGCGCGATCGGGTCGCCGGTCGTCGCGTCCCAGAGGCGGGCGCTCATGCCCCAGCGCGTCAGCAGGCGGCGCCCGTCCGGGCTGAAGGTCGCCGCGCCGGGGTCGACGGCGAGCGCCTCGCGGAGCCGCGCCGCGCCGCCGAGGGTCGCCACCGTCTCGCCCGAGCCCGTGAGCGCGATCTCGAAGCGGCCGGCGCGGACGACGAGCGCACGGGTCCCGTCGGGGCTCAGGACGAGCACCTTCCCGAGGCCGGGGAGCCGCGGCCCGCCGGCGGCCGGCCAGACGCTTCCCCCCGCCGCGAGCAGTCGGCCGTCCTCGTCGAGCCCGAGCGGCACGCCCGCACCGAGCTCGAGCACGGGCGCGGCGCGGCCGAGCCGCCACACGGCGGCGCCGTGCGTCTCGCGGGGATACCGAACGCAGAAGTTCCCGGCGCTCGCCGCGGCCACGATCGTCCCGTCCGCGCTCACGGCCGCCGCCGCGACGTTGCCCGCCGCCGGCGGCTGCGCCGGCGGGCGGAGCGTCGCGACCCGGCGCCCGGCGAGCGTCCAGACCCCGGCGCCTCCCGCGGCGGCGGCGACGACGTGGCGGCCGTCACGGGTGACGATCGGGTCGAAGCTGGGGACGCACGTGCTCGGCCGGGCGCCCGTGCGGAGGGGAACGCTCGGGGGCGTGGGCGCCACGACGAGCTCGCCGTTCCAGGCCGTCGCGGCGAGCAGTCCGCCGCGCGGCGCGAAGGCGACCGCGTTCGCCCACCCGGTGCCGACTGCCCCGACCTGCTTGCGCGCGGCGACGTCCCAGATCCTGACGTTCCCGTCCGGGTTCGCGACGGCGACGAGCCGGCCGTCGCCGCTGAACGCCGCGCCGGGCGAGAAGTCGCTGAACACCGTCGAGCCCTCGACGCCTGTCACGAGGCTGCCGAAGCCCGGGAGCACGGCAGCCTGCCGCCCGGTCGCCGTCCGCCAGACCGCCGCGCTTCCGTCCTCGGCGACCGTGAGGGCGAGCCGGCCGTCCCGGCTGAAGACGACGTTCGCCGCGTGGCCGAGCGCCGCGAGCCGCGTGCCGTCGCCCGCGCGCCAGAGCGTCGCGTCCCCGAACGTCCCGATCGTGACGACGAACCGGCCGTCGCGGCTGATCGCCGCGGAGGTCGCGGTACCGAGCGTCGCGAGCAGGCGCCCGGAGGTCGAGTCCCAGACGCGCGCGCGCCGGCCGTCCGCCGTGACGGCGCGGTTACCGTCCGCCGCGAAGCGCACGCGCAGGAGCGGCCCGGGCGGGACTGGGAGCGTGACCGCACGGCCCGCGGGCAGGCGCTCGAGCGTCACGGCGCCCCCGACCGCGTACGCGGCGCGAGGCGCCTCGCGGGAGAAACCGCCTCCGACCGGGCGCCCGCCGGCGGGCGCCCCTCGGGTGGCGACGACCGCTCCGGTCCGGAGATCGAGGACCTGCGCGTCCTGCCGGGAGACGGCGACGGCGAGCCGGCCCTCCGGCGCGAACACCGCCGCCCGCATTCGCGCGATCTCGCGGCCGGTCGCGCTCTCCCGGATCCGCAGGATGCTGTCCGGGCCGAGCCCGAGGAGCGTCCGGCCGCCGTCACCGAACGCGACCGAGTCGAACCTCGCGGGCCCGCGCGTCCGGCCCTCCGCGCCGACCGAGTAGGCGACGGGCGTGGCGAGAAGCGCGCGCCGCAGGGCGACCCGCGCCTCGGGGGTCGGCTCGGTCTCCATCGCGCGGACGGCGTCGGCCAGGGCGGCGGCAGGCTCGGAGCCGAGCGCCGCGACGGCCTGCGCAGCGAGGGCCTGCGAGCGCGCGACCCGGGCTCGGTCGTTCGCGAGGTTCCGCTGGACGAGCGCCACGATGCCGAGCCCGACGGAGACCGCGAGCGCGAGGGAGACGCTCCCGAGGACGAGCCGCTGCCTCCGACTCGAGGCGCGCCGGCTCGCGAGCAGGTACTCGCGCTGAAGCTCCGTCGGCACAGGCTCCTTCCCGGCGTTCGCGGCGGTCGCCTGGAGCGCGTCCTCGAGGTCGCGGCCGCGGAGGAGGAGACTCGAGTCGCGCCGCTCGTCCCACTCGACGGCGCGGACGAGCAGCCGCGTGTGCACCTCCGCCCAGCCGAGGTCCGTGTCGAGCGCCTCGAGCACGCGCTCGAACGCCGCGGCGCGGTCGTCGTCCGGACGGCACCAGATCCAGTTGAGCTGGCGAAGCCCCTGGGGCGCCGCCTCCGGGTCGGCGCCGTCGCACGCGATCGGGACGATTCGCTTCCCGCGGTCCTGCGCATGGTGCAGCTCGCCGAGCGAGTAGCGCGACGCAAGGGAGCTCCCGCTGACGACGAAGACGAAGCTCTCTGCCTCGTCGATCGAGTCGTCGATGTCCTCCTCCCACGCGGCCGCGGGCGGGATGTCCTCCCAGTCGACCCAGACGTCCTTGCCGTGCCCGGTCAGGAAGCCGTGCAGCTCGCGCACGAAGTCGCCGTCCGCGCGCGAGTACGAGATGAAGACGTCTGCCACCTCACCTCGACTTCCGGGACGGTCGACGCGGCTCGACCACGCCGCCGAATGTAGACCGAACGCGGTCGAACGGCAACGCTTCATTTACGAAAGCGGTTCTTGATACCTTCGCCGGCATGATGGCCCCGCCGAATCCGGGCGAGGAGCTGCGTCTCGCCCGGGAGCGGTTCGACGACGCAGACGACTTCACGCTCGCCGTCGAGGAGGAGTTCGCGCTTCTCGAACCCGAGACGCTCGACCTCGTGAACCGCTTCGAGGAGCTCGAGGCGGCCTCGAAGGGGACCGACCTCGACGGGCACCTCGTCGGCGAGCTCATCGCCTCCGAGGTCGAGGTCCGTACGGGCCGCTGCGAGACCTTCCCCGAGGCGGCCGCGAAGGTCGGCGAGCGGCGCGCGCAGCTCCTGCGGCTCGCGGAGGCGCACGGCGTTCAACTCTGCTCCGCGGGAACGCACCCGTGGAGCCCGTGGCAGGAGCAGCGCATCATCGACACGCCGCACTACCGGCTGAACGACGAGCTTCTCCGCTACGTCGTCTGGCGCAACAACACCTTCGGCCTGCATGTCCACACGGCGATCCGCGGGGCCGACCGCGCCGTCCGCGTCGCGGGCGCGCTGCGGGCGTTCCTGCCCGACCTCCTCGCCCTCTCGGCGAGCTCGCCGTTCACGGAGAACGTCTTCACCGGCCTGCACTCGGCGCGCTCGCAGCTCTTCACGAAGATGTTCCCGCGCTGCGGGATCCCCGACGCGTACGACGGGTGGGACGACTACGAGCGCTACGTCCGCTTCCTCTACGACACCGGCTCGATCACGAAGCACACGCAGATCTGGTGGAGCGTGCGCCCGCACCTCGCGTTCCCGACCGTCGAGATCCGGATCTGCGACGGTCAGCCGCAGCTCGGCGAGTCGCTCGCGCTCGCGGCGCTCCTCCACGCGCTGACGGTGCGGATCGCCCGCGCGCTCGACGAGGGCGAGCCGCTCCCGGACTGCCCGCACGCGCTCCTCGAGGAGAACTTCTGGCGGGCGATCCGCAACGGGCTCGCCGGTGAGCTGATCGACCTGCGCGCCTACCCGTCTCCGCGCGTGCGCCCGGCGCGTGCCGCGCTCGAGGAGCTCGTCGAGTGGGTGATGCCGGCCGCCGAGGAGGTCGGCGCCGCACCCTACCTCGCCGTGCCCGGCGCGAATCCGGCCGAGCGCCAGATCGCGCGCCACGAGGCGGGCGGGACGCTCGGGGAGATCTACGCCGCCGAGGTCCTGGAGCCCGCCCGTGTCTGAGGAGCAGGAGCGCCTCGCCGCCGAGCTCGCCGAGGAGCTCCGCAAGCTCCGCGTCGAGGACGTCCTCGTGAACACGCTCCTCACGGTCTCCTCCGTCGGCTACCGGCGGCTCGGGCTGACCGAGGACACGCGCGAGGACCGCGACCTCGAGCAGACGCGCCTCGCGATCGAGACGATGCAGGCGCTGACGCCGGTGCTCGAGCGGGTCGTCCCGCCCGAGCTCGTGGCCGACTTCACGTCGTCGGTCGCGAACCTCCAGCTCGCCTACGCCAAGGCGGCCTCGGAGGAGCCGGCCGAGCCGGACGACTAGGCCCGGGCCGCGAGCAGCCGGATCCGCTCGGCGACCACCTCCGGGGCCTCGAGCTCGACGTGGTGGCCGATCCCGTCGAGGAGCTCGAGCGTCGCTCCGGGAATCGCCGCGGCGAAGAGGCGTGCCGCCTCCGGGGGCATGACCGGGCTCTCGGCGCCGGCGATGACGCGCACCGCGCAGCGCACCTTGCCGAGGAAGCCGAACGGGGCGACCGGCTCGGTCGCGAGCACGCTGCGGTCCCAGCGGAAGCGCCAGCCGCCGCCCGCCGGCTCGAGCGCGCGGTCGGCGACCGAGTCCAGCTCGTCCGCGTCGAGGTCCGCCGGAGCGAGCCCGCGCGCGAGCCGGTCGAGGAGCGCCTCTCGGCTCGACTCGACGCGCTGCTCGGCGCCGCGCGCACGCTCGGCCAGCGCCGCATCCGCCTCCGTCCAGTCGCTCTTCACGTCGAGCGCGAGAATGCCGGCGATCCGGTCGCTCCCGGCCGCGGCGCGGAGGGCGACGTACCCGCCGAGCGAGTGACCTGCCACGAGCGCCCGGTCGAGCCCGAGCCCGTCGAGGAGGGCGAGGAGGTCGGCCTCGTAGTCCCCGTAGCGGTACGAGTCCCGGTGCGCGCTCAGCCCATGGCCGCGAAGGTCGAGCGCGACGACGCGAAGCCCGTCGAGGAGCGGCGTCACGCGAAGCCAGTAGCCGAGATGGCACGTGAGCCCGTGGAGGAGGACGACGGGCCGCCCGCCGCCCTCGTCGGTGTATGCGAGGCCTTCCGTGCGCGCGAGTCTACGACCCTCGCGACGGGTCCGATCCGATAGGGTCGCCGCCGTGCCCGGCCAGGCGGACATCGGCGTCTTCGGAGGCTCCGGCTTCTACTCGTTCCTCGAGGACGTCGAGACGGTCGAGGTGGAGACGCCCTACGGGAAGCCGTCCGGCCCGTTCACGATCGGGGAGATCGGCGGCAAGCGCGTCGCGTTCCTCCCGCGCCACGGGCCCGGCCACGAGCTGCCGCCGGCGCAGATCCCGTACCGGGCCAACGTCTGGGCGATGAAGGAGCTCGGCGTCCGGCGGATCATCGGCCCGAACGCATCGGGCTCGCTCAGGGCTGAGATCGGGCTCGGCGAGTTCGTCGTCACCGACCAGTTCGTCGATCGGACGAGCGGCCGCGCGGACACGTTCTACGAGGGGCCGGAGACGACGCACGTCTCCGCGGCCGACCCGTACTGCCCGGAGCTCCGCGGCCTGCTCGTCGAGACGGCCCGTGAGCTCGGGATCCCCGTCCGCGACGGCGGGACGGTCGTGGTGATCCAGGGCCCTCGCTTCTCGACGCGCGCGGAGTCCAAGTGGTTCCAGGACCTGGGCTGGGACACGATCAACATGACCCAGTACCCCGAGGGCTATCTCGCGCGCGAGCTCGAGCTCTGCTACGCGAACATCTCGATGGTCACCGACCACGACGTCGGCGTCGCGGGCGCCGAGCCGGTCTCGCACGAGCAGGTCGTGACCGTCTTCGAGGAGAACAACGAGAAGCTCCGCGAGCTCCTCTTCGCCGTCATCCCGAAGATCGGCCCGCAGCCCGAGGACGTCTGCGCGACCGCCCTCCAGGGAGCCCGGATCTAGCTGCAGCAGGCCCCTCCGGCCGGACTTTGTGCATAGAATGCCGCCCGGCGAAACCGGCGTGCGATCAGGGATCGGGGAGCCCCGCACGTGACGGACACGCCGACTTCGTAACTCGACGAGGCGGGAGTAAGTGGAAGCGTTTTTCCAGGATCACAGTGTGCTCTTCGGGCTGGCCTGCGCGGCCGTCGGAATCGGCTGGGCCGTCGTCCTCACGGCGCGCCTGCTGCGCCTTTCGCCCGGCTCGGAGCGGATGCAGGAGATCGGCCGCGCCATCCAGGAGGGCGCCTCGGCGTACCTCCGGCGCCAGTACCTGACGATCGCGGTCGTCGCGGTCGTCCTCTTCCTCGGGATCGGCCTCTGGGACGACCTCGGGTGGGGGACGGCGTTCGGCTTCCTGATCGGCGCGGTCTTCTCGGCCGCGGCCGGATTCATCGGGATGAACGTCGCCGTCCGCGCGAACACGCGCACGGCGGAGGCGGCCCGCGGCGGCGTCAAGCCCGCGCTCGCGGTCGCGTTCTCGGCCGGCTCGGTCACGGGCCTGCTCGTCGTCGGCCTCGGGCTGCTCGGGGTGGCCGGCTACTACGGCATCCTCACGAGCTGGTTCGACCGCGACGCGGAGCAGGCGACGCGCGAGCTGATCGGGCTCGCGTTCGGCGGCTCGCTCATCTCGGTCTTCGCGCGGCTCGGCGGGGGCATCTACACGAAGGCCGCCGACGTCGGCGCCGACCTCGTCGGGAAGGTCGAGGCGGGCATCCCCGAGGACGATCCGCGCAACCCCGCCGTGATCGCGGACAACGTGGGCGACAACGTCGGCGACTGCGCCGGGATGGCGGCCGACCTCTTCGAGACGTACGCCGTGACGGCCGTCGCGGTCATGTTCCTGGGCGCGCTCAACTTCGGGGACACGGATCTCGTCGTCTACCCGCTCGCGATCGGCGGCGTCGCGATCATCGCCTCCGTCATCGGGACGTTCTTCGCGCGGATCGGCCGCTCCGGCTCGATCATGGGCGCGCTCTACAAGGCGGTCGCGGTCGCGGTTGTGCTCTCGGCGGTCGGGTTCATCCCGGTCACGATGGCGTTCGACACGGGCGACTTCTCCTTCGCCGAGCTCTACGGCTGCACCCTGATCGGCCTCGGCGTCACGTTCCTGCTCGTCGGCATCACGGAGTTCTACACGGGCACGCGCTGGCGCCCCGTGAAGGGCATCTCGGCCGCGTCCACGACGGGCCACGCGACGAACATCATCGAGGGGCTCGCGATCGGCATGCAGGCGACCGCGCTTCCCGTGATCGTGATCGCGGCCGCGATCGTCGGCGCGAACTCGCTCGCCGGGCTCTACGGCGTCGGAGTCGCGGTCATGGCGCAGCTCGCGATGACGGGCCTCATCGTCGCGCTCGACGCGTACGGCCCCGTCACCGACAACGCCGGCGGGATCGCCGAGATGGCCGACCTGCCGGAGGAGGTGCGCGGCGTCACCGACCCGCTCGACGCCGTCGGCAACACGACGAAGGCGGTCACGAAGGGCTACGCGATCGGCTCCGCCGGGCTCGCGGCGCTCATCCTCTTCGACGGCTTCACGACGGAGCTCGGGCTCGAGGGGATCTCCGCGACCTTCGAGCTGGACGACGCCTGGGTGATCGCCGGGCTCTTCATCGGTGGGCTCATGCCGTTCCTCTTCTCCTCGCTCGCCATGCAGGCCGTGGGCCGCGTCGGCGGACAGGTGGTCGAGGAGGTGCGCCGCCAGTTCCGCGAGAACCCGGGGATCATGGAGGGCACCGTCCGGCCCGAATACGGTCGCACGATCGGGATCGTGACCGGCGAGGCGATCAAGCGGATGATCCTGCCGAGCATGATCCCCGTGGTCTTCCCGATCGTCGCCGGGATCATCGAGCCGCGAATGCTCGGCGGGCTCCTCATCGGGACGATCGTGACCGGGATCTTCCTGGCGATCGCGATGACCTCGGGCGGCGGCGCCTGGGACAACGCGAAGAAGCTGATCGAGGACGGCGAGTACGGCGGGAAGGGCTCCGAGGCCCACGCCGCCGCCGTCACGGGCGACACCGTCGGCGACCCCTACAAGGACACGGCGGGCCCGGCGATCAACCCGATGATCAAGATCACGAACGTGGTCGCGATCCTCATCATCCCGCTGATCGTCGCGATCCACGGCTAGACGCCTGGGAGGCCCGGCCACCGCGCGGTGGCCGGGCGTCCGCGAATTGTGTGAAATGTCGCTAAAACTGTGTTAGGGTCGGCCCGGCACGGCTCAGACCCTCCGGCGGCGACGACTACTAGGAGAGGCACATGCGGCGACCTCTGGAGTGCGCGTCCGGCCGGCGTTTCCTCTTGGTCCTCGCGGCAACGTTCGTGCTCGCCCTTGCGGCAACGAGTCCGGCCGCTGCGGTGGCGGCCACGACCGGCGGTGGCGAAGGCCGGGGTGACTGCTCCATGGAGACTGCGCTCAGGGTCGGCGCCCCGTACTTCTTCGACCCCGGCATGGCTAACCCGATCGGACAGGTTCTTTGCGGCGCGTTCACCGGACCAGGGAGCCAGGCGATGGCCGTCACGTTCAACGCGCCGACCTGCTGGCCGCACCAGGGCTGGGCGGTCTTCCAGCTCGTCGACGACGACTGGGAGCTCGCGCTCATCCAGCGGCTGGTCTTCCTCGTCCCGCCGCTCACGGCCGTCGGCGACGACATCCGGGAGGTGCGCCCGGTCCACCGCCTCGGCGACCCGCGCTGTCTGCCAGAAGGCGGCACCCGGGCCCGCACCTGGCACTGGGACGGAACGCGCTTCGTAGCGAGCGCATGGGAGCAGGTGACGCCGGGCGAGCCCTTGCGGCTCGCGGTGTTCATGTCGCCGAAGCGCACCGGGGTCATCTGCGTGATGTGGGACGACCCGAGCATCGAAGCACGGTACGCCCATCGGGTTCACTGCCAGAGCCATAGGCGGAAGCCGTATCTCGGGCAGAAGGCCTTGGTCCGCGGCAACGGAACGGTGTCGCTCTGCCGGGTTCGCAACGTGTCCGGCTCGAGGCACTGCAGGCTCGCTTGCGGATGCTTCGAGACGCCTCCTCCCGTCCTCCGATACGGCACGGAGGTCGTTGTTGGCCGCTTCCGCTGCCGTTCCGTCCGGAGCGGCATGAGGTGCGTCATCCTGAGATCGGGAAAGGGCTTCGCGCTCAACAAGGACCGCAGCTGGCGAATCGGGCCGCGCTGACCGCTATCTCTCGCGCAGCCTGACGAAGCGCTCGACCGCGCTCGTCTCGCCGGCGACGACCATGATGTCGCCCTCCCGGGGGACCGTCTCCGGCGTCGCGTACGTGGCCGGCTCGCCCGGCGTCTTGATCGAGACGACCGTGAGCCCGAAGCGGCGGCGCACCTCCGCGTCCGCGAGCGACTTTCCCACGAGCTCGGGCGGTGCGATCGTCTCGAGGAGGACGAAGCCGGGGTCGAGCTCCATGTAGTCGATCACGTCGCGCCCCGCGAGCCGGCGCGCGACCCGCACGCCCATGTCCCGCTCGGGGAAGACGACGCGGTGGGCGCCGATCCGGTCGAGGATCCTGCCGTGCGGCTCGGAGATCGCCTTCGCGACGATGTTCCGCGCGCCGAGGTCGACGAGCACCGACGTCGTCAGGATGCTCGCCTCGAGGTCGGTCCCGATCGCGACGACCGCGGTGCCGAAGTCGCGCGCGCCGAGCTGCTCGAGCGCCTCCCGGTCGGTCGAGTCGGCCTCGACCACGTGCGTGAGCCTCGGCGCGTACTCCTGCACGAGCTTGCCGTCGGCGTCCACGCCGAGCACGTCGTGCCCGTGCTGGACCAGGTCCTCGGCGAGCGCGCCGCCGAACCGGCCGAGGCCGATCACGAGGAACTCGTGCCTAGCCAATGATCGGCCGCTCCTCCGGGTACTCGAAGCGCCGCCGCCGCTCGCGCAGGACGAGCGCGATGAAGACCGTGTAGGGGCCGGTGCGACCGAGGAACATGAGCGCGATCAGCGCGACCTTACCGATGCCCGAGAGATCCGCGGTGATCCCCGTCGAGAGCCCCACGGTGCCGAAGGCGGAGACCGCCTCGAAGAGCGTCGCTCCGAAGGCGTGGGAGCCCGACGCCATGAGGACGAGCGTGCCCGTCACGACGGCGACGAGCGCGATCACGGCGATCGAGAACGCCTGCCGCTGCGCCACGGCGGGGATGCGCCGGCCGAATGCGTGCACGGACGGGTCACCCCGAACCTCCGCGGCGACCATGAGTGCGAGGAGCGCGAGCGTCGTCACCTTGATCCCGCCGGCGGTCGAGGCGCTTCCACCCCCGATGAACATGAGGATCTCGGTCACGAGGAGCGTCTCCGGCTGGAGCTCGCCGTAGTCGAGCGAGTTGAACCCCGCGGTGCGCGGCATGACGCCCTGGAAGAATCCGGCGAGGAGCTTCCCGCCGACGCCGAGCGGGCCGAGCGTCTCCGGCTGCGACCACTCGAATGCGAGCACGGCGACCGTGCCTGCGACGAGCAGGACGGCGGTCACGGCGAGGGTCAGCTTCGTGTGGATCGACCAGCGTTCCCAGGTAAGGCCGCGCCGGGCGAGCTCGAGCCAGACGGGGAACCCGAGACCGCCGCAGATCACGGCTCCGGCGACCGCGAGCGAGATCCAGCCGTCCGTCACGAAGCCCATGAGGTTGTCGCTCCAGAGCGAGAACCCTGCGTTGTTGAAGGCGGAGACGGCGTGGAAGGCGCCGTGCCAAAGCGCGTCGCCGAGCGCGTAGTCGTACGCGAGCCAGAGCCGGCCCGTGAGGACGAGCGTCGTCGCCGTCTCGAAGAGGAGGCTGAGGATCGCGACCCCGAGGAGCACGCGCCGGACGTCGCCGAGCTGGAGCGCCTTCGTCTCCGTCTGGGCGAGAAGGCGCGTCCGCAGGCCGAGGCGGCGGGCGACGAGCAGCGCCAGAAGCGAGGTCAGCGCCATGATCCCGAAGCCGCCGACCTGGATGAGCGCCATGATCACGACCTGGCCGGTGGGCGACCAGTACGTCTCCGTGTCGACCACCACGAGGCCGGTCACGCAGACCGCCGATGTCGCCGTGAAGAGCGCGGTCAGGAACGAGGCACCCTCGTCACCGACCCGCGCGACCGGGAGCAGGAGGAGGAGCGTCCCGACGAGGATCGCCGCGGCGAAGGCGAGGACGACGAGCTGGGCCGGATGGAGGGAGCGACGACGCACGTCGGGCTCCTCAGGCGGCGCGGTGACGGGTGTCGGGCCGCACGGGCGGGGGTTCGCCTCGAACGGGCCACGTCCTTTTCAAGGCCCCCCGCGCGAATGCCGATGAAAGGGGCATGGCACAGATCATCCTCCTCGCGTTCTTCCTCCTCGTCGGCCCGCTCGCCGTGCTGTTCGGTGCGGACTCGCGCCTCGACGACCGGCGCGGCTCCTGGCCCGCCGGCCGCTCATAGGCCCGGCTCGCCCGTCCGCTCACCGATCGCGGCGGTTCCGGCCGGCCGCGGCGTACTCTTGAGGGATGCCGAGACCTCGTAGCCGGCGCGGGCTCCTGCTCGCGGCACTCGCCGTCGCGCTGATCGCGGCCGGAGCGGCGGCGGGCGCGGTGCTCCTCACGCGCGACGACGGCGGCGACGCAGGCGGCGGCGGCGACGCGATGCCGAGCGCGATGGACGCGCACCCGGTCGCGGGCACGTTCGAGCCGGACGACCTCGAGCTCGCCGACTGCGACGGCTCGGACCCCCGCTGCATCGAGCAGGCGTTCGGGAACCTCGCGTACGCCGAGGGCCCAGAGCGCGCGATCGCCGAGTTCGACGCCGCGATGCAGGCGGACTCCTCTGTCGAGAGCAACTGCCACCGGATCGCGCACACGATCGGCTCGGCCGCGCTCGCGCGCTTCGAGGGCGACGTCGGCGAGGCGTTCGCGGCCGGCTCGGCGTCGTGCTGGTCCGGCTACTACCACGGGATCCTCGAGCGCGCCTTCGCCGATCTCGAGTCGCTCGACCAGGCGGGCCCGGTCGCGCGGGAGCTCTGCAAGGGCGAGCGGATCGAGGAGACGGAGTTCCTCCTCTACCAGTGCGTCCACGGGCTCGGGCACGGCCTCATGATCCACTCGGGCTACGACCTGCCCTGGTCGCTCGGGATCTGCGACGAGCTCGCCGACCGGTGGTCGCAGTCCTCCTGCACCGGCGGCGTCTTCATGGAGAACATCGCGTCGAGCTACGGCGTGAAGTCGAAGTGGATCCGCGACGACGACCCCGTCTACCCGTGCGAGGACGTGGCCGACCGGCACAAGTACTACTGCTACCTCATGGTCACCTCGCGCGTGAACGAGCTGAACGGGTTCGACTGGGCGGACACGGCGAGCGTCTGCGCGGGCGTCGAGGCCGAGTGGGTCGCGATCTGCTTCGAGTCGTACGGGCGCGACGCGTCCGGGTCGACGCGCCAGGACGCGGCGGAGATCGTCCGGATCTGCGGCCTCGCCGGGCGTCCTGCGTACGAGGAGAGCTGTCTCTACGGCGCGGCGCGGGACATCACGTCGAACGACGCCGGGGCCGAGCGGGCCGCAGCCCTCTGCGCCCGGGCGGACATGCGCCACCGGTCCCGCTGCTACGCCGGGATCGGGACGATCGTCGCGAACCTCTTCCCGACGGAGGAGGAGCAGCGGAGCGCCTGCGTCTCCACCGTGCCGCGCCGGTTCGTCGCCGACTGCCTGAGCGGCGCTGGGCTCGCCTAGAGGGCCGCAGGCGGCGACAGCCCCGCACGTCCGGGGAAGCCATGCCCCGGGGACAGTCCCCGGGGCATGGCGCGCGGGGACATGGTCGGGGTCGCAGACCCGCATCGTGCGGGCGAACGCTCGCCCGGCCGGCGACCGAGGGGCTCTGGCCCCGCCGGCCGTGTGCGGTGTCCCCTCCGGCCGTGCCCGGGGGACAGTCCTCCGTCCGTGGCCGGGGAGGCCGCGGCCGCCGGGACCGCCTGCTACGCGGAGCGGCGGCGGCGGACCTGCGGGCCCTGCTGGCCGAGCGCGGCGTACGCGAGGGCCTGGAGCGACTCGTTGAGGTTCGCGAGCTCGCCGCCGATGCGAAGGAGCGCGTCGTGCTGGTCGAGCCGGCGGTTCAGCCCGTGCACCTCGTCGCAGAGCCGGTCGAGCCGCTCGAGCAGCGCGTCCAGCTGCCGGTCGTCGAGGTGCTTCCGATCCGCGCCCATCACCCCTGATCGTAGCCGTGGCGGGCGAGGTCGTCGGCCGAGTGGACGATCGCGGCCCCGTGCGGCGGCTCCGTTGCGACCTCGTCGACCGACCGCGCGACGCCGAGGTGGGCGAGCGCGACCCGGGCGAGCGGCTCCGGCGCGTCCGTGACGACCACGATCCGCGCGCCGGCGCGCCGGAGCCGGCGGAGGGCGGCGTTCGCGCCCGGGTCCGGGCGGAGGTGGACGGGCGCGTGATCCTCGGCGAAGCGCTCGAGCGCCCTGCGCCAGTCGCCGACGCCGCCCTCGGCCCAGGCGTCGAGCTCCGCGGCTGCCGCGACGCGGTTTTCCGGGAGCGAGGCGACGTCGAGCGGCGCGATCCCCGCGAAGCGCCGCGCCGAGTCCGCGAGGAAGGCGTCCCAGAGCGGCCGCGTGTCGCCGAGGGCGCCGTCGAGCGAGACGGCGACCGTCGTCACCGGCGCAGCCTCGCGTACGCGACCACTCCGACCGCGACCCCGACGGTGTCGAGCGCCCAGTCGACGGGCGAGCCGGTGCGGCCGGCGACGAAGACCTGGTGCACCTCGTCGGTCACGGCGTAGAGCGATCCGACGGCGATCGCCCAGGCGTACGACGGGAGCGCACGGGCGAGCAGCGCCCCGAGGATCGCGTACTCGACGACGTGCGCGGCCTTGCGCAAAAGGAGGTCCCACGTCCCGAGCCCGGACGAGAGCGACGGGATGGACGAGAAGGCGAAGATCACCCCGGCCCAGAGGACGACGGGGCCCCAGCGGGCCAGGCGCTCCCGGGCGGACATTGCCCGCCAGCGTACTCCAGTGGTACCGTCCGCCCACAACCGAAGGCGAGCGGTCGAGGGAAGTCCGGTGAGAGTCCGGCACGGTCCCGCCGCTGTGAGGGGAGACGCTCCTCCGCCAGACGCCACTGGCAGCCGCTGGGAAGGCGGCGGAGGAGGGCGCCCCGAGTCAGAAGACCTCGCGCTCGTCGACCCGTTCCCCTCGCGGAAGGAGGAAACGTGCTCAAGCGCCTCATCGTCCTCGTGGGCGCGAGCCTGCTCGCGCTCGCCGTCGCACTCGCCGGGTGCGGGGGCGGCGCGGACACGGGCGAGCCGGTCGCGGCAACGACGGCCGCCGACGAGCCGCCCGCGGCCTTCCCGGTCACGGTCGAAGGCGACAGCGGCCCGGTCGAGATCCCGGCCGAGCCGTCGCGGATCGTGTCCCTCTCGTCCACCGCCACCGAGTCGCTCTTCGCGATCGGCGCGGGCGACCAGGTGCTCGCCGTGGACGACCAGTCGAACTACCCGCCGGAGGCTCCGGTCACGGAGCTCTCCGGCTTCCAGCCGAATCTCGAGGCGATCGCCGGCTACGAGCCGGACCTCGTCGTCGCTGCGTACGACCCGGGCGGGCTCGTCGAGGGGCTCGAGCGGCTCGGGATCGCGGTGCTCCTGCAGGACGCCGCGCCCGACCTCGAGGCCGCCTACGCGCAGATCGAGACGCTCGGCCGGGCGACCGGTCACCTCGAGGAGGCGGAGGCGGTCACGGCGGAGATGCAGGCGGAGATCGAGGAGCTGATCGCCTCCGCCGAGGGGGCGGGCGGCCTGAGCGTCTACCACGAGCTCGGCCTCGACTTCTACTCGGCCACCTCGAACACGTTCATCGGGTCGATCTACGAGCGGCTCGGCCTCGAGAACATCGCGGACGACGCGGAGAAGGCCGGAACCGAGTATCCGCAGCTCTCGGTCGAGCACATCGTCGCCTCGAACCCCGACCTGATCGTCCTCGCGGACACGAAGTGTTGCGGGCAGACCGCGGAGACGGTCGCGAAGCGCCCCGGCTGGCAGCGGATCGACGCCGTCCGGAGCGGGAACGTCGTCGAGGCCGACGACGACATCACGTCGCGCTGGGGGCCGCGGACGGTCGACTTCGTCGCGCTCGTCGTCGACGCGCTCGCGCAGATGGAGGGCCGGTGACCGAGGCCGACGTCCGCGCGCGGCTCGCGCGGCGGGCCGACCGGCCGCTCCCGGGCATCTCGGTGGCGTGGGCGCTCGGCGTGGCCGGGTTCGTTCTTCTCGCCGCGCTGCTCGGGCTCGCACTCGGGCCGGTGGGTCTCGGCACGGAACGGGTGGCGCGCGAGCTCCTCTCGCACGTTCCGGGCCTCGGCGTCGAGTCGCCGCTCACGGCGACCGAGGACGCGATCCTCTGGGAGCTCCGGGCGCCGCGCGTTGCGCTCGGGCTGGTGGTCGGCGCGCTCCTCGCCTCGGCCGGCGCCGCGTACCAGGGGGTCTTCCGGAACCCGCTCGCCGACCCGTACCTCCTCGGCGCGGCCGCGGGGGCGGGCCTGGGGGCGACGCTCGTGATCGCCTACGACGTCGGCGACCCGCTCGGCGTCGACCTGCGGCCGGTCGCCGCGTTCGCCGGCGCGATCCTCGGCGTCGCGGCCGCGTACGGGCTCGGCCGCTCGGTCGGGGGCGGGCGGAGCACCGCGACGCTGATCCTCGCCGGCGTCACCGTGGCCGCGTTCCTCACGGCGGTGCAGACCTTCCTCCAGCAGCGGAACACGGAGACGGTGCAGGAGGTCTACGCGTGGATCCTCGGCCAGCTCGAGACCTCCGGGTGGAGCGACGTGGCGATCGCGCTGCCGTACGCGGTCGTGTCGACCGCGCTCCTCGTCTGGCACCGGCGGCTGCTCGACGTGCTCGCAGTCGGCGACGACGAGGCGGCCTCGCTCGGCGTCGCGGTCGCGCGCGTGCGGCTCGTCGTCGTGGCGGCCGCGACGCTCGGGACGGCGGCCGCGGTCGCCTTCAGCGGCCTCATCGCGTTCGTCGGGATCATCGTCCCGCACGCGATCCGGCTGCTCGTCGGGACGAGCTACCGCGCTGTGCTCCCGCTCTCGCTCGGCGTCGGGGCGGGGTTCCTCGTCCTCACGGATCTCATCTGCCGGACGGCGATCGCGCCCGCGGAGCTCCCGATCGGCGTCGTGACCGCGTTCCTCGGGGCGCCGTTCTTCGCGGTCGTCCTGCGCACGACGAGGACGGTCGGGCCGTGAGCGTCGTCCGTGCGCGCGGGGTCGGCGTCGTGCTCGACGGGGTGCGGGTCGTGGACGGGGTCGGGCTCGAGCTCGAGCGCGGCGGGTGGATCGCGCTCATCGGGCCGAACGGCGCCGGCAAGACGACCTTCCTCCGCGCGGTCGCCGGGCTCGTGCCCTACGACGGCTCGCTCGAGCTGCTCGGCGCGGAGGTCGCGTCGCTCGGACGGCGGGACGTCGCGCGCCGCGTCGCCGTCGTGCCCCAGCTCCCGGTCATCCCGCCCGACATGAGCGTCCTCGATTACGTCGTGCTCGGCAGGACGCCGCACCTCGGTTACGCAGGGGCACCGGGGCGGCGCGACGTCGACGCGGCCCGCGCTGCGCTCGGGGCGCTCGACGTCCTCCAGCTCGCCGGGCGGCGGCTCGGCTCGCTCTCCGGCGGCGAGCGGCAGCGAGCCGTGCTCGCGCGCGCCGTGGCGCAGGACGGGACGCTGCTCCTCCTCGACGAGCCGACGAGCGCCCTCGACGTCGGGGCGCAGCAGCAGGTGCTCGAGCTCGTCGCCTCCCTGCGGGCCGAGCGGGGGCTCACCGTGCTTGCGGCGATGCACGACCTGACGCTCGCCGGGCAGTACGCCGACCGGCTGCTCCTCCTCGACGGCGGCCGGGAAGCGGCGAGCGGGGCGCCCGCCGAGGTGCTGACGGAGGAGCTCGTCGCGCGCCACTACGGCGCCTCGGTGCGCGTGGTCGAGGGGGAGGAGGGCGTGGCGGTCGTTCCGCTGCGGCCGCGCGTCGACGCCGAGCGGCCGGTGGGCTAGTGGGCCTCGTATTCCTCCTCGGCGGCGCGCGGAGCGGGAAGTCGGCGCTCGCCGTGCGCCTCGCGGCCGAAGCCGGCGCGCCCGTCGTGTTCGTCGCGACGACCGAGCTGCGCGGCGGCGACGAGGAGCTGCGCGCGCGCGTCGACGCGCACCGGGCCGAGCGGCCGTCCTCGTGGACGACGGTCGAGGAGCCGCTCGTGCTCTCGCGCGCGCTGCGCGAGGCGCCCGCCGAGGCGTGCGTCGTCGTCGACTGCCTCACGCTCTGGACGTCGAACGCGCTCGAGGCGGGCATGGACGACGCCGCGGTGGAGCGCGCGGCCGTCGAGGCGGCCGACGTCGCTGCCTCGCGCGAGGCGCTGACCGTCGTCGTCAGCAACGAGGTGGGGCTCGGCGTCGTGCCGGCGACGCCGCTCGGCCGGCGCTTCCGCGACGTGCTCGGCCGCGTGAACGGGGTCTTCGCCGCGGCGGCCGAGCGGGCGTCCCTCGTCGTCGCGGGCCGGGAGCTCGAGCTCCGGTGACGAGCGCTGTCGCCTTCGACCTGGACGCGCTCGTCGCGCGGATCCGGCCCGTTTCCGAGGAGGCGCGAACCGCGGCGCGGGCGGCGCTCGACGCGAAGACGAAGCCGCGCGGGAGCCTCGGCGCGCTCGAGGAGCTCGCCGTGCGCGTGGCCGGGATCCGCTGGGACGCCGCGCCGGGACGCCTCGCGCCGGCGATCGTGCTCGCCGCCGCCGACCACGGCTACGCACGGCAGGGTGTGAGCGCGTACCCGCCCGAGGTGACCGGCCAGATGCTCGCCAACTTCCTCGCCGGCGGCGCGGCGGTCAACGTCCTCACGCGCGAGGCGGGCGCACGGCTCGTCGTGGTCGACGCGGGCGTGCTCGAGCCTGTCGCCGACCCGGCGGTGCGGCCGCTCCGCCTGGGCGCGGGGACCGAGGACGCGAGCCGCGGGCCGGCGATGACGCGCGAGCAGGCGCTCCACGGCCTCGCCGGCGGCGCCGCCCTTGCCGAGGAGCTCGCGGCCGAGGGCGTCGGCGTCCTCGCCGTCGGCGACATGGGGATCGGGAACACGACCGCCGCCGCGGCGCTCGCGGCCGCGCTCCTCCCGGCCGAGCCGTGGGCGGTGTGCGGGCGCGGGACCGGCGTCGACGACGTGGGGCTCGAGCGCAAGGTCGCAGTCGTCGGCCGCGCGCTCGCGGTGAACCGGGCGGCGCTCGGCGATCCGGTGGGCGCGCTCGCCGCCGTGGGCGGGTTCGAGCTCGCGGTGCTCGCCGGCGTCTGCCTCGGCGGGGCGGCGGCGGGCTGCGTCGTCCTCCTCGACGGCTTTCCGACCGGCGCCGCGGCGCTCGTGGCCGCGCGGATCGCACCGGCTGCAGGGGCGCGGATGGTCGCCGGGCACCGCTCGCCGGAGCCGGGGCATGCGCTCGTCCTCGCGGAGCTCGGCCTGCGTCCGCTGCTCGACCTCGGGCTGCGGCTGGGGGAGGGGAGCGGCGCCGCGCTCGCGCTGCCGCTCGTCGGTGCCGCGCTCGCGGTGCTCGCGGACATGGCGACGTTCGCGGACGCTGGGGTGACCGATGCGGGCCGGTAGGGCGGCGCTCGCGGCGGTCGGGTTCCTGACGCTCGTCCCGGTCGGGCGCGCGCGGCTCGGGGCGGACGACGTCGCGCGCGGCGCGCTGCTCTTCCCGCTCGTCGGTGCGGGGATCGGGGCGCTCGCGGGGCTGGTCGCGACCGGGCTCGACGGGCGCCTCGGCGTGCTCCTCGCCGCGGCCCTCGCGGTGGCGCTCGAGGCGCTCCTGACGGGCGCGATCCACCTGGACGGCCTCGCGGACACGGCCGACGGCCTCGGGGCGCGGACGCGAGACGGTGCGCTCGCGGCCATGCGGGAGCCGGCGATCGGCGCGTACGGTGCGGTCGTGCTCGGTCTCGACCTCCTCGTGAAGACGGCCGCCGTGGCGGCGGTCACGGCCGGGCCGAAGCCGGTGCTCGCGGTCGCAGCGGCGTTCGCACTCGGGCGGGCGGCGCCGCTCGCCCTCGCGTCCGCGTTCCCCTACGCGCGCGAGGACGAGGGGACCGGGCGCGCGCTCGCCGGCCGCCCGGTGCTCGCGGCGGGGGTCGTGCTCGGGCTCGTCCTCGCGGTCGTCTTGCTCGGCGTGCGTGGGCTCTGGCTCGCCGGCGGCGCGGCGCTCGCCGTCGCTGGGCTCGGCTTCGGGGCGCGCCGGCTCGGCGGCGTGACCGGCGACGTGCTCGGCGCGTCCGCGGAGCTCGGCACGACGTTCGCGCTCGTCGCCGCGGCGGGGACGCGCTGATGCTCGGCCTGCGGGATCCGGGCGCTGCCAC
>JAICNY010000080.1 GCA_025930955.1 Thermoleophilia bacterium
CTCCCGAACACGGACGCCCCGATCGCGTCTCGGATCATCGATCCGGCGCCGTGCGGCTACTTCGTCACGGACGAGGAGTACGAGGCCGACCGCTTCGGCGGCAGCCTGGAGCTCAGGCTCGGGATCCACGGGATCGCGGTGGACAACCGGCCGGCCGGGCACGTGGTCCGGCTCGCGCAGCCGCTCCGCGGGCTCATCCCGATGATCTTCGACGCGGCGTCGGCCGACCCGTCGCCGATCGTCGAGGGCGACCGGCTCTTCGAGTGCCCGCACGCCGCAGCCGCGCCGGCGAGCCTCTCGGCGGCGACGCCGGAGGAGACGAAGACGACCGTCGAGCTGACCGTGGCGAACGAGGCGCTCGAGCCCGACCAGGACCTCGTGTGGTCGATCACCGAGGCCGCGTCGGACTGCTCCGAGCCGTCCGACCTCGGCTGGCTGAGCGCGGCGCCGGCCGCCGGGACGACCGGGTCGAGCTCGGCCTCGACCGTCAAGGTGACGCTCTCCGCCGTCGGGATCGAGGCGAAGGACACCCAGACCGGGCTCCTCTGCATCGCCACGAACGACGCCGGCGACCCGCTGATCGAGATCCCGGTGACGCTCGAGGTGCTCTACCCGTTCTCCGGCTTCGGCCCGCCCGTCGGCGACGGGCTGAACGACCGGAACGCGGGGGCGACCGTCCCGCTCACGTTCGCCCTCGCGGGCGACCGCGGGCTCGGGATCCTCGCGGCCGGCTCGCCGAGCACGCAGCAGGTGTCCTGCTCGACCCTCGAGCCGATCGGGACCTCGTCGCCGGCCGCGACGCCCGGCAACTCGGGCCTCACGTTCGACGGTACGACCTACACCATCAACTGGAAGACGCAAAGGGCATGGAGCGGCACGTGCCGCGCCCTCGTGCTCGCCCTCGACGACGGAAGCGAGCACGTCGCGTACTTCCGCTTCCGCTAGGGGCAGGAGCGGGGCGCCCGGCCGCAAGAGCCGCCGGGCGCCCCGCCTCTACACCGTCTCGACCGGCCGGCGGGCGCGGGCCCAGCTACGCAGGGCGTCCACGACGACCTTGAGCCGCCGGCCCTCGTCCGTCAGGCGGTACTCGACGCGCGGCGGGCGGGAGTCCACGACGACCCGTTCGAGGATGCCGGCCCGCTCGAGCTCCACGAGCCGCGCCGCGAGCGTCCGCGGCGGCACGGGCCCGACCGACTGGCGGAACTCGTTGAAGCGCACCGCGCCCGCGTGCGCGGCGTAGAGGATCTGGAGGAGCCAGCGCCGCTCGAGGAGGTCCGCCGCGAGGCGAACCTCCTCGGGCACCGGCTCACACCGTCTGCAGCGATGCATGCGGCTTCGGCTCGAGGGCGAGGTCGAGGACCTCGCCGAGGCTCATGACCGGGTGGAACGCGAGCTCCTCGCGCACGTCCGCGGGGATGTCGTCCAGGTCGGCGCGGTTTCGCTCCGGCATGACGACGTCGGTGAGGCCCGCCGCGTGGGCCGCGAGCGCCTTCTGCTTGAGCCCGCCGATCGGGAGGACGCGCCCCTGGAGCGTGACCTCGCCCGTCATCCCGACCGTGTGCTTGACCGGCCGGCCGGAGAGGAGCGAGGCGAGCGCGGTCGCCATCGTGATCCCGGCGCTCGGCCCGTCCTTCGGGATCGCGCCGGCGGGGACGTGGACGTGGAACGCCCGCTCCTCGAAGGCCGCCTCGTCGATCCCGAGCAGGTCGGCGTGCGCGCGCACGTACGAGAGCGCGATGCGCGCCGACTCCTTCATCACGTCGCCGAGCTGGCCGGTGAGGACGAGCTCCCCCTCCTTCCCCGGCATCGCGGAGGCCTCGACGAAGAGGACGTCTCCGCCGGTGCCCGTGACGGCGAGCCCGGTCGCGACGCCGGGCACCGCGGTGCGCTCGGCCGCCTCCTGGTAGAAGCGCTGCTTGCCGAGCGCGTCGCGCACCCGCTCGAGGTCGCAGACGACGGGCGCCTCGACCTGCTCGGACGCGATCGCGGTCGCGATCTTGCGCAGGAGCTTCCCGAGCTCACGCTCGAGCTGGCGGACGCCGGACTCGCGCGTGTACTCGCGGACGACGAGCGAGAGGAGCTCGTCGGAGATCTCCACCTCGTCCTCGCGCAGGCCGTTCCGCTCGCGCTGGCGCGGCCAGAGGTAGCCGCGGGCGATCGCGACCTTCTCGTCGACCGTGTAGCCGTCGAAGCGGATGACCTCCATCCGGTCGAGCAGCGGGCCGGGGATCGTGTCGGCGATGTTCGCGGTGGCGATGAAGACGACCTCGGAGAGGTCGAGCTCCACGTCGAGGTAGTGGTCGCGGAACGAGTGGTTCTGCGCCGGGTCGAGCACCTCGAGGAGCGCCGCCGAGGGGTCGCCGCGCCAGTCGGCGCCGACCTTGTCGACCTCGTCGAGCATGATCACCGGGTTCATCGTCTCGGCGTCGCGCAGGGCGCGGACGAGCCGGCCCGGCATGGCGCCGATGTACGTGCGCCGGTGGCCGCGGATCTCGGCCTCGTCCCGGACGCCGCCGAGCGACATCCGGACGAACTCGCGCCCGAGCGCCCGCGCGACCGACTCGCCGATCGACGTCTTCCCGGTCCCCGGCGGGCCGATCAGCGTGAGGATGGCACCGGAGCGCTTGTCCTCCTCGATTCCGCGCTCCTTGCGCAGCTTGCGGACGGCGAGGTACTCGACGATCCGGTCCTTCACGTCCTCGAGGCCGTAGTGGTCGTTGTCGAGGACCTCGCGCGCATAGGCGGGGTCGAGCCGCTCCTCGGAGCGCTTCGACCACGGCACGGCGATGAGCCAGTCGAGGTACGTGCGGATGACCGAGCTCTCGGCGCTCTGCTCGCCGATCGACTCGAGGCGCGCGAGCTCGCGCTCGGCCTGCTCCCGCACCTCCTCGGGCATCCCGGCCTCCTCGATCTTCGTGCGGTACTCGTCGATGACGGAGCCCTCGTCCTGGCCGAGCTCCTTGCGGATCGACTCCATCTGCTTCCGCAGGAAGTACTCGCGCTGCTGCTTCTGGGCGCCCGACTCGACGTCGTCGCGGATGCGGCGGCGGACCTGCAGCTCGGCGAGGCGCTCCCGCTGGAGGCGCACGGCGAGCTCGAGCCGCTCGCGCAGGTCGACCGCCTCGAGGACGGAGACCTTCTGCTCGAACGTGAAGTCGGGCGCGTAGCCGACCGTGTCGGCGAGGGCGCCCGGCTCGGTGATCGAGCGCACGAACGCGGCGATGCGCCCGTCGTCGCCGCGCAGGTCGAGGATCTCCTCGACGACCGCGCGGTACTCGCGCTCGAGCTCCTTGATGCGACCGTCGACCGGCTGGTCGTCGTCGGGCCGCTCCTCGACCTCGACGCGCAGGCGGCCCCGCGCGTCCGTCGAGGCCGCCCCGGCGATGCCCCGATGGAGGCCGGAGAGCGCGACGGCGCGCACGCCGGCGGGCAGGCGGACCTGCTCGCCGACCTCGGCGACCGTGCCGACGCTCGCGAACTCGTTCTCGTGGCGGGGGACGAGCAGCACGCGCTCCTCGTCACCGACCTCCACGGTGAGCGTAACGTCCATGTGGGGGAAGACGACGGCGTCTTCCAGAGGGACGAGCAAGAGGTTGCTCACGAAACAGACTCCTTACCTAGTACTCTGATGCGAGCAAGTATACATTCTGTAGTGATCAACCGGGAGGAGGCCTCGATGCCGAACGAGGTGCGAAAGAGCGAGGAGGAGTGGCGCCGCGAGCTGACGCCAGAGCAGTACCACGTCCTCCGCGAGAAGGGCACGGAGCGGCCCTGGACGGGGAAGTACGCGACGACGAAGGAGCACGGCACGTTCCGCTGCGCGGGCTGCGGCGCAGAGCTCTTCCGCTCCGACACGAAGTATGAGTCGGGGAGCGGCTGGCCGAGCTTCTACGCGCCCGTCGCGGACGACGCGGTCGAGACGGAGGAAGATCGCTCGCACGGGATGACCCGAACCGAGGCGCTCTGCGCGTCCTGCGGAGGCCACCTCGGGCACGTCTTCCCGGACGGGCCGCACCCGACGGGCCTCCGCTACTGCATCAACTCGGCCGCGCTCGACCTCGCGCCGGACGAGTAGACACCTCGACGCCCCGGGCCTTCCATACCGCCGGGGCGAGGACTACGATCCGGTGCCTGCGCAGGGCACGGGATCGGAGCGGACGGCGGCTGCGGCTCGCGGCCGCCGCGTGCATCGCGCTCGCCGCGCTCGCCCTCGTGCCCGCGGCCGGCGCGCAGATCCCGTCGCTCGAGCTGCTCGGCCCGGAGCGCCCGCGGGCGGTGACCTCGTTCCGTGGCCGGGTGAGCCTCGACCTCGGGGTGCTCGTCGCGTCGCGCGGCGGGGAGTTCCGGGTGCACGTCAACCGCCCGGTGTACTGGCTCCCGCCGGCCGGGAAGCAGGTCGACGCGGAGACGCTCGCGGTGCTCCGGACGCTCCCGCCGGAGGCGCTCGACGGCTTCCGTGGGCTCGCGGGCTTCGTCGTCGTCACCGCGCGCAAGCCAGGCGGCAGATTCGTGGCGCAGCGGAGCTTTACGTTCTGCCCGAACAGCTACGCGCGCCAGCGCGTCGACGACTCGGGGCCGGTCGTCCCGCACTACCCGTTCGGCTGCGGCTCCTCGTCGCCGTTCGTGCAGGGGATGGTCTGGGGGATCGAGACCGGCTGGGCGACCGGGCTCTTCTCGGAGGGCGAGGAGTCGTCGTGGTTCGACTCGACCATGCGGCTCCGGCCGGGGAGCTACGTCCTGACCTACGCGATCGCGCCGCTCTTTCGGACGCTCTTCGAGATCCCGGCGGAGCGCGTGACGACGACGGTCGGGCTGACCGTTCGCAAGCCACGGCGGCACCGGATGCGCCCGCGCGGGCGCGCGGCGGCCCAGGCGGAGGCATCCGCCCCGCTGCTCCGGGCGGCGGGCGAGGTGCCGGTCGTATCGGATCCCGATCCCACCACGCTCCCCGACCTCGCCGCCCTGCCCGCGTGGGGGATGTTCGTCCGCGCGCACGGCCGGAGGGAGCTGCTCTCCTTCGCCTCGAGCCCGTGGAACGCCGGGCCCGGGCCGCTCGTCGTCGAGGGCTTCCGCCGGCCGGGCGAGGAGGTGATGGACGCCTTCCAGTACTTCCACGCTCCGGACGGCGAGGTGGTCGGCAAGGTGCCCGCCGGGACGTTCGACTGGGATCCGCGCCGCGGCCACAACCACTGGCACTTCCTCCAGTTCATCAAGTACGCGATCGTCGACTCGCGGACGGAGGAGGTCGTCCGGTCGAAGAAGCAGTCGTTCTGCCTCGCGCCGACCGACGCGATCGACCTGACCCGCCCCGGCGCGGCCGTCTCGCCGTGGTCGAGCTTCCTCGGCAGCATGTGCGGCGGCCCCGGCGCCCGCTGGGTGCGCGAGGTGCTCGCGGCCGGCTGGGCGGACACGTACTACCAGTCGGTCGCCGGCCAGGCCTTCGACGTGACGAACCTCCCGAACGGCCGCTACAGCGTCTTCACGGAGGTCAACCCGCTCGGCCTGCTGCAGGAGGCGTCGTACCTGAACAACGTCGCCGTCCGCGAGATCGAGCTGCGCGGCAGGCCCGGCCGCCGCTTCGTCGTCCAGCACGACTGGGAGGGCGTCGTCGACTGACCGCCGCTCCGTGGGAGACTGCTCCGAACGACGGAGGGAGGCGGAGCGATGTTCACGCGGAGCGTGGAGGAGATCCTCGGGACGGAGCGCGACGTCCACGGCGAGGGCTGGAAGAGCCGCCGTCTCGTCCTCGCGGAGGACGGCCTCCCGTTCTCCGTCCACGAGACGCTCGTCGAGGCGGGCCGGTCGCTCCGGTTCACGTACCGCGCCCACTCCGAGACGGTGTACTGCCTCGAAGGGCGGGCGACGGTCGAGGACCTGGCACAGGGCCGGGTGACGGAGCTCCGGCCCGGCTCGCTCTACTCCGTCGGGATCGGGGACGACCACGTCGTGACCGCGGAGTCGGACGTGACCTTCCTGTGCGTGTTCGCCCCGCGCTCGTGGGCACGGAGGAGGCCCACTGACGCGCCGCCCGGGCGGCTACGCGCCGCGGCGGACGCGCTTGCGCTCGCGCATCGCGTCGACCGCCCGGCCGAGCGTCTGGCCGGGCGCCTCGCCGGGCCTCCGCGTCGCCGCCCCCACGGAGGCGCCGCGGTAGACGGCCCGGTGCGGCTCGAGGAGGTCGACGGCGTCCAGCGCGGCCTCGACCTGCCGCGCGCGGGCGGCGGCGCCCTCCTCGTCCACCTGCGGGAGCAGCACCGCGAACTCGTCGCCCGCCGTGTGCACGCGCGCCGGGAACTCGTGCTCGGAGCAGAGCTCTCCGAGCGCGCGCCCGACGGCGCGGATCAGCACGTTGCCGCCGCGCTCGTAGCCGAGCTGCTCGTTCGCATCGCGCAGGCCGTCGAAGTCGAGGACGAGGACGCTGAACGGGACCGTCTCCCCGTGTCGCTGCAGCTCGCGGTCGAGCGCGACGCCGTTCGCGAGGCCGGTCAGGCGGTCGATGAACGCCTGCGCGCGGAGCTCCTCGAGCTCGGCCTCGATCCGCGTCCGCTCGGCGAGCGCGGCGATCGCCAGGCCGACGTAGTCCCAGTAGTAGTAGAAGCCGACGCGCTGCTCGTGCGGCGGCCGCTCGCGGCCGATCCAGTGGGCGGCGAAGGCCCCGTGCGTCTCGCCGAACGCATGGGCGAGAAGCACGTGCGTCGTGACCCCCGCCGCCGCGCAGCTCCGGGCGAGCCCGGTGAGCGCCGGGTCGAGCTTCGGGTGGGACGAGAGGAGCGACCGCTCCTCGGCGAGGGCGCGCGCGAGCAGCGCGTCCTCCATCCTTCGTGCGGGCTCGGGGAGCTCGTCGGCCGTAGTCGGCGCGAGATGGCCGAGCGGGCCGACCGGGAGCGGCCGCACGACGGAGGCCTCGAGGAACTTCGTCGCGTCGGCGACGACCCGCTCGACGAGCGGCGCGGGCTCGCGCTCGCGGAGCACGGAGAACGCGCTCGTCGCGGTGAGCCGCACCCAGTCCGCCGCCGACCGGCGGGACCGGGGTGCGCGCACGGTGAACGGAAGCCGCAGCGACGACATCCCTCTCCCCATCGACCGCCGCGCGCCGGGGCGGGACCCTCGAACGGGTTTCCGCACCGTGCCGCCGAGATGGGCCGGGCTGGATTCGAACACCCCTGCTAATGGAGCTCTTCTTGGTCGCGTGGGGGCACCGGTGGGGGCACGCCGCGCACGCGATCGGTCGCATTTGACGCGTTTGAGCACGTCTCGTCGGACTTTGCGCTCAGAGATCGAGGCCGAAATCCGAGCCCTGCTCGCGTCCACGCGCGAGCTCGAGCACACGCGCCCGCCATCGGTCGAGGCCGTAGAGCGGCTCGACCGCCAGCAGCTCGACGAAGCATCGCGCTTCCGCGACGACTCGTCCCCAGGCGGCGGTCGGATGCTTGCTCACCTTAGACGCATCTAACCGTTCCGGACGATCGCTGCCGCCTGACCGCGAGCTGGGCATCCTGTGGAAGCCAGACCTTCCAGCCACAAGTCTACGACATCCCCCACGTGAATCTCGCTCCAGGAGATCGCTTCATATTCCTCGCCTCTTCGAACAAGGACGCGAGTAGCCGGTACCCGGCGCACGACGATCGCGCACGGATCGGATGACTTCCGGAGAGTCAGCTCACCCATCGTGGCGAGCTCGACGCGAACCTCCCTCGCCGCTGCCTGACGATCGGGTGGCGCGCTCTCACCCTCGCGCGACAACTCGCAGCCAGCCGCGAGGAGAACTAGCAGGATAAGAAAGCCGTTTGTTCTCACCTCAAGCTACTCAAGCAGCAAGTATGTGTCAGTTACGTCTAAAGCGACGCCGATCTTTTGATAGAAGTTCTGACAGACAAGGTTCGTCGCGATAGAAATCCCGTAGGCTCGGTGATGCTTGAACCACGGCCCGCCGCTTGAGCCTCCAACGAGATGGTTGCACATCTTCACCATAACCGTGTGTCGAACTCGAATGCCGCCAAAATCTTCTGCCGGGATCGTGAAATCCGGCCATTGCACGCGGCCGCAACCAGAATATCGGCCATTCGGAAGCGGAGGGCCGGACGTCGCACACACGATCTGACCATACTTCGCTCGCCGCGCATTAGTACCCACGGATGTCATTGCATAGTCCTTGACTTGCTCGGGGCTATGCTCGCGCGGCGCGAGCAATACCCAACCACGCCACGGATCGGCGTACCAGTAGCTCGAAGTCGCTACCTTCAGTAGCCCAGCGTCGTAGGGCGTTATATTGGCGTCAGCCGAGGTGCCAATTCCCCAATGCGTTCGGTGATTCGAGCGATACGACGAGCGAACGTCGAACGGATCAGAATAGATACAGTGACCCGCCGTTAGGACCGCCAGCTCGTCATTTGACCTTCGCCCGACCATGAAGCCCGTCGTGCACCCTGCCCCCTTGGCCGCGGGGACGGGATCACCGTGGTAAAGCACACCGCCCCGCAGCGGGCGGTCGCAGTACGGGGCTCGGCACGCTGTCAGCGTTCGATACAACGCCGCGCTTTCATCATAGGTGAGTGCAACGTCAACACCGTGCGCCGCTAGTTGCTGCGATAAGTTGCTGCGATGCTGAACGGTGAGGTCCGCACTCATAACGACATCGATTCGATTTTCGACCTCGTTAACGCCCATTTGGAAGGGCAATCCGTTCGCCGAAGCCACGAGGTCGGCGTCAACCAAGTCGGCGGCTGCCATTAAATCGTCATAGGACGATGCTGCTTCAACGAAGTCGACGTCGCCGGTCACGCCATAGGCAGCGACAACGTCCAGCGCCTCATCGATGTCCCCGGGCGGAACGACACCAATCGTCGGCGTTCCGTCGTCCGCAAACCAACTCCCCGCGTAGTAGCTGTCCAGCACGCTTTCAATCTCATCGTCGGCGAGCGCCATTCTGTCCTGATCGGCGATTCGGGCGTCTGCCTCGCCTACTGAAACGTTGTACTCGTCGGCGTATGTGCTTGCGGCCATGTCGGCGAGCTCGGGATCCTCCAATCCAATGCCGGCATCGAACCAGACGGGCGAACCCCATGCTGAGATGTTCGGCGCGGGAGAGGTGCTTGGGTTACCATCGGCAGCCCGACCGCGCCACCAGTAGCGGACCCCTTGTGCAAGGTCACATGACTCCAGGTCCCATGTATGCATCTCTGCGGATCCGTTGTCACTCCAACCTGTGCTGCATACGATTGATTCGGTTCCGAATACCGGACTCGTTGCGAGCTCAGCTTCGATCCAACGATCCTCTCCGACTTCGAATAGGACATTCGGATCGGCCAGCGGCATGACGCTTTCGTCGAGCGGTGCAGCTGGTGCTGGTGGCTCGAGCGCTACGTGGTGTGTATGCGGCTCACTCCAGCGAGCGGTATTCGAGTTGTTAGAGACCACGCCGTCATGAGCTTGAGCCTGCCAGTAGTAGGTGCCGCCAGGAGAGAGGGCGGGAGCTGACCAGACCGATACGCCGCCCGGGGTGGCCCCGCTGCCAACGCCCGATGCTACATGGGAACCTGGCGGGCAGCTCGCGGACTCAGTACTCGGCATCTCGTCACATATCCGGAATAGAAGATAACCTTCATCGCCCTCGTCGACGTCTTCATATACGCCCGATAAGGTCGGGGTCGTGTCGAGATCCCACGAAGGCGATATAGGCGTGAGCTCGTTAGGAACGGTCGGCGCAGTATTCGAGAACTGCACGTTGAGGTACGGCCAATGGTCATCGCTAGCATCGTTGGTCGAGGTGACGGTCAGGATGTTATTGGTCGTTTCGCCTGCCTGCTTGAGCAGGAGGCCGTGGTTGGGGTAGTAGCCGTCGGCCCACCACTGCACGAGGTCGGTGAGCGTCAAGGTAGCCGCCGTCTGCCATGCCTTCCAGCCCGTAGCACCGCAATTTGTGTCGCTACGGAGGGCGATGTTCGTGCTTCCGAAGTCGCCGCCTGCGGTCTGCCAGGGTGAGCCGGCATTCCAGCTGGTGGCGTTAGTCCATCCTGTGGTGACTCGACGGATCTGAATGTCGGCTCCGTTCGATGTGGAGCCTCCCTCACACCAAAGCCACAGTGTGGCACCTGTAACGGTTCGAGGGCCCTGAAGAAGCTCGGGGTCAAGCGGAAACTTGAGGAGCATCCGTCGCTTCGAGTTGTCCCCGGCCCCGTATCCGACTTTCAGATCCGTGAGGGCGCAGTGGCTATTGGCCGCCCACTGGCCGCTCGCAATATGGCAATCGTCAGGGTGCTCAAGCGGAATGGTCGGATCGATCGTGACCGGCCACACGCGCGCAGGGTCGTTTAGCCACTCGTCATCCGCCGTGACGGACACGGCGTAGCCGGCCTCCGTCTTGGTCAGGCCGTACGTGACGGCCCAGGAGGTCTCCGCGGGCATACCCGACGAGTCCTGCATGTACGGAGCGGCGAAGGAGAATGCGCGAACGCCATCGGTTCTGACGAAATCAATGCCTCCGTCCTCTGCAAGCCGCGCCGAAAGACCGGGACTCGTCCTGACGGCGAAGGTGAACGAGCGAGGTGATTCGGGGCCGGCGAGGATGATGTCTTCCTTGACGCCCTGGCTGCCGGCGGTCCAGCGCACGTCGACGCCGGGCATCGCGTCGACGCGCTCCGACGTTGTGCGAATCGTCGGTGTTGCGTCGCTTATGGCCCCCTCGAGCGCGAACGTGATCCACGCTCCGTCATACTCGAATCGAAGCGGCTGCGCGCCAGGGTACTTAGGCAGCAGCAGCTTGTAGGCGTGGGCGCGGTTCTCGAACTCGTAGCCGTGCCGATCGCTCGGCACGAGCGTGTTGTCAATCCGGCGCCAGCCTCCAGTCTCCGCCAGATAGTTGATCGGACCGGCGAAGCTCACGATCGAGTAGCTGCCTGGCTCGAGCTCATACGTCAGAGAGCTCTCGGTGCGCAAGGACGGGATCTCGACCCCGTCGACGGCGTCGCCTTCGATCGGCGCCGCGACCTGCGCGGGCGCGGGTGCGGCCAACACGAGAAGAAGTCCGCAAGTAGCGAGGAATCGATGCAGCCACATCAGCACAGCGGTAAGCTCCCTTCGTGTGCTGACCGGCGGCCCCAACATGCTGACTCGGATCAGCGTTGTCTGCCGCTAATAAACGCATAGCCCGGGCGTACTGTCAATCCGTGGTGCGGCCTTCGTTCAGCGCTTGGCCCGCGCGCGGAACGGGTCGTTCCCCGGCGCGACGGTGTCCGAGTCACGGCGACGGCGGAGTGAAGCGGATCCATGACCACCATGGGCGCTTCGCCACGGTCGTCGCCTAACGTCACCGCCCGGATGGCACGCGAGACGCAGATGCATCCAACGATGCATATGTGCCCTCCTGGTTATTCCGCTGGGTAGCTCCGGGCGACGATGGGGGTTCGGAGACGGCCGCTCAGCGCTCGAGGCCGAGGCCGAGTTGGCGCTCGAGCTCGATCAGGCGGCGGACGGTTCGCAGCTTGGCGGCGTCCTGGTCGCGGCCGAGGGCGGCGAGCATGCGCGCGTGGTCACCGAGCGAGGCGACCGAGGGTCGCAGGCCGGAGCCGAGCGGCTCCCGGCTGGCGGCGCGACGGAGGTCGTCGTAGCCGCGCGTGCCGGCCGGCTCGGGGACGATCTTCAGCTCGCCGGTATCCGTCTCGAGCTCCAGCACGGACTCGCGGACCAGGTCCTCGTCGAACCGGAGCGGCTTGCCGTCCGCGCGGCGGGCTTCAATGTCCCCGAGGGCGAGCGCGAGTTTGCGCAGATTGTCTTCGCGCAGTGAGGGGACGATATCCGTCCCGTCCGTGCGCTCGGGGCTGCCCTGGATCACCCGGCCCAGGCCGCCGATCACGACATAGGCGACCCGGCGCTCGTCGAGCGCCCGTAGCGCCCCGATCGGATCGAACGATGTCCCGGCAGCCATCAGCGGTCGCGTGCCTTCAACATGGCGTTCAGGCGCTCCTGGGGCGTTCGCAGCAGGCTCCGCCGCACCTCCTTCGTCTCCCGCTC
>JAICNY010000235.1 GCA_025930955.1 Thermoleophilia bacterium
AGGAGGCTCGAGAGCGTCGTCCCGAAGAACGACCGCGCGGGGAGCGGCACCATCCGGACGAGCGGCGAGGGCGACGAGGACGCGAGAAGAAGATCCTGCGCGTCCCCGATCCGCAGCGCGAGCCCGAGGAACTCCGGCCACCCGCGCGGCAGCCCGAGCCCGCGCGAGAACCGCACGACCGCATCGTGCGCCGAGCCCGCGGTAGGCAGCGGAACGCCGTCCACGCCGCTGTCCACGCGCACGACCCCGCGGTAGGCGATCCCTTGCGGGTGGAAGATCCGGCTCCCGCGCCCGGCCGAGAGCCACTCGAAGACGCGCTCGGCGGCGGCGGCCCCCACGGGAGCCGGCTGGGGCTCTCGGATCCGCTCGACGCTCACGCCCGGTCCGTTCCGCGGCACGCGTGCGCCAAACGGCGCTCGCTTTAGAGACCGACGCCGACGAGCCGGAAGAACCAGAGCGCGCTCGTGTACCAGACGGCGACGAGGACGGCGAAGAGCAGCCCGCCCGCCGTCGGGAGGACCCAGCGCGGGAACCGGTGCAGCTCGACGACGAGCACCTTGGCCGCGAACGCTCCGAAGAAGACGCAGCCGAGCAGCGAGTGGGCGAGCACGCGGGCGGTCGCGTCCTGGAAGCCCAGGTTGAAGATGCAGTGGTACGCGACGGGCAGCGTGAGGAGGAGCGCAGCCGCTCCCGAGACCCGGTGCGCCGTGTTGATCCACCGCGGCCGCGACCAGGGCAGCTTCCGGAAGATCCAGGCGGCCGAGAAGATCTGGAACACGCCGAGCACGGCCGCCGCGCTCGCGAGCCAGACCTTCATGTGGATCGTGTCGCTGAAGAAGAGCCGGAGGTAGCTCGACGGCCCCGGCTCCGTGCTGCGGGCGATCAGGCCGAGCGTGAGCGAGACGCCCGCCAGCGCGACGAGCGGCGCCAGAAGCCAGGCGCTCGAGCGGGTTCCCCGGCCCGGACTCGGAGCTGCGGCGGTCACGGTGCGCCCGAGCGTACAACCCGGCCGCGTTCGTCGCAAAGCGGTCGCCCGGAACGTGATCCCCCGGGTCAGGCCGAGCAGTAGAGCCGGGCGAGCGCGTGCTGGGCGGCCGCGTCGCTCCCGCCGCCGTCCAGGCGCCCGTTCAGGAGGAGCACCGCGACGCGCGTCCCGTCGCCGCTCACCCAGACGTTCGTCTTGTAGCCGGCCCCGCCGCCGCTCCAGCCGAACGCGGGCCCGGCGCAGCCGCTGGCGCTCCCGCCCGCCCAGAGCGCGGGGCCCCGGAGCGCCTCGACGTGCGCGGCGTCGACGACCTCGCCGCGCATGAGCGCACTGAGGAAGGTGGCGGTCTCCTGCGCGTTCGCGACGATCCCGCCCTCGGCGCCGACGCCGGGGTGGATCTCGGTGGTGTCCGTCTCGGCCCGGTCGGAGGCGAGCGCGTAGCCCTTCGCGTGCGGGCCGGCGATCGGGCCGCGCGGGTCGTACGCGGTCGCGCGGAGGCCCAGCGGGTCGATGAGGAGCTCCTCGTAGAGCGCGCCGAGCGGCCGCCCCGCCGCGCGCGCGGCGACGAGACCGAGCACCTCGTAGCCGATGTTCGAGTAGTGGTAGCCGGTGCCCGGCTCGAAGCGGAGCGGCTGCCAGGCGGCGAGCCGGATCCACCAGATCGGCGCGAAGTCGAGCGCCGGATTCGTCTCGGTTCGCTCGGCCAACCGGACGAGGCGCCTGCGGAGCGCCGGGTCGCCGACGTTCGCGAGGTACCGGCGCGGCGCCCGGACGATGTCGTTGTTGTCGACCATCCCGCTCGACATCGCAAGGAGCTGGCGCAGGGTGATCTCGTCCCCGTACGGGAGGAGGCCGGGAAGCCACCGCTCGACGGTGTCCTCGAGCGAGAGCAGGCCGTCCTGCTCGAGCCGCGCGACGAGCGCGGCCGTGTAGATCTTGCTCACGCTCTCGAGGCGCATCCGCGCGTCGGGCGGCATCGGCCGACGGGTCTCCAGGTCGGCGAGGCCGGCCGCGCCGAGCCACGTCCCGTTCGGCCCGCTCACATAGGCGGTCGCGCCGGGCGCGATCCGCTCCGGCCCCGTGACGAGCCCGTCGAGCAGCGCCTGGTGATCCGGCGTCGGCGGCGGCCCGGCCTGCTCGGCGGGCGACCCGCACGCGACGGCGAGCAGGATGAGCGACGCTGCGAGCAGCCGTGCCATCGACATGAGCGTCCTCCTCGACCGCGGCGCGCGCATCGGGCCGGACGCTGACGACCGTGCGGGAAGCCCGCAGCGCCCGACACCGCCGTCCGCGGCCACGCGGAGCCTCGATCCGCGCGCGCACCGATGCCGGACGACCGGCCGAGGAGGATGCTTTCCTCGGGAAGGCAGCACCTGACACCTCATGATCGGCTGAGAGGAGGTGATCACCGTGCCGACCGAGATGCTCACGAAGCGAGAGCACGTCTCGCCCGCGCCGCCCGCGCCCGCGGTCGATCCCGACAGCGAGCTTCGCGCCTGGGCGCGCAAGCACGTCGAGCGCGTTCACAAGCTGA
>JAICNY010000044.1 GCA_025930955.1 Thermoleophilia bacterium
AAGAGGATGTCGCGCATGGCGGAGCCGGGCGATCGTAGCCATCCGCGCCGCGGCCGCGAGCGCCTGCGAGAATCCGGGCGGCAGTGCACCGGCCGCCGAACGTGCATGACGACCTCGCTTCCTACACCGCTCGAGCCCGCGCCGTCCCGTATCGGCGACGGCCGCGCGCTTTTCCTGAAGCGAGAGGACGTCCACGAGCTGGGCGCCTTCAAGTGGCGGGGCGCGCTGCCGACCCTCGAGCGGTTCCGGGCGGAGGGCGCCGGTGCCGTCGTCACGGCCTCGACGGGAAACCACGGGGCGGCCACCGCCTGGGCGGCTGCACGAGTCGGCCTCCGGACGGTCGTCTATGCGCCCGAGGGCGCGTCCGCCGCCAAGCTCGCGCACATCGAGCGGCTCGGGGCGGAGACGAGGCTGGTCGGCGTCGATCTCGACGCGGCGAAGGACGAGGCGCGCGCGTTCGCGGAGGCCGAGGGGCTTCCGTTCTTCGAGGACGGCGCCGAGCGCGAGCAGTACGACGGGTACGGCGCGATCGGTAGGGAGATCGTCGAGCAGCTCGGCGGCGAGCCGGCCGCCGTCGTAGTTCCGGTCGGAAACGGCGCGCTGCTCGGCGGGATCGGGATCGAGCTCTGCAAGAGCTGCCCGAGCACGGAGCGGATCGGCGTCGCCTCCACCGCCGCCCCGGTGATGATCGAGTCCTGGGAGGCCGGCCGGGTCGTGGAGTCCGACCGGAGCGCCACCTTTGCGGACGGGCTCGCCGTCCGTGTGGCGATTCCCGTCGCGGTCGCGGTGCTCGGCGAGGTGGCGAGCCGGATGGTCGGCGTCACGGAGCGCGAGATCGCGCGCGCCGTCGGCGCCTTCGCCGCGGCGGGGATCCGGGTCGAGGGGGCCGCCGCCGCCGGCCTTGCCGCGCTCCCGCACCTGGAGGACGTCGACGACCCGGTCGTCCTCGTCGTCACCGGGCGGAACATCGACGACGAGCTGCACACCCGTGCCGTCGAGCGGCCGGAGATGTTTCCGGAGTAAGCCCGCGCTTCACGGCCGTCTCCTGCGGCGGCGTGTACACGGGCGCACGCGGGGCCCGTGACGCCGCCGCCCACGACGGCGACCTCCACCATCTCTTCGGCGCCGAGAGGTGGATACGCCTCACCGGGCGGGTCGAGCCAGTAAGGGACGCTCACGTCCGCACTCAGGCACGGCAGCGCCGCTTATTCGGATGTCGCTCACGCGCGCCGGCTGTGCGGAGGCGCGCGCGCCCTCATGCTGCGCGCCCCGGAATCCGAGTGACCCGGTGGACGCCGTCGGCTTCGGCGATGAGCCCGGCCAGCTCCAGTTCGACGAGCGCGGCCGCGACGGCGGAGGCGGCGAGGCCGCCCGCACGGACCAGCTCGTCGTGGCCGCGAGGTGCGTCCGCGAGCAGGTCGAGCACACGCGCCGCCGCGTCCGAGAGCTCCACCGTCGGCGCCGCCGCCGCCTCGAGACCGAGCGCGGCGAAGAGGTCGTCCGTCACCAAGAGCGGCGCGGCTCCCTGGCGGATGAGCCGATTCGTGCCGGCCGAGAGGGCCGCCGTGATCTCGCCCGGCACGGCGAAGACGTCGCGCCCGAGCTCGAGCGCGAAGTCCGCGGTGATCAGCGCGCCGGATCGCTCCCGCGCCTCGACCACCACCGTCGCGAGGGACAGCCCGGCGATCACCCGGTTACGCGCGGGAAAACGCCACGGCGCGGGCTCGACGCCCGGCTCGTACTCGGAAACGACGAGGCCCGCACCGGAGACGATCCGCCGGGCCAGGTCCGCGTGCCGCGCCGGGTAGTCGCGGTCGATTCCGCAGCCCAGGACGGCGAGTGTCGTCCCGCCCGCCTCGAGCGCGCCGCGATGCGCCTCCGCGTCCACGCCCCGCGCCATGCCGCTCACCACGACGACGCCGGCGGCTGCGAGCTCGCGGGCGACCGTCCGCGCGACCTGCGCGCCGTACGCCGAGCAGCTCCGCGCGCCGACCACGGCGACCGCGGGCCGCTCGAAGATCCCGTCCGGATCACCGCGCAGGTGAAGTCGTGCCGGCGGGTCGTGGAGCTGGGCGAGAAGGGACGGGTACCCGGCGCCGCCGAGTCGGAGCACGCCGTACGTCACGCCGCGACCGCCAGCTCGCTCGGGGACCGGTACGAGAGTGCCTCGGCCATGTGCTCCGGCGCGACGTCGGCGGCGGCCGCGAGCGCCGCGATCGTCACCGCGACCCGTGAGATCCGCGCATGCCCGCGCGCGGAAAGGCCGAGCGAGTCGACCGCCCGCGCCAGGAGCGACGCCGCCGCCTCGCCGATCGGCGGCGGTCGCTCGCGCAGCCGGCGATCCGCGTCGATGACCCGCTCGGCGACCGCGCTCGAGGGCTCGGCGGGCGCCCCGGTCACCTCCTGCGAGCGCGCGCGTGGCACCGTCACGACGAGGTCGAACCGGTCGAGGAGCGCCCGCGAGAGCTTCTGCCGGTACGCCGCGAGTCGAGCGGGCGAGCACGAGCACTCGACGCCGGGATCGCCGCGCGCCCCGCACGGGCAAAGGTTCATCGTCCCGACGAGGAGGAACCGCGCGGGAAACACGTGGCGCCCGCCGATCCGGGCGATCGCCACCATGCCGTCCTCGAGCGGCTGGCGCAGCGCCTCGAGCGAGGGCCGTGGGAACTCGCCGAGCTCGTCCAGCAGGAGCACGCCCCGGTGGGCGAGCGTCGCCTCGCCGGGACGCGGGCCGGGCCCGCCGCCGACGACCGCGGGCGTCGAGGCAGTGTGGTGCGGCGCGCGGAACGGCGGGTGCGGGACGAGCGGCTGTCCGGCCGGAAGGGCCCCCGCGACAGAGTGGATCCGCGTCACCTCGAGCGCCTCCTCGCGCGTGAGCGGCGGGAGGATCCCGGGCAGGCGTCGCGCGAGCATCGTCTTCCCCGTTCCCGGCGGCCCGCCGAGCAGCAGGTTGTGGCGCCCGGCCGCCGCGATCTCGAGCGCGCGCCGGGCCCGCTCCTGCCCCCGAACGTCGCGCAGGTCGGGCGGCGGCGGGCCCGCGTAGGCGGGCGGCTCGCCGACGGGCTCCGGCTCGTGGCGGCCGCGGAGGTACGCGCCCGCCTCGGCGAGGTGACGGACGGGGATCGGCTCGATTCCGGCGAGCGCCGCCTCGGGCGCCGACTCGGCGGCGCAGAGGAGCTTCGCGAGCCCGCTTCGCCGTGCCGCCTCTGCCGCGACGATCGCACCCGGTACGGGCCTGATCCGTCCGTCGAGCGCGAGCTCGCCGAGCGCGGCGTGCTCCATGAGCATGTCGAGCGGGATCTGATGCGACGCCGCGAGGATTGCGAGCGCGATCGGCAGGTCGAACCCCGACCCCTCCTTGCGGAGGTCGGCCGGCGCGAGGTTGACCGTGATGCGGCGCATCGGCCATTCGAGCTCGGCGCTCGCGATTCCGCTGCGGACGCGCTCCTTGGCCTCCTGCACACCCTTGTCCGGCAGGCCGACGATGGCGAAGGCGGGGACGCCCCGCTGGAGGTGCGCCTCGACCTCGATCGACCGGGCCTCGAGGCCGACGAGCGCATGCGTGGTTGCGCGTGCAAGCACACCTCCCACGCTAGGAGGCGAGAGCGCACGGATCGTGCCGACTTCGTGCCGATTCTCAGTCGAACGCCGCGCGCTCGACGCGGCGCCCGCGGACGGCGACCGCCTCGAGCGCGACCTCGAGCCCCTCGAGATCGGGCCGGCGAGCGAGCCACGCCTCGGCGGCTTGCCTGATCCGGCGGGCCTTCTCCTCGGTCACCATCTCGAACGGGTGACCGTAGTCCTCGCCGCCCTTCGTCTTGACCTCGCAGACGACGAGGCGGTCGCCGCGCCGCACGACGAGGTCGAGCTCGTAGCCCGCGACCCAGGCGTTCGCCTCCACGACCCGATAACCGCGCAGGCGGAAGTGGCGTCGCACGCGCCGCTCGGCGGCGTCGCCGAACGCGCGGGTCGAACGCTGTTCAGGCCGCCGGGCCGAGCGCCACACGCTCGACGGTCTCCGCGTCGGCGTAGCAGAGCGCCTGGAACGAGCGCCGGTGAAGGGCGCTCGGCCCGCGCGCCCGCACGACGGCCGAGTGCGCGGGCGTGATGTAGCCCACGTGCGAGCGGAAGCCGTACTGCGGGAAGAGCGCGTCCAACCGGTGCATCGCGCGGTCGCGGACGACCTTCGCGACGATCGAGGCGGCGGCGATCGCGGCGCTGCGCTCGTCGCCGTCCACCACCGCCCGGTGCGGCGGCGCGAGCGGGCCGAGGCGGAAGCCGTCGACGAGGCACGCCTCGGCAGGCGGCGCGAGTGCGGCGAGCGACTCGCGGAGCGCGCGAAGGTTCGAGCGGTGCAGCCCGTCCCGGTCGATCGCCGCGGGCGGGATCACGCGAACGACGATCCGCGTTGCGCAGGCGGTGACCGCCTTGAACAGTGTCTCGCGGCCCTCCGGCGTGACCTGCTTCGAGTCGTTCAGCAGCGCCAGGGGACGCACCGCGTGGTCGCGCAGGCGCGCATAGTCGAAGAGGACGCCGGCCGCGACGAGCGGGCCGGCGAGCGATCCGCGACCCGCCTCGTCCGCGCCGGCGACGAACCGGACGCCGAGCCGCCGGTCGAAGGCGAGCAGCCGTCCGCCGCTCTTCCGCCGCCGAGAAGCCGTCGTCGCCGCCATGCGGGCCACGATACTCCGCCGCTCCGACGAGCGGGCCGCGCACGCGGGAATCGGCACGGCCTTATGACCGTTTCGGCACACAGCGAGCGGCCGGGCCCCGCACGCCGAGGACGCGGGCCGCGAGCTCACGTGCGCACGCGCCCGCGCGCGGGCGTAATCCCCCTAGGGGGTCGCGAGCATCCCGGTACGAACGCTATCGACCGAAAGCGCGCCGTTCGTCACGAAACCGTGCCGAACGCGGGCAAAGGCGTGCCGCTGCCGCCCGGGCCACGTCCGCCCACGCCCGCCCGCCGGCGCGCCGCCCGACCGCGCTCAGCGCTTCTCGCGGACGCGAGCCTTCTTGCCGACCTTGCCGCGGAGGTAGTAGAGCTTCGCGCGGTTCACGTCTCCGATCGCCTGCACCTCGACCTTCTCGATCTTCGGCGAGTGGATCGGGAACGTCCGCTCGACGCCGACCCCGAAGGAGCTCTTCCGGACGGTGAACGTCTCACGCGCCCCGGCGCCCTGGCGCTTGATCACGATGCCCTCGAAGACCTGCACGCGCCGCCGCTGCCCCTCGATCACCTGGAAGTGCACGCGCACGGTGTCCCCCGCCTTGAACTGCGGGAGCCCGTCACGCAGCTGGCGCTGCTCGATCAGGTCGATGGGGCTGGCCATGGCGAAGAGGTCGGCCGGGGAGACGGCCGGCGGGAAACTCTAGCGAAAGCCGATTCGCTGCGGGGGCCAGTAGACGGCGAAGACCTCGCCGATGATGTTGTCGCGCGGCACCGGCCCCCACACCCGGCTGTCGCAGGACTGGTTGCGGTTGTCTCCGAGCATGAAGTAGTGCCCCTCGGGGATCGTCTGCTCCGGGAAGCTCGAGCCGTCGCGCTGGCTCGCGTCGAGGTACGGCTCGTCGAGCGGCTCCCCGTTGATGAGGATGCGGCCGTTCTGCTCCCGGATTCGCTCGCCGGGCATCCCGACGAGACGCTTCACGAACGTCTCGCCCGCGAGGCCGAAGTCGCAGCGGGACGCCTCGGGCGGGGTCCTGAAGACGATCACGTCGCCGCGCTCCGGATCCTTGAAGTGGTAGATGAAGCGGTTCGCGAGCACCCGGTCGGAGAAGCTCGACTGGCACCCGACGCCAGGCTCCGCGCAGTGGAGCGTCGGCTCCATCGACGAGGACGGGATCCGGTACGGGTTCACGACGTATGCCTTGATCAGGAGCACGACCACGATCGCGACCGCGATCGTCACGACCCAGTCGACGACGGCGCGCCACGGCTCCGGGATCCACCCGGTGAGCCGGTCGACTGGGCCCCTCACCGCGCGCCGACCAGTCCGCCGCCGGACGAGCGCGTCCGGCTCTGCTCGCGGCGCCACTCCTCGATCCGGCCGTGGTCGCCGGTGAGAAGCACGTCGGGCACGCGCCAGCCGCGGAACTCCGGCGGACGCGTGAAGTGCGGATACTCGAGCCCACCCTCGAGCGCGGCGGAGAAGCTCTCGACGGCGCCGCTTTCCGCGCGCAGCGCCCCGGGCAGCCGCCGGGCGACCGCGTCGAGGACGACCATCGCTGGCAGCTCGCCGCCGGAGAGCACGTACGGCCCGATCGAGACCGCGTCGGTCGCGAGATGGCGGGCGACGCGCTCGTCGAAGCCCTCGGAGCGCGCGGAGAGGAGCGTCAGGCGCTCCTCGGCCGCGAGCTCCTCGACGAGCTCCTGGTCGAGCGGGCGCCCCTGCGGCGTGAGCGCGACCACGCGGCGGTCGCTCCAGTCGCCTGCGTACACGGCGTCGAGCGCCGCGTGGACCACGTCGACGCGGAGCACCATCCCCGCCCCGCCCCCGTAGGGCTCGTCGTCCACCTGGCCCGCCCGGAGCGGCGTGAAGTCCCGGTAGCTCCAGAGCCGCAGGTCGAGCTCGGCGCCGAGCACGGCGGCCAGCGGCCGGTGCTCGGTCATCCACGAGAACGCGTGCGGGATGAGGGTGAAGACGTCGATCTGCATTGCGCGGAAGAGGTTAGCCGCCGGGGGCGCGGGCGCTCTCGGGGAACCCGCCCGGGCCGGTCACACCGCGAACCCCCGGGCGACGAGGATCCGGCCGCCGGCGAGGTCGACCTCGCGGACGCAGTCCTCGACGAGCGGGAGCGCGACGCCCGAGTCCAGGCGCAGCACGTCGTTCGCCACGCCGGGCTCGACCTCCTGCACGCTGCCGAGCACCTGCCCGCCGTCCTCCTCCACCGCGAGCCCGACGAGCTGAAAGGCGTAGTAGCTTCCCTCCTCCGGCTCAGGCAGCTCCTCGACGGGCAACTCGAGCGCCGCGCCGCGCTCGACCGCCCGGTCGAGCCGCACGACGAGCCGTCCGCGGCCGGCGCGCTTCGACTCGACGACGGTCGCCGGCTCGCGACCCACGTACACGCGCGCGCCCCGGGCGAAGCGCTCGGGCGCCTCGCTCGCGTGCTCGACGACGAAGTCTCCGCGCAGGCCGTGCGGCCGCCCGACGAATCCGACCGCGACCCACCCGCGGTCAGTCAACGATCTCGAGCAGGCGCCGCTCGTCCGCCTTCGCCCCGCTCGCGCGGACGAGCGTGCGGAGCGCACGCGCGATCCGCCCGCCCTTCCCGATCACCTTGCCGAGGTCGGCCTCGGCGACGTGGAGCTCGAGGACGACCGCGCCGTCGCGCTCCGTCCGCTCGACGCGTACCGCGTCCGGCTCGGAGACGAGGCTCCGCGCGAGATGGACGAGCATCTCCTCGACGGGCGTCGCGGCCACGGCTGCGCGCGAGATCAGCCCGGCGGGCCGGACGCCTGCGCCTTGAGCAGGCGCCGCACCGACTCGCTCGGCTGCGCGCCCTTCTCGATCCACGCCTGGATCTTGTCGGTGTCGAGATCGATCGTAGAGGGGTCGGTCTGGGGGTTGTAGCGCCCGACGATCTCGATGAAGCGGCCGTCGCGCGGCGAGCGCCCGTCGGCCACGACGACCCGGTAGATCGGGTTCTTCTTCGAGCCCACCCGGGCCAGCCTGATTCTCGTTGCCATCCGTCTCCTTCGCTAGCGCCGCACCTGCTGGGCGACGATCGACTGCAGGTTGGGCATTTTGCCTTGCCCGAGCTGCTTCATCATCTTCTGCATCTGCTTGCGCGCCTGCAGGAGCTGGTTCACCTGCTGGACGCTCGTGCCGCTCCCGCGCGCGATCCGGGCCCGCCGCGAGCCGTTGATGATCTCCGGCCGCGCGCGCTCGTCGGCGGTCATCGAGAGCACGATCGCCTCGACCCGCGCGAGGTGCCGCTCGTCGACGTTCACGCCCTTCATCTGCTTGCCGAGGCCGGGGATCATGCCCATGACCGACTGGAGCGGGCCCATCTTCCGCATCATCCGCTGCGCCTGGAGGAAGTCGTCGAACGTGAACTGGCCGGCGCGGAGACGGCGCTCCATCGCCTCCTGCTCGTCCTCCTCGACGGCGGCCTCCGCCTTCTCGATGAGCGTGAGGACGTCGCCCATGCCGAGGATCCGCGAGGCCATCCGGTCGGGATGGAACTCCTCCAGCTGGTCGAGCTTCTCGCCGGTCGAGACGAGCTTGATCGGCTTGCCGGTCACCGCCTTCACCGAGAGCGCCGCGCCGCCGCGGGCGTCGCCGTCGAGCTTCGTCAGGACGACGCCGTCGAAGTCGATCCGCTCCGCGAACGCCTCGGCGGTCGTGACGGCGTCCTGGCCGGTCATCGCGTCGAGCACGAGGAGGACGTTCAGCGGCTTGACGGCCGCGCGGACGGCGGCGAGCTCGTCCATCAGCTCCTCGTCGATGTGCAGCCGGCCGGCCGTGTCGACGACGAGGACGTCGCGCCCCTGTGCGCGCGCCTGCTCGAGCCCGTGCTTCGCGACCGCGACGGCATCCTGCGTTTGCCGGTCGAGGTAGACCGGGATCTGGATCTGCTTGCCGAGCTGCTCGAGCTGGTCGATCGCGGCCGGGCGCTGGAGGTCGGCGGCGACGAGCGCGGGCGTCTTGCCCTGCTTCCGCAGGTGGAGCGCGAGCTTCGCGGACGCGGTCGTCTTCCCCGACCCCTGGAGGCCTGCGAGGAGGACGACCGTCGGCGGCCGTCCGGCGAAGGCGAGCTTCGACCCGCCCGAGCCCATGAGCGCGGTCAGCTCCTCGTGGACGATCTTGATCACCTGCTGGCCGGGCGTGAGGCTCTTCGTCACGTCCGCGCCGAGCGAGCGCTCCTTCACCGTGGCCACGAACTGCTTGACGACCTGGAAGTTGACGTCCGCCTCGAGGAGCGCGAGCCGGATCTCGCGGGCCGCCCGTGACAGGTCCTCCTCGGACAGGCGGCCGCGGCCGCGGAGGTCGCCGAGGGTCAGCTGCAGCTTGTCGGAGAGGCTTTCGAACATACGTGAGAGGTTCGGAGGGCGCGGGACCCGGATAGGACACGCGCAGGCGGGTCAGTGTAGCCCGCCGGTCGTGCAACTCACCCCAAGGAGGATGCGATGGCGGACGTCGCCAAGGTCGTGACGGTGATCGGGAACTCCCCGGAGAGCTTCGCCCAGGCCGCGCAGGTCGCGGTCGAGGAGGCGTCGAAGACGCTGCGCGGGATCACGGGCGCCGACGTGATCTCGATGAGCTGCGAGGTGGCCGACGGTCGGATCACGACGTACCGGACGACCGTCAACATCGCCTTCGCGCTCGAGCGCGCGTAGCGCGGCGGTCTAGCTCGACTGGGCGGTCGGCCGCACGAGGATCTCGTTCACGTCCACGTGCGGCGGCTGCCCGACCGCATAGAGGACGGCGCGGGCGACGTCCTCCGGCTCGAGCGCGTCCGTCACCGGGTCGTCGAAGAACGGCGTCGCGACGGTGCCGGGCTCGATCAGCGTCACGCGGACGCCGGTGCCGTCGAGCTCCTGCCGGGCGGCCTCGCCCATCGCGGTCACCGCCCACTTCGTCGCCGAGTAGAGCGAGCCCGGAAGCACGCGGCGGCCCGCGACGGAGCCGGTAAGGAGCAGGTGGCCGCGGGACGCCTTGAGGGCCGGAAACGTGGCGCGCAGCGTGAGCGCGGCGCCGTAGACGTTCGTGAGAACCATCGCGCGCCAGTGCTCGGGCGTCGAGCCCTCGAAGCCGCGCGGCGCGCCGAAGCCCGCGTTCGCGAAGACGACGTCGATCGAGCCGAACGCGTCCAGCGCGGCGTCGGCGAGCGCGCGAACGTCGTCCCACTCGGTCACGTCGCAGCGCACGGCGCGGGCGCGCTCCTCGCCGCCGAGCTCGGCCGCCAGGCCCTCGAGCCGCTCGAGCCGGCGCGCCGCGAGGACGAGCCGGAAGCCGTCGGCGGCGGCCAGGCGCGCGGTCGCCTCGCCGATCCCGCTCGACGCACCCGTGATCACGAGCACGCGGTCAGCCATCGGACATCTCCGTTCCCCGCTCGCCGTCGCACAACCGACACAATTTCGTCGCGTGTCCTGCGCGAACGGTCACAGACACGTGCGGTTCGCCTCGATACGCTTTCACTAGTGGGCGGCGGGGGTCTTCCCTCATCCCGTGTGCGCGTCTATCCGTCGGAGCCCACGAGCGCGCGGACGAAGTCGCCCGCATCGAACGGCTGGAGGTCGTCGAGCGTCTCCCCGACGCCGACGAGCTTCACCGGGATCCCGAGCTCGTGCGCGATCGCGACGGCGATGCCGCCCTTCGCGGTGCCGTCGAGCTTCGTCAGCGCGACCCCGGTGACGTCGACCGCGTCGCCGAAGAGCCGTGCCTGCTGGAGCCCGTTCTGGCCGGTCGTCGCGTCGACGACGAGCAGGGTCTCGTGCGGCGCGCCCTCGAGCCGACCGGCGATCACGCGCCGGATCTTCGCGAGCTCTTCCATCAGGTTCGTCTGCGTGTGGAGCCGCCCCGCGGTGTCGACGACGACGACGTCACGCCCGCGCGCCTCCGCGGCGGCGATCGCGTCGAAGGCGACCGCGGCGGGATCGGCGCCGCGCTCCGAGCCGACGAAGTCCGCGCCCGCGCGCCTCGCCCAGATCTCGAGCTGCTCCTCGGCGGCCGCGCGGAACGTGTCCGCGGCGGCCAGGATGACGGAGCGGCCCGACTCGGCGAGGCGCGACGCGAGCTTGCCGATCGTCGTCGTCTTCCCCGTCCCGTTCACGCCGACGACGAGGACGACGCTCGGCCGCCCGTCCAGCCCGAGCCGCGCCTCGCCCGCCGGTGAGACGAGCTCGGTCAGCACCTCCTCGAGCCCCTCGACGAGCTCGGCCTGCGTCGCCGGGCGCCGCTCCTCGAGCCGCCGCACGATCTCGACCGTGGCCGGCACGCCGACGTCCGCGCGCAGGAGCGCCTCCTCGATCCGCTCCCACGACTCGTCGTCGGCCGGGTCGAAGACCGCGGACGCAAGCTCGCTCGTGAGCGCCTCGCGGCTCGTCGCGAGCGACTCGCGGAGGCGGCGGAACCAGCCCCCGCGCCCACCCGTTTCGGGCTCGGACGCGGGCGCCGGGTCGCCGAGGAACTCGGCCCAGCTGCGGCTCACGCTGCCGCGCTGGCAGCCCGCTCGGCCGTGAGCCGCTTGGACACGACCTGCGAGACCCCGTCGGCGCCCATCGTCACGCCGTAGAGGATATCCGCGGCCTCCATCGTCCTCTTCTGGTGCGTGACGACGATGAACTGGGCGCGGTCGGAGAAGCGGCGCAGGAGCTCCACGAAGCGCCCGATGTTCGTGTCGTCGAGCGCCGCCTCGACCTCGTCCAGCAGGTAGAACGGGCACGGCCGCGCGAGGAAGAGCGCGAAGAGGAACGAGATCGCGCCGAGCGCCTTCTCGCCGCCGGAGAGGAGCGAGAGCCGCGTGATCCGCTTGCCGGCCGGCTGGAGCTCGATCTCGACGCCGTGCTCCTCGCCCTCCTCCTCGGGGTCGACGGCGATGAGCCGCCCCGTGCCCCCCGGGAAGAGCGTCGCGACGACCTCGGCGAAGTGCCCCTCGACGCGCTCGTACGTCTCGGCGAAGCGGCGCTCGACCGTGTCGGTGAGCTCCGCGCGGAGCGTCTCGAGCTCGGTGAGGGAGCGCTCGAGGTCCTGCCGCTGCTCGACGAGGTCGTCGAGGCGCTCCTTCTCGCGCGCGTGCTCCTCGGCGGCGAGGGGGTTCACCTGGCCGAGCGCCTCGCGGCGGCGCTCGAGCCGCTCGACCTGCGCGCGGAGCTCGGCCGCCTCGTCGTCCGTGAGCGCCTCCGCCTCGTGCCCGTCGGGGAGGCGCTCGACGACGTCCTCGCGCTCACGCTCGAGCCGCGCCGCCTCGACCTGCACCTCCGTGAGCCGCTCGGCCGCATCCGCGGCGGCGCGACGGAGATCCGCTTCCTGCGCCCCGAGCGCGCGCAGCCGCTCGCCGAGCTCTCCCGAGCGCGAGCCGCCGGCGTCCACACGCGCCGCGAGGGCCGGCTCGAGGCGGCCCGCCGAGGCCGCCGCCCGCTCGAGGGCGGTCGCCGCCCGCTCCGACGCGTCGGCGAGAGCCGCGAGCGGGACGCCCGGCCGCTTCTCCGGTGCGTCGCGCTTCGCCTCGGCGTCGGCGGCGAACCACATCTCGCCGCCGGAGGCGACGAGGAGCGCGTCGCGCTGCTCGTCGGCCGCGCGGCGCAGCAGCTCGGCGCCGGCGTCGAGATCCCCGGCGGGGACGGCGGGCCAGAGCCGGGCGGCACGCACGACCTGCTCGTAGGACGGCGGCGCCTCCGGGAGCGGCAGGCGCGGCCGGTCGAGCTCGGCGCGGAGGGTCTTCGCGGTCTCGAGCGCGCGCTCGCGCCGCAGCTCGGCCCGCTCGACCGCGCTCCGGAGCCGGTAGAGCGCCGCCGTCGCCTGCTCGTGGCGCCCGCCGGCCTCGCCGAGCTCCTCCTCAGCCTCGCGGCGCTCGTCGAGGAGCGCGGAGAGGCGCTCGTCGTGGCGCTTCCGCTCCCGCTCGGCGGCGGCGCGGCGTCCGGCGATCTCGCGGAGCGTGCGGTCGAGCCGGTCGAGATCGGCGGCCGCGAGCCGGACGCGGAGCTCGTCGATCTGTCCGGCGAGCCTCTGGGCCCGCTCCGCGGCGGTCGCCTGGAGCGCGAGCGGCCGCAACCGCTTGCGCACCTCGGCCTCGAGGTCGAGCGCGCGCTCGACCTGCGTCGCGACCCGCGCGAGCTTCAGCTCGGCGCGGTGCCGGCGGCGCTTGAAGCGCCCGAGCCCGGCCGCCTCCTCGACGAGCGCGCGCCGCTCGGACGGCTTGGAGGCGAGGATCTGCTCCACGCGCCCCTGCGAGATGACCGAGTGCATCTCGCCGCCGAGCCCGAGGTCGGCGAGAAGCTCGACGAGATCGGTGCGCCGGACGTGCGCGCCGTTCACGAGGTACTGGCCGTCACCGCCGCGCTCGAGGCGGCGCGCGACCGAGACCTCGGCGTAGGGAAGCGGCTCGTCGCCGTCCGGGTTGTCGAAGAGGAGCTCGACCGAGCAGACGTCCGCGCCGGGGCGAGAGGCCGAGCCGGCGAAGAGGACGTCCTCGGGCTTCTCCGCGCGCAGCTCGGACGGGCTGAGCGACCCGGCCGCCCAGACGACCGCGTCGGCGATGTTCGACTTCCCGGAGCCGTTCGGCCCGACGACCACGGCGACGCCGGGCTCCAGGCGCACCTCGACCTCGTCGGGGAACGACTTGAAGCCGCGCATGCGGATCGAGCGCAGGTTCACGCGGCAGGAAGCATGCCCTGCGCGGCGGACGCCCGCCCGTCAGTAGACGAGCGCCGTGTCGGCCCAGGCGGCGAGCTCGACGAGCCGCTCGGGCGGCGAGAGCTCCCCGCCGCCCTCGATCCCGCGCGCCTTGCTCGACATGCCCGAGAGGAGGATCGGCACGCCGGCCGCGCGGAGCGCCTCGAGATGCTCGGCGGCCGCCCCGGTGCCGGTCCCGTGCGTCGCGGCCGCCGTCTCGGGGCGGGCGAGGTGGACGCCGTCCCCGGCGAGGAAGACGCGCACCTCGTGCCCCTCGGCCGCCGCCGTCCGGGCGACGAGCAGCCCGAGCGCCGCCCGGGTCGGGTTCTCCGGCCCGGTCGCGACGTTCACGAGGAGGCGCGCCACTACGCCTCCTCCGCCATCGCGAGGAGGTCGTCGCGCGTGATCGAGCCGACGAGCTCGGGATGATCCTGGCGGACGTGCGCCTCGGCGTTCGCGACGACCTCCTCGTCAGTCTCGCCGCGGATCGTGCGGCCGCACTCGCAGTTGATCATCCTCGCCATTCGTGCCTCCCTCGTTCGGTTGCCGGCGCGCATTGTCGCGGCCCCGGCTTGCCGTTACCTTGGCGTGACCTTGGGGCCACTCCGGATCCAGCTCTGCGGCCGCATCGTCGTCCGGGACGGTGACCGGCGGGTGGACGCGGAGCTGCCCGGGCGGCAGGGACGCGTCCTCCTCGCGTACCTCGTCCTCGAGCGGCGCCGTCCGGTCTCACGCGACGAGCTCGTGGAGGCCGTCTGGCCGGAGGGCGCGCCGGCTGCCTCCGAGGCCGCGCTCTCCGCCCTCCTCTCGAAGCTCCGCCGCGCGCTCGGCCCCGACCGACTCTCGAGCGGGACGCCCGTCGCGCTGACGCTGCCCGCCGACGCGTGGGTCGACGTCGAGGCCGCGGCGGAGGCGCTCCACCGGGCCGAGTCGGCGGCCGCGCGCGAGGACTGGAAGGGCGCGTGGGGCCCGGCGCGCGTCGTCCAGCACGTGACCGCGCGCGAGCTCCTCTCCGGCGAGGACGCACAGTGGATCGCCGAGCGCAGGCGGCGGCTCGAGGAGTGGCATCTCCGCGCGCTCGAGCTCGTCGCCGACGCCTGCCTCGGGATCGGCGGCTCCGAGCTCGCGACCGCCGAGCGGGCCGCGCGCCGCCTCGTCGAGCGGGCGCCGTACCGGGAGAGCGGCCACCGGGCGCTCATGCGGACGCTCGTCCGGCGCGGCAACCCGGCCGAGGCGCTCCAGGTCTACGACCGCCTCCGCCTCCGGCTACGCGAGGACCTCGGCGTCGCACCGGCGCCGCCGACCCAGGCGCTGCACCGGGAGCTCGTAGGGCTCGGCTAGACAACCGGCGGGAGGGAGCCGAGCGCCTCGCGGGCGGCGTTCTGCTCGGCGGCCTTCTTCGACGCGCCCGTCCCGCTCCCCGCCTGCTCGCCGTCGATGATCGCCGCGCAGGTGAAGCGGCGGTCGTGCGGCGGCCCGTCGACCTCGAGGACGGTGTAGGAGACGCTCTGCGAGCGGCGGGCAAGCTCCTCCTGGAGCTCGGTCTTGTAGTCGACGTACGTCGTGAGCGCGTAGTCGATCCGGTCGGCGAAGGCGGCGAGCACCGCCTCGCGGATCCGCTCGAACCCGTGCTCGAGGTAGAGCGCGCCGAGCGCCGCCTCGACGAGGGCGGCGAGCACGTTCCGGTTGACGGAGAGCCGCTCGAGCTCCTCGCGCGGGACGGAGTCGGCCCCGCGCTCGATCAGCCTCTGCCCGAGGTCGAGCCGCCGCCCGACGACGGCGCAGCTCTGGCGCGACACCACGTGGGCGCGGATCTTCGCGAGCTGTCCCTCGGGGTACTCGGGGAAGCGCTCGTAGAGCTCGCGCGCGATCGCGAGCCCGAGCACGCTGTCCCCGAGGAACTCGAGGCGCTCGTAGGAGTCCTCGCGGCTCGGCGCCCACGACGTGTGCGTGAAGACGTGCCGGAGGCGCCCGTCGGGCAATGCCTCGATCAGCCCGAGGAGCTCGGCGTGCGGCGGTGTCGCGTCCGGAGCGGCGGCGCTACTGATGCTTCGAGATGTAGTCGACGGCCTGTCCGACGGTCGTGATCCCCTGCGCATCCTCGTCGGAGATCTTGATCCCGAACTGATCCTCGAGCTCCATGATGAGCTCGACGAGGTCCAGGGAGTCGGCGTCGAGGTCTTCCTGGAAGGAGGCGTCCTCGGTGATTGCTCCCTCGTCGATGCCGAGCTGTTCGACGAGCACGTTCTTGACCTGCTCGTGGATCTCCTCCCTGGAAGCTGCCATGCGGTCTCCTCGACTCCTTTTCGCGACCCCGGATTTTCGGACGTCCGATCGTAACATGCTGCTCCCGCGCTACCCCGCGGGGTCGGCCCGCCCCTCGGCGAGCCGCGCGGCGACCCTCTCGACGACCCGTCCCTCGACGCCGCGGGCGGCGAGCCGGATCGCGTTCGCCGCCGCCGCGCGCGAGGAGCTCCCGTGCGCGATCACGACGAGCCCCTTCAGGCCGAGGAGGTAGGCGCCGCCGTACGTGTCCGGGTCGAGCTTCGCGCGGAGCACGCGCGCGGCCGGGCGGATGAGCAGCCCGCCGACCCTCGTCCTGAGGCCCGCCCCGATCGCCTCGCGCAGGCCGGTCATGACGGTCTGGATCCCGCCTTCGAGCGTCTTCAGGGCGACGTTCCCCGTGAAGCCGTCGCAAACGACGACGTCGGCCACGCTCGCGAGGAGGTCGCGGCCCTCGACGTTGCCGGTGTAGCGCAGGCCCGTCGCGCGCAGGAGCTCGTGCGTCTCTCGGACGAGCTTGTTGCCCTTCTCGGGCTCCTCGCCGATCGAGAGGAGCGCGACCCGCGGCGACGCGATTCCGAGCGCCTCCTCGGCGAAGACGGCGCCCATGTGGCCGAACTGGACGAGGTGCTCGGGCCGCGCGTCCGCGTTGGCGCCGCCGTCGATCAGGACGGTCGGCCCGTCCGGGCCAGGGAGCGGGATGGCGATCGCGGGCCGGTGGACGCCCGGCAGGCGCCCGATCTCGACGAGCCCGGCGGCGAGGAGCGCGCCCGTGTTCCCCGCGGAGACCGCCACGTCGGACTCCCCCTCGGCGACCGCACGGCAGACGGCGAAGAGCGAGCTTCCCCGCTTCGTCCGCGCGGCGTCGCCGGGCTTCTCGTCCATCGCCACGACATCGTCCGCGTGCACGACGGGGAGCCCGTTCGCGAACGGCGTGACGACAGGCTCCCGCCCGTGGAGCACGGGCTCGAGCCGCGGCCCGCGCGCGGCGAGCGCCCCGGCGACGATCTCCTCCGGCGCGCGGTCGCCGCCCATCGCGTCCACGGCGACGCGAACGGGCCGAGCGTCAGCGCTCACGGGCCAAGGACTACGGGGCCGGCGCCTGGAAGGGCTCGACCTCGCGGCCGCGGTACGTGCCGCAGGTCGGGCAGACCCGGTGCGGCCGCTTCGGCTGGTGGCACTGCGGGCACTCGATCACCACCGGGGCCGAGAGCTTGTGCGTCGCCCGCCGCTTGTCACGGCGCGACTTCGAGGTCTTTCGCTTCGGGACTGCCATGAGCGCGAGATTGTAGCCAGAACGCGCTACAGGCGGTCACGAAGCTCCGCGAGCGCGCCCCAGCGCGGGTCCGCGGCGGTCTCCTCGTGCGTGTGCGGCTCGGCGTTCAGGTCGCGCCCGCAGACGGCGCAAAGGCCAGCGCAGTCCTCCCGGCAGAGGATCTTCTCCGGGAGGGCGAGCGCGATCGCGTCGCGCGCCCAGCGGGAGACGTCGAGCGTCTCGTCCTCGACGTACGGCGTCCGGAGCTCCTCGTCGTCCGCCGCTCCGCGCCCGGCCTGGTACTCGCGGCCGCGGACGCGCAGCTCCACCTCCGTGTCCGTGAGGCAGCGGAAGCACGGCCCGGCGAGGCGCGCGCCGAGGTCGAGCTCGAGCACGAGCCCGTCCCTCGTGCGGGTGAGCGTGAGGTCGGCCTCCGGGTCGCGAGGGTGCGGCTCGTAGCGCTGCCCGCCGAGGTCGTACGGCTCGAGCTCGACGGCGCGGCGCTCGCGATGCTGCTCCCCCGGCCTGATCCGGAGGCGGCGCAGGTCGAGCGACGTCATGCGCCCACGGTAGCGAACCGCCGGAGCGCCGCCGCCCGTCCGGAATTGGATGCGCCTACTGCTGGACGGTCTCGTCCGAGAGCCCGGCCATGACGGACTCCTGGGAGCGCTCGTGGAGGCGCTCGCGGCCGCGCCGCACCGCACCGAGGAATTTGTCGAGGTTGACCTCGAGCGTGGAGAGGATCGAGTCGGCCCAGTCCTCCATCTCGAGCCGCGTCTCGCGCGCCTGGCGGCGGGCGTCCTCGACGATGTCCTGCGCCTGGCGCTCGGCGAGCTTCACGAT
>JAICNY010000200.1 GCA_025930955.1 Thermoleophilia bacterium
CTCTCCTCACGGAACGGAGCGACTCCAATGCATGCGGCCAGAACGCACATCGAGTGGACGGCCCTGCTCCTCGGAGCTGCCCTCGCGGCCCTCGCGGTCGCGGGGTGGCAGGTCCAGGGTGGGATCGACACCCCGCCCGCCGAGGTGACGTTCGCGGCCGCGCCGTCCGAGGAGCTCGCCCTCACGCCGCCCGGCGGGACGGTGACCTCCCGGACGCTCCGCGCCTCGGAGCCGGCCGACGGCCTCGAGCAGCGGACGACGGTGCAGAACGCGACGGGCGGCCCGCTGCTCGTCGGGCTCCGCGCCGAGGCCGAGACCTCGGAGCTCGACGGCGTCCTGCTCGTCCGCGTGAGCGCCGGGGGCGAGGGCGTCTTCGACGGGACGCTCGGCGAGCTGCGCGCGGGGGCTCCGGGCCGGTTCGAGCTCGCGAGCCACGAGTCCGCCGAAGTCACGGTGCAGGCCTGGATCCCGCCGGCGGCCGACGAGGACCTCTGGCGGGGACGGGTGGGAAACGTCCGGCTCATCTACGTGACGAAGGCCGACTGACGATGTTCGGATACAGGCTCGAGATCTCGCGCGCGCCGAGGCCGGCGGCCCGCCGCCCGCGGCCGCGGTGGAGCCGGACCCGGCGCTCGGTCACGACGATGCTCGTCATCGGCGTCGCCGGCCTCCTCGCCGGCGCGGGGAGCTACGCGGTCTTCACCGCGACGACCGGGAACACCGGGAACTCGTTTGCCTCCGGCACCGTGGCGATCCAGGACAACGACTCGAACACCGCGATGCTCGCGCTCGCGAACGCGAAGCCCGGCGACGCGGACACGAGCTGCATCCGCATCGAGTACACGGGCTCGCTCGACTCGACCGTGCGGCTGTACGGCTCCGTGAGCGGCTCGCTCGCGGGCTACCTCACGCTCACCGTCACGCGCGGCACCGACTCGAGCCCGTCGTTCGACTCCTGCGCGAACTTCGCCCCGGACGCGACGAACTACATCGGCGCCGGGAACGGCGTCGTCTACAGCGGCCCGCTCTCGTCCTTTCCGGCCTCGTACGCGGCCGGGATCGTCGACCCGACCTCCGGCAGCCCCGAGACGTGGAGCCAGGGCGAGGCGCATTCGTACCGGTTCGTCGTGACGCTCCAGGACGACAACGCGGCGCAGGGCCTCACGGGCAACGCGTCGTTCACGTGGGAGGCGCGCAACACGTGAGCGCCGTCCCGCATCCGTGCCCGCTCTCGGCCGCGTACGCGAAGGCGTGGCGGGCGCGCACGAGGCGGTCGGCGCTCCGCCGCCTGGCGCGCGTCGTCGCCTTCGCGCTCGTCGGCTTCGCGCTCGCGACGGCCGCGGCGGCGACCGTCCCCACCCTCTTCGGCTTCCAGAGCTTCGCCGTCCTCTCCGGCAGCATGGAGCCTGCGATCGGCACCGGCGACGTCGTGGTCGTTCGCAAGATCGCGCCGCTCGACGCGAAGATCGGCGACGTGGTGACCTTCCGCAGCCCGGAGGACCCCGGCCGCCTCGTCACCCATCGCGCGACCTCGATCCAGGCCTCCGGCGGGACCGTCACCTTCGTGACCAAGGGCGACGCGAACACCGGCGTCGAGCGCTGGTCGATCGCCGCGGGCGGGACGATCGGCAGGGTCGAGTACCGCCTCCCCAAGCTCGGCTACGTCACGAACCGCGTCGGCAGCCGCTTTGGCCGCCTTGCCTTCCTCGTCCTGCCGGCCCTCGTGCTCGCCGTCTCCGAGCTTCGGAGGATCTGGAGCGCGGAGCCGAAAGGATCCGGCGATGCGCGCCAGGAGTAGCGTCACCCGGCCCGTCCTCCTCGTGCTGCTCGTCGTCGGCGTCGTCGGCGCCCTCTCCGGCGGCGTCTACGGCGCGTTCTTCGCCACGACCTCGAATCCGTCGAGCGCGCTCTCGGCGAAGCGGATCTTTCCCGGCGACCGGACGACCTCCGCCTGGAGCTTCACCGACGCGGTCAACGGGACCGCGACGGACGCGTCCGACCCGATCGCCTTCGACGATGCGCTCTCGAAGACGACGAAGGCGTGGGCCACGACCTGGTCGGCGACTCGCTACGTCGAGTTCGACTACCTGACGACGCAGCCGGACGGGCTCGCGGTCAGCGGCGCGACGTTCGACTTCCGTTACCGCCCCGCCACCGCGACCGACACGGTGTGCTTCTACCTCGAGGTGCGCTCGGTCTCCTCCGGCTCGCTCGTCGCGACGTACGGGAGCACGGGCACGCCGGCCGGCTGCGTGACGGGCGCGGGGTACACGACGGTGTCGACGTCGCTCCCCGCCGTCTCGACGACGGCGATCGCGAACGACCTGCGCGTCCGCGCGTACATGCGGAACCAGAACGGCGCCCGCGCGATCGTGATCGACTCGGCGAGGGTGACCGGCTCGCACCACGGCGCGTTCACCCTGTACCCCTCCCTCCACGTCGACCGCGCCGACGGCACGGTCCAGACGAACTCCTGGTCCTTCGCGACGGCAGGCGACTCCGCGACGTTCTTCAGCGGCCGCTGGCCGACCGCGTACACCGCGAACCGCTGGATCGAGCTCGGGACGAGTGGCTTCGTCCCCGCCGGCGCGACGGTCACCGGTGCCGAGCTCACGCACACGTACCGCTCGGGCCGGAGCGGCACACCGTTCTGCTACTACCTCGAGGCGTACGTCTCCGGCGGCCTGATCGGATCGTACGGGAGCACCTCGAGCGACATCTCCTGTAACTCGAGCAACTCGACGTGGACGACGGACGTCGTGCCGATGCCCGAGGTGGACACGGTCGCGCGGGCGAACAACCTCGTGATCCGGCTCTACGGGAAGAGCACGAGCGCCGGCGGGCGCGAGTCCGAGCATGACCGCGTCCACGTCACGTTCACGTACGAGCTCGACTGATGCGAGGCATGGCGGTCGACAGGCGGCTCGTCCGGCGGCTGGCGACGGCGTTCGCGCTGTTCGCCCTCATCGGGATCGCCGTCCAGCAGACTCTCGGCGCGGGCGGCGTCTCCACGACCTCGCCGGCACGCGTGACCGTCTGCCTCGGGATCGGCACGGACGGGGACTGCCCGCCGCCCGAGCCCGGCGCGAGCCCTTCGGTTCCGACCGAGGCCGGGACGACGACCGGCGTGACGACGACGCAGCCGGGCCCGACGCAGCCCCCGCCCGCGCCGCCGGCTCCCCCCGCGCCTCCGGCGCCGCCGGCTCCGCCGCCCGGCCCGCCCGCTCCCCCGGCCCCGCCGGCGCCGCCTCCTCCGCCCGCGCCCCCTCCGCCCCCGCCGCCCGGCCCGGCGGGTCTCCTCCGGAGCGACGGCGGCGGTCCGCTCTTCGTCCTGCCGAACGCGAAGCCCGGCGCGAGCTCGACGCGCTGCGTCACGATCACGTACACGGGCTCGAAGCCCGTCCGCGTGCGGCTCTACGGCACGCGGGCGACGAACGGGCTCGACCAGTACGTCGACCTGACGATCACCCGTGGGCGCCGGCCCGCCACGAGCTCCGCGTCCTGCGCCGGCTTCCAGCCGGACGCACATGACCACGTCGGCGCGGGGGCGGGCGTCGTCTTCGACGGCACGTTCGCGACGTTCCCGACCCTGTGGGCCGCGGCGGGCGACGACCCGCCCGGCGCGGCCGAGACCTGGACGCGCGACGAGTCGCACACGTACCGCTTCCGCGTCGAGATCCGGGACGACCAGGCCGCGCAGGGCCTCTGGCTCACCCAGGCCTTCACCTGGGAAGCGCGGGATTTCTAGGCCGCGGTCGCGGCCGCGGCCGGCAAGAGCTCGCGCAGGAACTGCCCGGTATAGCTCCCCGGCGTCGCGGCGACGTCCTCGGGCGTGCCCTCGGCGACGATCTCGCCGCCCGCCTCGCCGCCCTCGGGACC
>JAICNY010000034.1 GCA_025930955.1 Thermoleophilia bacterium
CCGCTGACGACGACGAGATCCGGGCCGAGCTCCTCCGCGGCGTCGGCGAGCGTGTCGAGCGGCGTGTCGGGGCCGAGGTACGTGACGCGCCAGCCGCGCGAGCGAAGCGTGAGGCCGAACGCGATGAGCGCGAGGTCGTGCAGCTCGCCAGGCACGCACGCGAGGAGCGCGCGCGGCCCGAGGCCCTGGCCCCACCCGCGTGCGAGGCCGAGCAGCCGGCCGCGGATGAGGTTGCTCGCGAAGTGCTCCTGGGCGACGCTCGCCTCGCCGCGGCTCCAGCGCTCGCCGAGGTCGTGGAGATACGGCAGGACGACCCCGCCGAGAACGGTCTCGAGGCTGAAGCCGGCCAGGAGGTCGTCGAGCGCACGGTTCGCGCCCGGCTCGTCGAAGCCGTCGAGCGCCTCGCGCAGGAGCCGCGCGCCCTCCTCGAGACGCGGCGACGCCGGGTCGACCGCAGGACCGGCTCCGCCGGCCAAGACGAGGCGCGCGGCCTCGGCCGCGGAGAGGCCCTGACCGAGGTGCTCCTGCATCGCACGCACGCGCCGCTCGTCGTCCTCCGAGTACAGGCGGAACCCGCCGGCGGAACGCGAGGGCGAGAGAAGGCCGTACCGACTCTCCCAGGCACGCAGGAGCTCCGGCCGGATGCCCACGCGCCGGCCCAGCTCCCCGATCCTCAGATACGCGCCCTGCGCTTCCACCGCTCGTATCGTACACACTTTCGACATGGTTTATACGAAGTCTTGACAGGGCACCTGTTTCTCGGTACCTTCCTTCTACAAAACCTGTACAAAGGAGTTGATCGGCATGAAGGTTCTCGACATCGTCGCCGCCGTCCTGCTCGTGGTAGGCGGTCTCAACTGGGGGCTCGTCGCGGTCGCGGAGTTCGACCTCGTGGCCTGGGTCGTCGGGCTCAGCTTCGGCGAGACGAACGCGGTCAGCCGCGTCATCTACGGCCTCGTCGGCGCAAGCGCCGTCTACCAGATCGCCCAGCAGGCTGCGATTCGCCGCCGCTGGAGCCGCGACCCGCACGTCGCTGCCGCCTAGCGCAGCCCAGCCGGAGCCGGAGGGCCGGCCGGCACGTGCCGGTCGGCCCTCCCGAAGCGGCGTGGTGCAGACACGCGCCTGGCGCCTCCCTGACGGGTCGATCACGACCGAGCAGCGCGTCGGCCTCCGGGCGCCGGCGGTGCCCGCCGGCGAGGCCGGCGCGCTCGCGCTCCACCGCGCATACTGGACCGAGGTGGAAGGGTTGCTCCACGGGCTCGTGCGCGTGCACGAGCACGAGGCCGGAGTCGACATCCGGCTGCTCGCGGGCGGGCCCGCGCTCATCCGCCTCGGCCCCCGCCGCGTGACGGTCGGGCGGGAGCGGGTGACGTGCCGGTATCCGATCCTCGGCGGGCTCCTGACCCGCAGGCCGGCGGGAGCGCTCACGCTCGAGCAGGTCGGCGGGCCGGCCGCGGAGCTTCACTCGTCCGTGGCCGGCTTCCATCCGCGCCTTGGCGCGCGGCCCGGCTTGCCACCGTGGACGGGCATCCTCTATCCCCGCGTGCAGGCGCGGATCCACGACGCGGTCGGGCGCCGCTTCCTCGCGCGGCTGGCCGGCGGAGCGCCGTCGTGAGGGTCGCCGTGCTCGGCGCGACCGGGACGATCGGCCGCGCCCTCGTCCCCGAGCTCGCACGCCGGCACGAGGTCGTCGCGATCGCGCGGCGCCCCGGGCCGGATGCCGACGGCGTGACCTGGCGCGCGGCCGACGCGACCGACGGGGACGCGCTCAGCGAAGCGCTCGAGGGCGTCGAGGTCGTCCACCACCTCGTCCATTCGCTCGGCTCGCCGGACTTCGAGGAGCGCGACCGTCGCGCCGCCGACGCGGTCGCCCGCGCCTCCGCCGCGGTCGGAGCCAGGCAGATCGTGTACCTCGGCGGGCTCGGCGACGACGCGCCCGATCTCTCGCCGCATCTTCGCAGCCGCGCCGAGACGGCCGAGCGGCTCGCGGCGGGCTCGGTGCCGGTCACGACCCTGCGAGCCGCGATGATCGTGGGGCGCGGGAGCGCCGCGTTCGAGACGGTTCGCGCGCTCGTCGAGCGGCTGCCGGGGATGATCTGCCCGCGCTGGGTCTCGACCGAGACGCAGCCGATCGCGCTCGCCGACGTCGTCCGCTACCTCGCCGGCGTGACCGGCTGCGAGGCGGCGTACGGCGAGACGTACGACCTCGGCGGGCCCGAGGTGATGACGTACAGGACGATGATCGAGCGAATCGCGCGTCTGCGCGGCCGGCGGCCCTTGATCATCGAGGTGCCGGTGCTCAGCCCGCGGCTCTCGTCGCTCTGGCTCCATCTCGTGACGCCGGTGCGGGCCGGGGTCGCCCGGCCGCTCGTCGAGGGGCTGAAGAACCCGACGGTCGCGCGGGACACCCGCATCCGCGAGCTCGTTCCGTTCGAGCCGACGCCGTTCGACGCCGCCGCCCGCGAGGCGCTCGAGCCGGATCGGTCCTAGACCTCCGCCGCTCGCGCCCGACCGGCCGCCGAGGCCACCCGGATATCCTCGCCCGCGGTGGAGCACGCGATCGAGATCCGCGGCCTGCGCAAGTCGTACGGCCGGCGCGAGGTCCTGCACGGGCTCGACCTCAACGTGCCCGCCGGGGAGGTCTTCGCGCTCCTCGGCCCGAACGGCGCGGGCAAGACGACGACGGTCGAGATCCTCGAGGGCTACCGCGAGCGTGACGGCGGGGAGGCGCGCGTCCTCGGCGTCGACCCCGGCCGGGCGACAAGCGACTTCCGGGCCCGGATCGGCATCGTCCTCCAGAGCTCCGCCGTCTACCCCACGCTCTCGGTGGGCGAGCTCCTCGAGCTCTTCGCCGGCTACTACCCGTCGCCGCGCGAGCCGGGCGAGGTCGTGCGCCTCGTCGGCCTCGAGGAGAAGCGCGACGCGCGCGTCCGGACGCTGAGCGGCGGCCAGCTCCGCCGGCTCGACCTCGGCCTCGCGCTCGTAGGCGACCCGGAGCTCGTCTTCCTCGACGAGCCGACGACCGGGTTCGACCCGGCCGCGCGCCGTCGCGCCTGGGAGACGATCCGCGGCCTGCGCGCGCTCGGCAAGACGATCCTCCTGACGACGCACTACATGGAGGAGGCGCAGGCGCTCGCCGACCGGCTGGCGATCCTCCGCGACGGGCGGATCGTCGCGACCGGCTCGCCGCGCGACCTGCTCGACGGCCACACGACGGTCGAGATCCGCTACCGCTCCGGCGTCGAGGAGGTCGTGCTCGAGACGGAGGAGCCGACGCGCGTCCTCCACGAGCTGACGGCCGACGCGCTCGCCGCCGGCCGGGAGCTCGACAGCCTCCAGGTGCGCCGGCGCACGCTCGAGGATCTCTACCTCGAGCTCACGCGGGACGGCGAGTGAGGCTCTTCCTCCACGAGCTCGCCGCGCAGCAGCGGCTCTACTGGCGCAGCCGCGAGGCGGCGTTCTTCACGTTCGTCATGCCGCTCGTCTTCCTCGTGCTGATCGGCTCGGTCTACGGGTCGAGCGAGGTGGACGGGATCCGCGGCTCGACGTACCTCCTCGCCGGGCTGCTCGGCTACTCGGTGATCGCGACCGCGTTCGCCGGGCTCGCGATCACGCTCGTCGTGCGGCGCGAGTCGGGCGTGCTGAAGCGCGTGCGCGGCACGCCGCTGCCGACGACGACCTTCCTCGCGGCGGTGATCGGCTCGACGCTCGTCGTGATCGCGCTCGGCGCGCTCGCGCAGCTCCTCGTCGGGCGGTTCGTCGTCGATGCCGGCTGGCCGTCGAGGCCAGGCGAGCTCGCGGTCGCGCTGCTCGTCGGCGCCGCGTGCTTCGCCGCGCTCGGTCTGGCGATCACGGGCCTGATCCGGAGCGCCGAGGGCTCGTCCGCGCTCGTGAACGCGATCTACCTCCCGCTCGTCTTCATCTCCGGCGTGTTCTTCTCGGTCGACTCGCTGCCGGGGTTCCTCCAGGCCGTCGCGGAGATCTCGCCCCTCACGTACCTCCTGCGGCTCGTGCGGGAGTGCGTCGTCGCCGGCGGCGAGGGGCTCGGCGGCGCGCTCGAGGCGATCGCCGCCCTCGCCGGCTGGGGCCTCGCAGGGCTCGTCGTCGCGGTGCGGATGTTCAGATGGGAGCCCCGCGAGGCATAGTCACTCCGATGCAGGAAGCGGAGCTCGCATTCGCCGCCGAGATCGACGGGCGGCCCGGAGTCGTCGTCAACTTCGGCGTGTACGCCGGCCGTGAGGCGACGATCGCGGAGGTCGAGCGCCTCGGGACGGAGCTGCTCGAGCGCGTGTCGTCGGTCGAGGTCGTCTGCGAGCGGCGCGAGAGCTTCGGGCCGGACCGCCGCGCCGAGCTCTACCAGGTGCGCGTCGAGCTCCCCGGCCACGACCCGGCCGAGGCGAGCGCGCTCGTCCCCGCCGTCGAGGCGTGGGCGCAGGACTGCATCTCCGAGCGGCGCCTCATCACGCCGTAGCGCCCCCTCCTAGAACACGTGGCGGTACATCGAGCAGCCGCGGCAGACGGCGGGCGGCTCGTCGCCGAGGAGCCCGGCGCGGAAGTCGCGGTACGCGTCGCTCCGCCAGACGCGCTCGAAACCGTCCGCCTTCAGGTCGCCGAGGACGGCGCGGTCGGCTCCCATCACCGCGCAACACGGCTGCACCTTCCCGTCGTGCGTCACGTACGCGGATTCGAACGGCCACCCGCAGCCGGGCTGCCCGGGCTCTCTCGCGCGCGCAGGATCCGCGAGCCGGGGAAGCCGCAGCCGCACGCCGAGCTCGGCGGCGACCCCCTCCGCCTCGGCGAAGAGACGCTCCGCCTCCTCGTTCCGCTCGGCCCAGAGCGCCTCGGCCTCGGCGTACTCCCGGATCTCGCGGTAGTCGCCGGACGGGTCGGTGTCGCTGAAGGAGTGCGAGAGGTTCTGCACCCAGACGGTCGGCACGCCGAGCTCGTCCGCGAGCCGCACGAGCGCGGGCAGCTCGTGGACGTTCCGCCGCATGGCGACGAAGACGAGCTCGACCTCGGGCCTCTCGGCGCCGCGCTCGCGCATCGCCTCCATGAGCCCCGCGACGTTTCGCCGCACGAGCTCGAACTGTGAGCGGCGCCGGACGTCCTCGTACGTCGGCGCCGTCGCGCCGTCGAGCGAGACGTGCAGCCAGTCGACGCCGAGGTCGACGAGCCGCTCGGCCTTCTCTCGCGTGAGGAGCGTCCCGTTCGTGTTGAAGCCCATCGCGATCCCGCGCGACGCGAGCAGCTCGAGCATCGCGAAGAAGTCCGGCGCGAGGAGCGGCTCGCCGAGGCCCTGCATCGTCACCTTCCGGAGCTCCGGGAGCGAGTCGAGGAGCTCCGTGAACGAGGCGAGGTCCATCGCCCCGCTCGTCTTCCCGAGCGCGGGGCGGTAGCTGACGAGGCACATCCGGCAGCGGAGGTTGCACGCGCCCGTGACCTCGACCTGGAGCTCCTGCGGGAGCGGCGGGTCGAGCCGGTCGACCGCTACGGCCACGAGCTCTCCCGCGCCGGGGCGACGAGCAGCTCGCGCACCTCGCAGCCGGCCGGGCGGGTGAGCGCGAAGAGGACGGCGTCGGCCACGTCCTCCGGCCGGTTGAGCTGCGCGTCCGGGCCCGGTTTGTACTCGTCCGGCCGCCCGTCGAAGAAGTTCGTCTGCATCCCACCCGGGAGGAGGAGCGTCACGCCGACGCGCCCCGCCGTCTCCGCGGTCAGCGCGCGCGTGAACCCGACCACGCCGAACTTGCTCGCGCAATAGGCGGTCGCGTCGGAGAGCGCCCGCAGGCCGAGCGTCGAGGCGACCGTGACGACCCGGCCCTCCGAGGCCTCCAGGTAGGGCAGCGCGGCGCGGACGACCGCCGCGGTGCCGAGCAGGTTCACGAGGACGACCCGCTCCCAGTCGTCGCGCGGGACGTCGTCGAGCTTCCCGCAGCTGTCCGTCCCCGCCGCGGCGACGACGGCGTCGAGGCCGCCGTGGCGCTCGGCCGACCCGCGCACGGCGTCTTCCGCGGCGGCGCGATCGGCCAGGTCGACGACGACGTGCTCGACGTCGTAGGGCGGCTCGACGCGGTCGAGGACGACGGGCGTGCCGCCGTTCGTCGCGATCGCGCGGGCGATCGCCGCGCCGAGCCCCGATGCGCCGCCGGTCACGACGACGGTTCCGAGGTCACGCGATGCCATGGTGCAGCTCCTCCACATGTCGGGTGGCCGCGTGGGCGGCCGAGGCCTCGACCTCCTCGTCCACCGCCGCGCACAGCAGGTGGAGCGCGACGAGGTGCAGCTCCTGGACGTTGGCCGGAGTCGGCGCGTCCACGGGGATCACGTCGTCGCAGAGGTCGGCGAGCGGGTTGGGAGCGGGGCCGGTCAGGCCCCAGACGGTCAGGCCGCCCTCGGCCGCGGCGCGCGCGGCGGCGAGGACGTTGGGGCTCCGGCCGGAGGTCGAGAGACAGAAGAGCACGTCCCCCGGTCGTCCGTGCGCGCGCACCTGCCGGGCGAACGCCTCCTCCCGACCATAGTCGTTCTCGATCGCGGTCAGCGTGGACGTGTCTCCGTGGAGCGGGATCGCCGAGAGGGCCGGGCGCTCGCAGGAGTACCGCCCGACGAGCTCGCCGGTCAGGTGCTGGGCCTGCGCCGCGCTGCCGCCGTTCCCGACCGCGAGCAGACGTCCGCCGGAGAGAAGCGTGCGGGCGAGGCTCCGGCCCCAGCTCTCGATCCGCTGCGTCTCGGCGACGAGGCTCGCGAGCCCGCGCACGGATGCGGCGAGGTGCTCGGCGCTCGACCGGCGCAGGGAGTGCGACCCGTCGCCGTTGCCGTTTCCGTTCTCGTTGCCGACGAGCTGGAGCGGGCGGTGCGCCCGGCGGCGCGGCAGCGACTCGTACACCCGCAGCGTCTGATCGGCGACGAGGCCCCAGCTGTACCGCGCCCGCGTCCGCTCGACGCCGGCGCGGCCCATCCGTTCGCGCGCCTCGCCGTCGGCGAGCAGCTCGCGGAGCACCTCGGCGAGACGCTCCGGGCTGCGCGGCGGGACGAGCACGCCGGTCTCGCCGTCGACGACGGTGTCGAGCAGCCCGCCGACCGCCGATGCGACGACCGGGACGCCGCACGCCATCGCCTCGAGCGGGACGATCCCGAACGGCTCGTACCAGGGCACGCAGACGGCCGCGTCGGCGGAGCGGAGGAGCGCCGGAAGATCCTCGCGCGCCACGCGGCCGCGGAAGTCGACGCGGTCGGCGAGCCCGAGCTCGTCGGCGAGCGCGGCGAGGCGGCATGCCTCCGGATCGGAGCCGAGCTCCGCGCGCTCAGGGCCGCCCGCGACGACGAGCTCGACGCCGGGCAGCTCGGCGAGCGCGGAGATCACGTTCCCGACGCCCTTCCGCTGCACGAGCCGGCTCACGACGACGACCCGCGCGCGGCCCGGCGTGCGCTCCTCGACCGGGCCGACGGGGCGGAAGAGCTCGAGGTCGACCCCGCACGGGACGACCGAGACGCGCCGAACGTCGACACCCATCCGCAGGAGCTCGAAGACCTCGTCGGTGGCGGTCGCGATCACGTGGTCGCAGCGGCGCGCGATCCGCTCCTCGGCGGCGACGCGCCCGGGCGGGCTCGTGTCGAGCGCGCCCTGGTGGCGTTTCTTCACGACGCCGAGCGCGTGGAAGGTGTGGACGAGGGGGATCCCGAGCGGGCGCGCGGCCTGGAGCGAGGCGCGGCCGGACATCCAGAAGTGCGAGTGGACGAGGTCGGGCGGCGCGACCGCCCACTCGTCGTGAAGCACGTGGGCGAAGTCGTCCATGTACGGCAGGAGATCGTCCTTCGGGATCGCGCTCGGCGGGCCGGCGTCCACGTGGTGGACGACGACGCCGGGGCAGAGCTCGACGCGCTCGGGCAGACCCGGGTCGTCACGCCGCGTGTGAACGACGACCTCGACGTCGCGCCTCGCCAGCTCGCCCGCGAGCGCGGCGACGTGGACGTTCTGCCCACCCGCGTCCACGCCGCCGAGCACGGCGAGCGGGCTCGCGTGCTCGGAGACGAGGGCGACCTTCACGACGCTGCCTCCACCATCGAAGGCCGCGCCTGCCCGATCGCGGCGTCCCGCACACCTGCCAGGCGCTCGACCGCGGCGACCACGTCCTGCGGGGTGACCGAGCAGAGGCACGGGTGGCCGGGAACCGGGCACACGGTCGCCCGCGTCCCGGCGCAGGGCGCGTCCTGGTCGCCGAGGAGCTCGAGCGGCACGCCCCACGGGCGCCAGCGTCCGGCGGGGACGGTCGGCGCGAAGAGCGAGACGACCGGCGTGCCCACCGCTGCGGCGAGGTGCGCCGGGCCCGTGTTCCCGACGACGACGGCGTCGGCGTGCGCGAGGACGTCCGCGAGGTCGGCGAGGCTCGTCGCGCCGCCGAGGTCGAGCCCGCCGCCGGCGGCGACGAGGTCGGTCAGCTCCCGCTCTTCCGGCGCGCCGGTGACGACGACCCGGCGTCCTTCGCCCGCGAGCGCCGCGACGAGCTCGGCGTGCCGCTCGGGCGGCCACGCGCGGGCCGGCACGGACGTCCCGGGGTGCACGACGACGTACGGCTCGTCGACGGGCGGCTCCGCGCCCGGCCGGTCGACCGCGAGCCGCCCCTCGTCGCCGTCCGGAGGCTCGTATCCGGCCGCGGCCGCGAGCGAGAGCGCGCGCTCGACCTCGTGCAGCTCGTCGCTCGGCCGGTGGCGGACGTCGAGGAGCGAGCCCGGGTAGTCCTCCGAGATCGCAGAGACCCGCGGGACGCCCGCGAGCCGGAGGAGCAGCGCGAGCGGGAGCGGGCTCTGGTGGAAGGAGGTGAAGACGATCGCCTCGTCGAGCTCGAGCGCGGCGAGCTCCTCGACGAGCTCGAGCGTCGGCGCCCGGCGGAGCGGCTCCGGCTCCGGGTCGATCCACGGAGCCGTGTGCTGGACGAGCGCGTCCACGCCCGGAAGGAGCTCGGCCGCGGCGCGGCCCCGACGGCCGCAGAGGAGCGTCACGCGCTCGGCGCCGGCGGCGACGGCGCGGATCGCGGGCCCCGTCACGAGGACGTCGCCCGCGCTGTCCTGCCGCGCCACGAGCACGTGCGTCATCGCGCGCCTCCGAGGACGAGCTCGACGGCCGTCAGGAGGTCGGGCGCCACCTCCGGCGCGGCCTCGATCTCCTCGCGGCGGGTGAGCGACGTGGGGACGAGCACCGCGCGGGCGCCGGCCGCGCGCGCGGCGTCGACGTCGGCGCCGATGTCCCCGAGGAGCACGCAGCGGGCCGGGTCGGCGCGGAGCTCCTCCGCCGCCTGCCGGACGAGGCCGCCGCGCGGCTTGCGGCACTCGCAGCCGTCCTCGGGCGCGTGCGGGCACACGGCCCACGCGTCGAACGGCCCGAGCAGCTGCTCGACGCGCCGGTTGACCGCCTCGACCTGGTCGAGCGTGAGGAGGCCGCGTCCCACCCCGCTCTGGTTCGAGACGATGCCGAGCGGGATCCCGGCCTCCCGGAGCCGGTCGAGGGCCTCTCGCGCCCCCGGCATCGGCTCGACGAGCCGCGGGTCGCCGTTGTACGGGACGTCGACGACGAGCGTGCCGTCGCGGTCGAGAAGGACAGCGTCGGGCAGCCCGTTCCGGGCGGCCGCGGCGTGCGGCGAGGGGCCGGTCCGCGCGTGGAGCGACGGCAGCCGCGCGATCCCGTAGAGCCAGTATGCGGTCGCGACCGCGGGGAGCGCGGCGCTCGTGAGCGCCATCGTCGTCACCTCCTCGCGTGTGCGCGGGCCCGGCGCGATTCGGGCCCAGGCGAGCTCGATCGTGCCGACGAGCCAGCCGGCGAGCCCGGCGGCGGCGAGCCGGCGGCGGCCGGCGGCGAGCCCCAGGAACCCGGCGACGCCCGCGGCCGTGACGGCGAGGTGGCGCGGGCGGCGGCCCGGCGGCCGCTCGCGGCGCCAGCGCTCGCCGTGCAGCGCGCCCATGAGCGGGTCGTCCGCGTTCCCGGCCTGGAGCCGGAGGCTGACCCAGCGGGACGCCGGGCCGACAGGGTGCGTCACGGCGCGCCGGCCGCGGACGAGCCGGTAGCCGGCCCGCTCGGCGCGGAGCGCGAGGTCGGCGTCCTCGCGGTACGCGCGCGGGAACCGCTCGTCGAATCCCCCGAGCTCCTCGAGGACTGTGCGGCGGTACGCCATGTCGGCGGTCGCCCAGCGCGCCGTCTCGAGGCCGGCGACGTTCCGCTCCCAGTCGGTCGGCGCACGATCGGCCGGCAGGGGCACGCGGATCCGACCCTGGCTCCCGCCGACGTCCGCCGGGAGCGCGCGGAGATCGTCCGCGAGCGCGGGGGCCCAGCCCGGCTCCGGCACGACGTCGTCGTCGAGGAACGCGACCCACTCGGAGCCCGAGGCGCGCCAGCCGGCGTTGCGCGCGGCCGCGGGGCCGCGGCCCGGGCCGTCGACGACCTCGTACGCGAGGCCGTCCACCGCGGGCGGCGGCGGGCCTCCGTCGCGGACGACGAGCACACGGCCCGGCGGCGGATCGGCGGCGAGGGTCTCGAGCAGCCGCGCGAGGGACGGCCGCCCGACGGTCGGGATGACGACGTCGGCCGTCATCCCCCCGTTTCGCGCCGCAGGAGGAACGGTCCGAGCGCGAGCGCGTCGACCGGCGCCGAGCCGAAGCACTCGAGCGCGTCCCGCGGGTCGTCGACCATCGGTCGCCCCGCGGTGTTGAGGCTCGTGTTCACGACGACCGGGAGGCCGGTGCGCCGCTCGAACGCGCGCAGCATCGCGGCCACGAGCGGCTCGTCCCGCTCCGAGACGGTCTGGATCCGCGCCGTCCCGTCCACGTGCACGACGGCGGGGATCCGGTCGCGCCACTCCGGCTTCACCCGGTGGACGAAGAGCATGTACGGGCTCGGCAGCGGCCCCTCGAACATCTCCTGGGCCCGCTCCTCGAGCACCATCGGCGCGACCGGGCGAAACTGCTCCCGGCCCTTGACGTCGTTCAGCCGCTCGAGGTTCTCGGCCCGGCCGGGGTGCGCGAGGAGCGAGCGGTGCCCGAGCGCGCGCGGGCCGTACTCGCTGCGCCCCTGGAACCACGCGACGATGCCGTCCGCGGCGAGCGCCTCCGCGGCCGCGTCGGCGATCGACGCCGGCCGTTCGTACGCGACCTTCGCCGTGCGCAGCCGGTGCTCGAGCTCGTCGTCCGACCACTCGCGCCCGAGCGCGGCGCCCGGCATCGGCTCCGGCTCGTCGCCGAGCTCGCGCGCGACCTGGAGCGCCGCGCCGAGCGCCGTCCCCGCGTCGCCGGCGGCCGGCTGCACCCAGACGTCGTCGAACGGCCCGGCCTCCCAGAGCTTCGAGTTCGCGACGCAGTTCAGCGCCACGCCGCCCGCCATCGTGAGGTTCCGGTCGCCGGTCTCGCCGTGCAGCCAGGCGGCGAGCGCGAGGAGCATCTCCTCGAGGCGCGCCTGGACGCTCGCCGCGAGGTTCGCGTGCTCGGGCCCCCACTCCTCGTCCGGGCGGCGCGGCGGGCAGAAGCGGCTCCAGTCGATCGGCGCGACCGTGAATCCGCCGCAGCCGTTCGGCACGACGAGCCGGCGCAGCTCGTCGAGCCAGACGGGCTCGCCGTACGAGGCGAGCGCCATCACCTTGTACTCGTCCGACGAGCGGCGGAAGCCGAGGTGCGCGGTCGCCTCCTCGTAGAGCAGCCCGAGCGAGTGCGGCAGCTCCTGCGTCGCGAGGACGCGGTGCGAGCCGTTGTCGTAGCGCGCGGCGAGGTAGGACGCGCGCTCGCCGCGGCCGTCGAGCACCATCACGCTCGAGCGCTCGAACGGCGAGGCGTAGTGCGCCGAGGCGGCGTGCGCGACGTGATGCGGGACGAAGCGCACCTTGTCCGGATCGAGGCCCGGCAGCGCGGTCTTCAGGAAGAGCGGCGCGCGGCGCGTGTAGAGCGTGCGGAGCGGCTCCCAGTTCTCGGCGGTCACGTCGCCGTTCGGCTGGGGCGCGAGGTCGGGGTCGTACGAGTACGCGACGGCGTCTAGGTCGCCCGGCTCGAGGCCGGCGCGCTCGAGGCACCAGCGCGCGGCGGCCTCCGGCAGCTCCCACGTCGAGAACGCGACGGGCGGCTTCCCGTGCTTGCGCCGGCTGAAGCGCTCCTCCTCCGCGGCGGCGACGGTGACCCCGTCCACGACGAGCGCGGCGGCGGGGTCGTGGAAGACGGCGTTGATCCCGAGGACCCGCATCGCGCCGCCTCTTTCCACTTCTCCCGCCCGGAAACATCGCGCGCGCGGGTGTAACTGGACGGCGAGGCGGGCACCGGCCGGAGAACCGGATGGCCTCACTCGCGCGCATCCCGCTCGCCCCGCGCAGAATCGCAATCGTCCGCGCGCTCATGCTCGGCGACCTGCTCTGCGCCGTGCCGGCGCTGCGCGCGTTCCGCCGCGGGTTCCCGGACGCCGAGATCACGCTCGTCGGGCTCGAATGGGCCCGAGAGCTCGCGCCTCGCTTCTCGTACCTCGTGGACGACGTGGTCGCGCTGCCCGGCTTCCCCGGGCTGCCGGAGACGCCTCCGGACCTCGACGCGCTCGGGCATTTTCTCGCGCGCATGCGCGCGCGCGGCTTCGACCTGGCGGTGCAGCTGCACGGGAGCGGGCGGGTGACGAACCGCCTGACGGCGATGCTCGGCGCGCCGCGCGTCGCGGCGTTCGTGGAGCCGGGCGCGGCGGTGCCCGATCCCGAGCTCTCGCTCTCCTGGCCGGAGACCGGCCACGAGATCCACCGCCTGCTCGCGCTGCCCCGCGCGCTCGGCCTCCCGGACAGCGGGGACGAGCTCGAGCTCCCGCTCGCGGACGGCGACCGGGCGGCGGTCGAGGGAGTCGCGCCCGGCCTCGAGCGCGGGCGCTACGCGTGCATCCATCCGGGCGCCCGTTCGGCGGCGCCCTGGCCCGCCGAGCGGTTCGCGGCCGTCGCGGAGCGGCTCGAGGCGCGTGGGCTCCGGATCGTCCTCACCGGCTCGGCCGGCGAGGCGGAGGCGACGGGCGCCGTCGCCGCCACGCTCGGCGGCCGCGCGCTCGACCTGGCGGGCCGGACGTCGCTCGGCGCGCTCGGCGCGCTCGTCGAGGGCGCGGCCGTCACGGTCTCGAACGACACCGGCGTCTCGCACGTCGCCGCGGCCGTGCGCGCACCGAGCGTCGTCGTCGTCACGACCTCCGACCCCGACCGCTGGGCGCCGCTCGACCGGGAGCTGCACCGCGTGGTCGTGCGGCCCGACGCCCCCGAGCCGGTCGCGCGCCAGGCGGAGAGCCTCCTCGAGGACGCGGGCGCCCTCGTCGCGTGACGCGCCTCCGGATCCTCACCTGGCACGTCCACGGGAGCTACCTCTACTACCTCTCCCACGTCCCGCACGACCTCTTCGTGCCGGTTCGCGACGGGCGCCCGCCCGGGTACGTCGGCCTTCCGCCGGGCGGGTTCCCGTGGCCGGAGAACCTTCACGAGGTTCCGGCCGAGGACGTGCCCGGCCTCGAGCTCGACGCGGTGTTGAGCCAAACCCACGACCAGTGGCTCGTGGAGCGCGACCGCCTGCTCTCGCCCGGGCAGCGCGAGCTGCCGCGCCTGCACGTCGAGCACGACCCGCCGCGCGAGCACCCTGTCGACCAGCGCCACCCGGTGGACGACCCCGCGGCGCTCCTCGTCCACGTGACGCATTTCAACGACCTCATGTGGGACTCCGGCCGCACGCCCACGCGCGTCGTCGAGCACGGCGTCGCGGTGCCCGAGGACGTCCGCTGGACGGGCGAGCTCGAGCGCGGGCTCGTCCTCGTGAACGACCTCGACACCCGGGGCCGGCGGCTCGGCGCCGACGTGTACCGGCGCGTCCGCGCGGAGATCCCGCTCGACCTCGTCGGCATGGGATCCGAGACCGAGCCGGGCGGGCTCGGCGAGGTGCCGCACGACGAGCTGCCCGCGTTCGCCGCGCGCTACCGGTTCCTCTTCAACCCGATCCGGTACACGAGCCTCGGGCTCGCGGTGCTCGAGGCGATGGCGGTCGGGCTCCCCGTCGTCGCGGTCGGCGCGACGGAGCACGCGGTCGCGATCCGAGACGGCGTGAGCGGCTACACGGAGACGAGCGTCGAGCGCCTGATCGCGCGCATGCGCGCCCTCCTCGCCGACAACGAGGAGGCTGCCCGGCTCGGCGCCGCCGCCCGGCGCATCGCGCGAGACCGCTACTCGGTCGAGCGGTTCGCGGCCGACTGGGACGGCGTGTTCCGCTCGGTCGTCTCGCGCGCCGCCGCGCCCGTCGCCTAGAGCGGAGCCCGCTCGGCGGGCCGGGAGCCGCCGTCGCGGATGCGCTCGATGATCCCCGTCGTCGAGCGGTCCTCGACGTACGGGAGAAGCTCGACGCGGCCGCCGAGCCGCTCGACGAGCGGCGCCTCGGGGAGCATCGCGCGCGTGTAGTCGCCGCCCTTCACGAAGACGTCCGGCCGGACGGCCTCGAGCAGCCGCTCGGGCGTCTCCTCCGGGAACGGCGCGACGAGGTCGACGCACGAGAGCGCGGCCAGCACGTGCGCACGGTCGGCGAGCGGGTTCAGCGGCCGGTCGGGGCCCTTGAGCCGCGCGACGCTCTCGTCGGAGTTCAGGCCGACGACGAGCACGTCCCCGAGCGTCTTCGCGCGCGAGAGGTACGTGACATGGCCGCGGTGGAGGAGGTCGAAGCAGCCGTTCGTGAACACGATCCGCCGGCCTTCCTGGCGGTGGCGGGCGACGACCGCGGCGAGGCGTTCGCGGTCGGCGACGACCTTCCCCTCTCCGGTGATCGCGGCGAGGAGCTCGTCGGCCCGGCAGCACGCGGTGCCGTCCTTCGCCACGACGACTCCCGCCGCGGCGGACGCGAGCTCGGCGGCGGCGGGCGTGTCCGCGCCGGCGGCGAGGGCGAGGGCGAGGGTGGCCGCGAAGGTGTCGCCCGCGCCCATCGCGCGCGCGGCGGCGTGCCGCCGCGCGTACGTCCGGTACGGGTCGCGGCCACGCTCCAGGACCAGCGCGCCCTCGCTGTCGAGCGTGACCGCGGCGATCCGCGCGCCGGTCTCGGTGAGGATCCGCTCGCCCTCGGCTGCGATCAGCTCCGGCCGTGGCCCGCTGCGGTCGCTCGCGCCGAGCAGACCGAGCGCCTGGCGGAAGTTCGGCTTGACGGCCGTCACGCCGGCCTCGCGGAACGCGCGGAGATCCTTCGAGTCGACGACGAGCACGCGCTCCTCCTCCCGCTGCAGGCGCGCGAGCGTCGCGACGACGCGGGGCGTCAGGATCCCGTAGCCGTAGTCCGAGACGAGGATCGCGTCGGCGGCCGCGGCGGCCCCGACCAGACGATCCACGAGCGCATCCTCGGCGTCGCGCCCGAGCGGCTCGATGGAGCCGCCGTCGAAGCGAAGGAGCATGTGCCCGGCCGCGACGACGCGGGTCTTCGCCTGGGTCGCGCGCGCCTCCTCCGTGAGCAGGGACGCGCTCGCGACCCCGTGGGCGCCGAGCGCCTCGCGGAGGAGCCGCCCTTCCCGGTCGTCGCCGATCGCAGAGAGGAGCGTCACGTCCGCGCCGAGCGTGCGGACGTTCGCGGCGGTGTTCGCAGCCCCGCCGGGAAGAAGCCGCCGCTCCTCGACCGCGACGACGGGCACCGGCGCCTCGGCGGAGAGCCGCGCCGCGCCGCCCTCGAGGTACGCGTCGAGCATCGCCTCGCCGACGACGACGACGCGCAGCCCGGTGAAGCGGTCGAGGAGCGAGGGGAGTTCGGCGGCCATAGCGCCGTTCTGCGCCGGACGGGCGATCCGAAACGCGCTACCCTCGACGGCCGTGGCCACGATCCCGACCGATCCCGCCGAGACGCTCGCCGCGCTCGAGGCCTCCGACCGCTTCCTGATCCAGCAGGTCTTCCGCCCGGTCGCGAACGAGTACCGGATCTCCGTGCCCGCGCACGGCTCGACGGACGAGGGCACGCCGCTCCTCTTCGTCAAGCAGAAGCGGCTGAAGGTGAAGGAGGACATCCGCTTCCGCGTCGCGGTCGACGAGGAGCGCCACCTCTTCATGATCAAGGCGCGGACGGTCTTCGAGTTCCGCGGCCGTCACGACGTCTTCGACGAGCACGGCGCGAAGATCGGCGCGCTCGAGAAGGCGTTCCGGAAGTCGCTCTTCCGCAGCCACTGGATCGTGCGCGACGAGCTCGGCGAGCAGCTGTTCGAGGCGCACGAGGCGAGCTGGCCGATCGCGCTCCTGCGCCGCTTCGCCGACCTCCTGCCGTTCGACCTGCTCGGGCTGCTCACGTGGCTGCCGTTCAACTTCGTGCTCGTGCGAGACGGACAGAAGGTCGCCACGTACACGCGTGTCCTCGGCAAGCTCCGCGACCGCTACGTCCTCGAGCTCGGCCCGGAGCTCGCCGGCGTGGACAAGCGGCTCGTTCTCGCGTTCGCGGTCGCGCTCGACGCGCTCCAAGACCGCTAGTCGCCGAACCCCGGCCCGTGACCGGGCTGCACGCGTCCGCGGCGGACGTGCCCCGGGGACAGTCCCCGGTACGAGGGCGCGCCGGCTCGCGGCCGACGCCCATGGCCGCAGTGGCCATGGGCGGGGGTCTGTCCCCTTGCCCGAAACCGCCGTCGCCTCTATGGCCGTGCGCGCGTCGTGCCCGCTAGTCGTCCACGGGGACGAGCCCGGCCGGGGCCAGGCCGGCGAGCGCTCGCGTGACGCGGTCCGCGCGGGCGCCCTCGTCGTCCGCCTGCTCCTTGCGCGCGACCGCCGCCCGCACGACGTGGCCTCCGAGAAAGCGGGCCGGCTCGGGCGGGAAGCGGCCGACGGGGCCGCGGGCGAGGCCGCAGCGGCTCCACTCGTCGTCGGCGCCGAGCGTGAGCGAGGCGAGGATCCGCCCGCCCAGGAGCGACGGGCCGACGCCGTTCCCCGACCAGCCGACGCCGTACGCGACGTGCGGGTGCGCGCGGAGCCGGCCGAAGAACGGGAGCGAGGTGACCGAGCGGTCGATCGGGCCCGTCCAGCTCGCCGCGATCGGGACATCGGCGAACTGCGGGTAGAGCCGGCGCCACTCGGCGGCGACGTCGTCCGCGCGGGGAGACTCGCCGTCGAAGGCGGAGCCGACGCGGCCGGAGAACGCAAGCGTCCCGCCGCCGCGCCCGAATGCCACCCGCCCGTCGAGCGTCGAGCGGAAGTAGTTCACGAGCAGGCGCGAGTCGGAGATCGCCACGCCGTCCCCCCAGCCGTCGCGCGCGAGACGCTCGCCGAACGGCTCCGTGGCGACCATGTCGCTCGCGATGACGACGAGCGAGCGGCGCAGCTCCCGCACGGCCGCCGCCCACGCGTTCGTCGCGAGCACGACCCGCTCCGCCGCCACGCGGCCCGCCTCGACGCGCACGCCCCACGGCTCGAGCCGGGTCATCCGCGTCCGCTCGAAGATCCGGACCCCGCGCTCGAGCGCCACGCGCCGCAGGCCGCGCACGAGCAGCGCCGGCTGCACCGTCGCGGCCGTCGGCTCGAGCACGCCGGCCACGTGCATGGACGAGCCTCCGCGCCGTGCGGCCTCCTCCGGCGAGAGCTCCTCGAACGGCGACGCGCCGACCGCGTCGAGTGCGGCGAGCGTCGCCTTCCACGCCCCGCGCTGCGCGTCGGAGGTCGCGGTCCAGAGCCAGCCGTCCGGACGGAAGTGGGCGTCGATCCCCTCCCGCTCGCAGAACGCGCCGATCTCCGTGACCGCATCCGCGGACGCCTCGGCCACCCGCAGCGCCTCCTCGTCGCCGTAGAGGGCGCGCAGCGTCTTGAACTTGGCCCACCACGAGAGGACGAAGCCGCCGTTGCGCCCGCTCGCGCCGCCGCCGCAGACGTCCGCCTCGACGACGACCACGTCGATTCCCGGGTCGCGCTCCCTGAGCTCGAGCGCGGTCCAGAGCCCGACGTAGCCGCCGCCCACGATGCAGACGTCCGCCTTGACGTCGCCCGCGAGCGCCGGCGCCGCGCCGCCCGCATCGGCGACGAGCGCCTCGTCGAGCCAGAGGCTCCGGCCGCTCACACCTCGACTTCCGTTGCGATCTTCGGCCGCTCGTACGGGAACCACCACTCGGGCGAGGGCTGCTGCGCGAAGTCGATGTGGACGTGCTTCGCCTGCGTGAAGGCGCTGATCCCCTCCGTCCCGAGCTCACGCCCGAGGCCGCTCATCTTGTGCCCGCCGAACGGCGCCGCGTCGTTGTCCTTGAGCGGGTCGTTGATCCAGACCATCCCCGCCTCGAGCTCGGTCGCCGCCCGCATGGCCGTCTCGAGGTCGGACGTGTAGATGTTCGCACCGAGCCCGTAGTCGGAGTCGTTCGCGAGCTCGATCGCCTCGTCCAGGTCATGCACGCGCGTGAACGTGGCGAGGGGCCCGAAGACCTCGCGGTCGAGCCGCTGCGAGCGCGGGTCGGAGAGCTCGACGAACGTCGGCTCGTAGAAGTACCCGCGGTCGAGGTGCGAGGGCGCACCGCCGCCCGCGAGCACCGACGCGCCGCGCGAGACGAGCTCCTCGATCGCCTGCTCCGCGCCCGAGCGCGCGTCCTCGGAGACCATCGCCCCGAGATCGACGTCCTCCATCGGGTCGCCGATCCGCAGGTCCTTCGCGAGCTCCATCGCCTTCGCCATGAACGTGTCGTAGATCGACTCGTCGATGAAGAACCGCTCGGCCGACGTGCACACCTGGCCGGCGTTCAGGAACGCGGCGAAGACCGCGCCCGCCGCGGCGGTGTCGACGTCCGCGTCCCCGACGACGATGAACGGGTCGGAGCCGCCGAGCTCGAGCAGAAGCTTCTTGATCCGCGGCGCCGCCGCCGCCATCACCTTCGACCCGGTGGCGATCGAGCCGGTGAAGGCGATCATGTCCGTCCCGCGGTGCTCCACGAGCGCCGCCGAGCCCTCCGCGCCGGCCGTGAGCACGTTGAACGTCCCGGCCGGGAGCGGCTCGAAGATCTCGCCCAGCTTGAGCGTCGAGAGCGGCGTCTGGACGGCCGGCTTGACGATGCACGTGTTCCCGGTCGCGAGCGCCGCGGGGACCTGCCACGCGAGCAGGACGAGCGGATAGTTGAACGGGAAGATGTGCCCGACGACGCCGACCGGCTCGTTCAGGATCAGGTTCATCTGGCCCGGCTTGGTCGGGCCGACGACACGGCCCTGCTGGGCGCGCGCGATCTCGGCCAGGTGCCGGATCGCGGTACCGCACCACTCGACCTCGTCGCGGTTCTCCTTCAGCGTCTTGCCGCCCTCACGCGTGAGCAGGACGGCGAGCTCGTCTCCCGCCTCGTCGAGCCGCCGCGCGCACTCGTGCAGGAGGTTCGCGCGCTCCAGGCCGTCCGTCTTTCGCCATTCGCGCTGCGCCTTCCGAGCCGCCTCGATCGCGCGGTCGACGTCTTCCGCGGACGCGTCCGGCACCTCGGCGATGACCTCCTCCGTCGCCGGGTTCTCCACCTCGATTACACGGTCGGACGCCGAGTCGACGTACTCGCCGCCGATGAACAGCTGCTCTGGCATGGCTTCCCCTCCGCTTGCTCGCTTGCCGCCTGGACCGCGAAGGCTAGGCGACCGGGAGCCCGCGCGAAAGGTCAGCCGTCGTCGGTGCCCTCGCCGGGCTGGACGAGGCCCGACTCGTACGCCACGACAACCGCCTGGACCCGATCGCGGAGCCGCAGCTTCGTGAGGATGTGCGTCAGGTGCGTCTTGACCGTCGCCTCGCTGAGGAAGAGCTCCCGGGCGATCTCGGCGTTCGAGCGCCCGCGGGCGACGAGGCGCAGGACGTCGAGCTCCCGCTCCGTCA
>JAICNY010000078.1 GCA_025930955.1 Thermoleophilia bacterium
CGCGCGTCCTCGAGGTTCGTGACCGTGATCCCGACGAGCGTCAGGCCGCGGCGCCGAAGCTCGGGCGTCGCCTCGACGAGCAGCTCCCGCGCGGCGAGCAGGATCGTCTGCGTGTCCGCGGTCGGGCGCCAGAGCGTGCGGGAGCGCGTCGCGCGGGTGAAGTCGTCGAAACGGAGACGCAGGGTGACCGTTCGCCCGACGCGCCCGGCCGCGCGCATGCGGCGCGTGACGCGGTCGACGAGCGCGACGAGCCGTGCGTCGATCTCCTCGAGCGTCCGCCGCCGGCGGCCGAGCGCGGACTGCGCGCCCATCGACCGCCGTCGGCGGCGCGTCTCGACCGGCCGCGGATCGCGGTTCCACGCGAGCGCGTGCAGGTGCCGGCCGACGGCGCGGCCGAGCATGAGGACGAGCGTCTCCTCCTCGAGCCGCGCCACCTGGCCGACAGACGCGATGCCCCAGCGGCGGAGCTTGTCCGCGGTGACCGGCCCGACGCCCCAGAGCCGCTCGACCGGCAGGCGGTGGAGGAACTCGAGCTCGCGCTCGGGCGGCACGACGAGGAGCCCGTCGGGCTTCGCGACGCCGCTCGCGACCTTGGCGAGGAACTTCGTCCGCGCGACCCCGACGGTGATCGGGAGACCGACCTCGTCGAGCACGCGCCGCTTCAGCCGCGCGGCGATCTCTGCGGGCGTGCCGGCGAGCCGCTCGAGCCCGCGCACGTCGAGGAACGCCTCGTCGATCGAGAGACCTTCGACGAGCGGCGTCGTGTCCTCGAAGATCCGGTAGACGGCCTTGCTCGCAGCGGAGTAGGCGTCCATCCGCGGCGGCACGACGACGGCGTGCGGACAGAGGCGCCGCGCCTCCCACCCGCCCATCGCCGTCCGGATCCCGAACGCCTTCGCCTCGTAGGAGGCCGCGAGCACGACCCCGCCGCCCACGATCACCGGGCGGCCGCGCAGCCGCGGCTCGTCCCGCTGCTCGACCGAGGCGTAGAAGGCGTCGAGGTCCGCGTGCAGGATCCGGGCTGCGAACATGTGTTCGCATCCTAAGCGACCCTTCGCCGCGTTGCCGGGCGGCGGCCCGGGGGAGCGCCCCGCCGTTACCGGCTTCGGAAGGGATCGACGTACAGGTCGTCGACCTTCCAGCCGCCGGTCTTCGACTTCACGTCCTTCGCCTTCAGCTTCACCGCGATCGCGGTGAGCCCGTCCTCCGCCGCGGCCCCGAGCAGGTTCACGTGGAGCGGGACGATCGTCGTCGGAGCCCACGCCGGGCCCCCGCGAAGCCGCGCGACCTTGAGCTTCTTGACCTTGCCGGCCAGGTCTTCGAAGAAGATCTCCACCTCGAGCCGTGCGTCGGGGTCTCCCGTGTTCGACGCGAAGAGGCGGATCGTCGGGTGCGCGACGCTCACGCACATCGCCGGGGAGATCGCCTCGCCCTTCTCGGGGAGGAGGAGCGAGCTCGAGCCGGTGCCGAACGGAGAGTTCTCGGCCACCGTGAGGGCGTGCTTGTCGAGGCTCCACCCGTCCGTCGTCTCGAGGTCGCCCTGGGGCGCCAGGTAGTACGAGCCCTCGTCGCCCCACGAGGAGAAGACGTCGCTCGGCTCCTCGTCGGCGCAGACCGCCGCCGCGGAGAGCTCGCCCTTCTCGGCCCAGCGACCGCGCTCGCGCAGCTCGAGGAGCTTCTTCTCGAGCCCGCGGACCGTCTTCTCGACGTCCACGATCTCCTCCTCGTCGGCTCCGGCGGCCGCCGGTGCCGCCGAGGCGCCGCAGAGGACGATGCCGACGAGGAGACAGGTGACCACGCGGGCCGAGCGCAGCGATCGAGACATTCGTCGTTCCTCCCAGAGACGTTGCCGCAGTCGTCGCATGAAGGCAGCAGCGCTCGCCGAGCGCGTCACTCCGCCGAGGGATCTTGCGCTCCTCCGTCCAGGCCGATCTGCGCGGGCGCCGCGTCGGGGTTTCGCCGAAGCGCGAATCACGAGTCTCGCGGATTCACGGGCGCAGGCGGTCCGCGAGAGTGGTCCCGGCTGTGGAAGCGGAAAGCGAGATCCCCGATCGGATCCAACCGGGCCGCGTCTCCGGCGGGCGTCGCCCGTTGGACGTCGCGCTCTTCACGGCCGCGACCGCCATCCTCGCGCTCCACGCGATCGTCGACGCGTTCCTCGCGCCGGAGCCGGGGACGACCTGGCGCGACCACCTGCTCCGCGGCCTGGCGACGCTCGCGATCCTCGGGCTCGCGGCGGTCGCGTTTCCGCGCCTACCCGCGGGCGGGCGGGCCGCGGTCGCGCTCCCGCTGGGGCTGCTCGCGCTCGAGGGCGCGCTGCTCGCGATCGCGGACGCCCGTGCCGTCGGAGCGCGCGGTGAGGACTGGACGGGCTTTCTCCTCCTGCCGACGGGCGTCGCGCTCGTCGGGCTCGCGATCGTGCTGCTCTGGCGGTCGCGCAAGCCGGGCCGCCTCCGTTACCTCCGCCGTGCCGGGCTCCTCGTCGCGGGCCTGCTCGCGGCGTTCTGGCTCGTGCTTCCCGTCGGGATCGGGATCTTCGCCACGCACCGCCCGCGCGCCGAGGTCGAGCCCGTCGACCTCGGCCGGCCGTACGAGGAGGTGACGATCCGGACGGCCGACGGGCTCGACCTCGCGGCGTGGTACGTCCCGTCGGAGAACGGCGCGGCCGTCGTCTCCTTCCCGACCCGCAAGGGCAAGGTCGAGCAGGCGCGGATGCTCGCCGGCAACGGCTACGGTGTCCTCCTCCTCGATATGCGCGGCTACGACGGCAGCGAGGGAAGTCCGAACATGTTCGGCTGGGGGTCGACGCCGGACATCGACGCCGCTGTCGCATGGCTGGAGGAGCGGTCGGACGTGGACGACGGCCGCATCGGCGGGATCGGGTTCTCGGTCGGCGGCGAGATGATGCTCGAGGCCGCCGCGGGAAACGACGTCCTGCGCGCCGTCGTCTCCGAGGGCGCCGGCGTGCGCTCCGTCCGCGAGGCGCGGCTCTACGGCCCGCGCGGCTGGCTCGCGCTACCGCAGCAGCTGACGCAGACCGCCGCCCTCGCGGTGCTGAGCGGAACGGCGCCGCCGCCTGCGCTCGACGACGAGATCGCGCGGATCGCGCCGCGTGCCGTCTTCCTCGTCTACGCGACGGAGGGGCAGGGCGGCGAGGACCTGACCCCGGAGTACTTCGAGGCGGCCGGCGAGCCGAAGGAGGTCTGGCGCGTCGAGAGCGGCGGCCACACCGGCGGCTTCGGAGCCGATCCGGCCGAGTACGAACGGCGCGTGGTCGGCTTCTTCGACCGCACGCTCCTCCGCGCGGAGGTCGGCCGGTGAGCACCACCGAGCACGCCCGCCGCCGTGGCGCCGACGAGCCGCTGCCCGCGTCGCTAGACCGGCGCTTCGAGGCGATCGTGTTCGACTGGGACGGAACCGCGGTCCCAGACCGGGCGGCCGACGCCGCGGACCTCCGCGCGCTCGTCGAGGAGCTCTGCGGGCGCGGGCTCGACCTCGTCGTCATCACCGGGACGCACGTCGGCAACGTCGACGGGCAGCTCGGCGCGCGCCCGGCCGGGCCTGGGCGGCTCTACCTGTGCGTCAACCGCGGCTCGGAGGTCTTCGTCGCGGGCGAGGACGGCGTCGAGCTGCTCGACCGGCGCGAGGCGACGCCCGAGGAGGAGGCGGCGCTCGACGCGGCCGCGGCGGCGACGGTCGAGGAGCTCGGCCGCCGCGGCGTCGCGGCGGCGATCGTCTCGAAGCGGCTCAACCGGCGCAAGATCGACCTGATCCCGGAGCCCGAGTGGGCCGACCCGCCGAAGGCTCGGATCGCGGAGCTGCTGAAGGCCGTGCAGGAGCGGCTCGGCGCCGCCGGCATCAGTCTCGGCGACGCGGTCGAGATCGCGACGACGATCGCCCGCTCGGCCGGCGTCCCGGACCCGCGCGTCACGAGCGACGCGAAGCACGTGGAGGTGGGGCTCACGGACAAGGCGGACGCGGCACGCTGGGCGGTCGCGGAGCTCGCCCGGCGCGGTGTCGGGCCCGGCCTGACGCTCGTCGCGGGCGACGAGTTCGGACCGCTCGGCGGGCTGCCCGGCAGCGACTCCCTCCTGCTCGTCCCCGAGGCCGCCGCCGCCGTTGCGCTCACGGTCGGTGCCGAGCCGAGCGGCGCGCCGGCCGACGTGCTTGCGCTCGGCGGCGGCCCGGAGGTGTTCCTGCGCATCCTCGCCGACCAGCTCGAGCGCCGCCGCCGCGGGGACGTCCCGGAGCTCGACGGGAGCTCCGACTGGACGCTCGCCGTCGAGGGCCTCGACCCCGCGCTGGAGCGCGTGCACGAGTCGCTCCTGACGCTCGCCGACGGGCGGCTCGGGACTCGCGGCGCGCCGCTCTTCGACCACCCGTCGGTCGAGCGGGCCGTGCTCCTCTCCGGCGTCTACACCGGGGACGGCTCGCGGACCGAGCTGGCGCGCGCCGCGGACTGGAGCCGGCTCCTCCCCGCTCCGGGCTCACCGGCGCCGCCGCTCACCCGGCGGCTCGACCTCGCGACGGGCCTGCTCCGCGAGGAGGGGCCGCGCGCGTCGCTTCGCTTCTCCTCGCTCGCGCGACCCGGCACGGTCGCGCTGCGGGCGGCGACGAACGGCGGCGCGGTCGTGCCACCTTCCCGCCACGACGCGAGCGACGCGGTCAACGTCGCGGTCCGCGAGCGGCAAGCCGGGCCCATCGTCGACCGCATCGCGGCCTACGACGTGAACGAGAAGGCCGCGCAGGCGGCGGTGGAGTTGGCCGAGGCGGCCGGCTTCGAGCGGCTCCTGCGCGAGCAGCGCCACGCGTGGGCGAGCCGGTGGGCGGGCGCCGACGTCGTCCTCGAGGGCGACCCCGCGCTCCAGAAGGCGATCCGCTTCGCGCTCTTCCACCTGATGGCCTCCGTCGGCGACGAGGGCGAGGCGGCCGTCGGCGCGCGCGGCCTGACCGGGCCGGCGTACAGCGGGCACGTCTTCTGGGACAGCGACGTCTTCGTGCTCCCGTTCCTCGCGGCGACCCATCCGCCGGCCGCCCGCGCGATGCTCGAGTACCGCGTCCGCAGGCTGCCGGCGGCGCGCGAGGCGGCTCGCGAGCTCGGGCGGGCGGGCGCGCGTTTCGCGTGGGAGTCCGCCGCAGACGGGCGCGACGTCACGCCGCCGTCGGTCCGGCTCGCGACCGGCGAGCTCGTCCGCATCCGCACCGGGGAGCTCGAGGAGCACATCGTCGGCGACGTCGCCTGGGCCGTCGCCTGCTACCTCGACTGGACGGACGACGAGCCGTTTGCCGCCGGGCCCGGTCGCGAGCTCCTCGTCGAGACGGCCCGCTACTGGGCTTCCCGCGTGCGGCGCGGCGCGGACGGGCGCGCGCACATCTACGGCGTCATCGGGCCCGACGAGTATCACGAGCCCGTGGACGACAATGCGTTCACGAACGTCCTCGCCCGCTGGAACCTCCGGCGCGCGGCGGCCGTTCCCGGCGTCGACGCGGCGGAGCGCGGGACGTGGCTCGAGGTCGCGGACGCGCTCGTGGACGGTTACGACCGCGCGAGCGGGATCTACGAGCAGTTCGCCGGCTTCTCCGACCTCGAGCCGCTCGTGATCGCTGAGGTCGCGCCCAAGCGTCCGATCGCCGCCGACCTCCTGCTCGGCGCCGAGCGGACGGCGCGCGCGCAGGTGCTGAAGCAGGCGGACGTGCTCATGCTCCACCACCTACTGCCCGAGGAGGTCCCGGCGGGCTCGCTCGTGCCGAACCTCGACTTCTACGAGCCGCGCACCGCGCACGGAAGCTCGCTGTCGCCGGCCATCCACGCGGCGCTGCTCGCGCGGGCCGGGCGCTACCGGCCGGCGCTCGACGCGCTCCGGATCGCGGCCCGGCTCGATCTCGACGACCTGACCGGGAGCACGGCGGGCGGGCTCCACCTCGCGACGATGGGCGGGCTCTGGCAGGCGCTCGTCCACGGCTTCGCCGGCGTCCGTCCCCGAGACGGGCGGCTCCACGTCGACCCGCGCCTGCCGCGCGAGTGGAACGCGCTCGAGCTCTCGCTTCGGTTCCGCGGCCGGCCGCTTCGCCTGCGCGTCGACCGCCGCGGCGTCTCGGCTTCCCCCGACGGCTGGGCCGTCGAGGAGGCCCCCGACCACTGGGAGGTGACTCCACGATGAAGAAGATCCTGATCGCGCTCGACAACAGCCCAGCCGGGCGCGCGGTCGTCGCGGGCGCCCAGGCGCTCGCGCTCCTCCTCGACGCCGGGGTCGAGGCGGTCCACGTGCACGAGGACGGAGACCGAACGGCCCGCAGCACCGCCGAGGCGGCGGGCGTCCCGCTTCGCACCGTCTCCGGCACCGTCGCGGACCGCCTGGTCGAGGCCGGCGAGGCCGGCGACGTCGTCGCGCTCGCGATCGGCGCGCGCGGAACGGCCGCCGCCCGGCGGCCGCTCGGAAGCACCGCCGCCGCGGTCGCGACGACGCTCGCGAAGCCGGTGCTCGTCGTCCCGCCCGACGGCCTCGAGGCGCCGGTCTTCCGGAGCGTGCTCGTGCCGCTCGAGGGGACGGTGTCGAGCTCGCTCGCGCCGCGGTCCGTCTTCGAGCTCGCGGCCGGCGCGGAGATCGACGTCGTCGCGCTGCACGTGTACGACCAGGCCTCGATGCCGTCGTTCACCGACCAGCCTCAGCATGAACAGCGCGCGTGGGAGCACGAGTTCGTCCAGCGCTACTGCCCGTGGGGCATCACCGGGGTTCGCCTCGAGACACGCGTCGGACGCACCGGCGAGGTGATCGCCCAGGTGGCCGAGGAGTGCGGCTGCGACGTGATCGCGCTCGGCTGGTCGCAGGAGCTCGCGGCCGGCCGCGCCGCCGTCGTCCGCGAGACCCTCGAGCGCTCCAGCCACCCGCTTCTCCTCGTGCCGGTGCGCAGGGCTGAACCGACGTCCGGGGTCGAGGCGACGGACGCGGCGACGGCCGGGCGGGTGCAACCCTGATCGTGTGCGGCGAGCGGCCGACGTGCGCGGGCGCGCTCCGGCCCGTGCTGTAACGTCGCCGCGATGCGCGTCGGCAGAGATGCGGACCGGCCCCGGCGACGCCGGTGACCGCACCTCCAGACGGCGCCGAGCGGGTCGCGCCTTCGCCGCGACGCGGCCAGGCGGTCGAGATCGCGTCGGCCGTGCTGCTCGCGCTCGCAGCGGTCGCATCGGCCTGGAGCGGCTACCAGTCCGCTCGCTGGAGCGGCATCCAGGCGATCGCGTTCAGCGAGGCCAACGCCGCCCGACTCGACTCCACCCGCGCGTCGACGCGCGCCGGGCAGCTCGCCTCGGTCGACGTCGGCGTCTTCCTCGAGTGGGCGCGGGCGTACAGCGAGAAGAACGAGGAGCTGGAGCAGTTTCTGTACGACCGTTTCCGCCCTCCGATGAAGCAGGCGGTCGAGGCCTGGATCGCGACGACGCCCCTCGTGAACCCGGACGCACCGCCGACGCCGTTCGCGATGCCGGAGTACGAGCTCGCCGAGCAGGAGGAGGCCACCCGGCTGGACGGCGTCGCGACCGCGGCAGTCGAGCGGGCGAAGCAGTCGAACCAGCGCTCGGACAACTACGTCCTCGCCGTCGTCCTCTTCGCGTCGGCGCTCTTCTTCGCCGGAATCTCGACCAAGCTGACGAGTGAGCCGACTCGGATCGCGGTGCTCGCCCTCGGCTGGCTGCTCTTCTTCGGCACCGCCATCTGGGTGGCGACGTTCCCGGTCACCGTGGCGATCTGATGCGACGGTCGCGTCGGCGCGCAGCGCCGTGACCCGCGCTCACAATCCGATCGCAGATGAAGGCTGACCCTGCCGGCACGATGGGCGAGACGACTCCTGTTCGTCGCGGAAGATTCACGAAGCGGCACGTGCTGGGGACAGGCGTCGGGATCGCGGTCGTCGTCGCGACGTTCGCCTTCGTCCTGCCGCGCATCGCCGACTACCGCGACGTCTGGGGGGTCGTCCGAACCCTCTCGTGGACGGACGTCGCCGTTCTCGCCGGAGCAACGGGCCTCAACCTCATCACGTTCGCGCCGCCCTGGATGGCGGCGCTCCCGGGCCTCCGCTTCCGCCAGGCGTTCGTGGTCACCCAGGCCTCGACGGCGTCGACGTACGTCGCCCCGGGCGGACCGGCCGTCGGGATGGCGCTCTCGTTCGCGATGCTCCGCGCGTGGGGCTTCGCGACCTCTGCGGTCGGGCTCGCGGTCGCGCTGACCGGCGTCTGGAACCAGCTTGCGATGCTCGCGTTCCCGACGATCGCTCTCGGGCTGCTGGCGTTCACCGGCGACAGTCATGCCGCCCTCGACACGATCGCGGCGATCGGGCTCGCGACCTTCCTGCTCGTCGTGGCGAGCTTCGCGGCCGGCCTCAGCACGGCCGCGCTCGCCCGCCGGGTCGGAGACCTCGCCGCCCGGATCGCCTCGTGGGGGCGGCGGCTGATCCGGCGGCGGCCGGTGAGCTGGGACGGAGAGGCGTTCGTTCGCTTCCGCCACCGCACGAACCGGATCCTCGCGCGCCGATGGCACGTGCTCACGCTCGCCACGCTCGCCGGTCAGCTCACGGTCTTCCTCGTGCTGCTCGCCTCGCTCCGCGCCGTCGATGTCTCCGCGGACGACGTGAGCGCCGTCGAGGCGTTCGCCGCGTGGACGCTCGCCCGCCTGCTCGGGTCGATTCCGATCACGCCGGGCGGGCTCGGCGTCGTCGAGCTGGGCCTCACGACCGCTCTCGTCGGGTTCGGGGGCGACCAGGTCGAGGTAGTCGCGGCGGTCCTCCTCTATCGCGCCGCGACGATCGTGCCCACGCTCCTGATCGGCCTCGTCGCCGGCATCACCTGGCGGCGCTACCGGCCGGACGATCCCCCGACGGCTCCGGCCGCCGGGAGCTAGAGGAGCGGCGACAGCGCCGCGAATGCCGCGGCCCTGGCCCGCCGCTTGACGCCCGTTAGCGGTTGGCCAGGCGACGACGCCTCTTCGGCAGGCGTGGAGAACCGCTCGTCGAACTGCGCGGCGACCGCCGCCGACCGGATCAGGACGTCGATCTCGAAGAAGCGCTTCAGGCTCCAGGCCTCCAGGTTGCACGTCCCCGCGAGGAGCTCCTCGCCGTCGCGCACGAATGCCTTCGCGTGCAGCATCGCCGGGTGCTCGAGGATGCGCACGCCGGCGTCCAGCAGCCCGGCGTGATGGAACTGCTGCGCGGCCGCGCAGGCCCAGTTGTTCGGATCGCCGGGGACGAACAGGCGCACCCGGACGCCGCGCCGCGCCGCTGCCTCGATCCGGCGGATCATGCCCCGGTCGGTCACGTACGGGTTCACGACGTCGAGCGTTTCGCGTGCGGTCTCGAGCAGCCGCGCGATCGCCTGGGTGATCGGCCGGTAGCGGCCGGGCGCGTTGTGGAGGACGACGGCGGGAATCGGCTCGGGGCCGGCGTCCTGCGTCGGGAACAGAGCCCCGAGCTCGCCGGCGGGAACCGTCCCGCCCAGCCAGCGGAAGCTGGCGAGGAAGACGAGCTGGAGCTGCGACACGACGGGCCCGGTGAGGCGCAGGAACAGGTCGTGAAAGCGGCCGTCGTTGAAGTGGTCCTCGATCCCGGCGCCGCCGATCCAGCCGATACGGCCGTCCACGATCACGACCTTGCGGTGGTCGATGTGCCCCAGGCCGGCGAGGTTCCAGCGCATCAGGCCGCCGGTCCCGAGTGGCCCCGTGGGCACCCGCGCCTTCGTCGCGCGCACGACGCAGATCTCGACCCCCGCCGCCCGGAGCCGCTCGTAGTGCTCCCGGGCGCTCCGCTCGGGATCCGAGCCCTGCCGGTCGACGACGAGCCGGACCGAGACGCCCTCCTGCGCCTTGCGGGCGAGCACCTCCGCGAAGCCGTCCCCGACGCGCCCGGGCCGGAAGCCGAACTGGTTCACGTGGATCGACGATTCGGCCGACGCGATGTCGTCGAGCATCGGCGGGTAGAACGCGGGCCCGTCGACGAGCACCTCGACAGACTGGGCGCTGCTCTCCGAGAACGCGAGCGCGAGCGCGTCGCGGGCGACCGGGCCGTCGAGGAGCAGCTCGGCCTGCGCGCGCAGGCGGTCGTTCGGGACAGCGAGTGCCGCGCCTAGTCCCATCCGAAGGGGGCGATGTCGCCATTCCGTGCGGCCTGCTGGTGCAGCTCGTCCATGGAGTTCGCGAAGACTAGAGGGAATCGCCGCGTGCGTTCGTTGCGCCGGCCCGCTCGTGGCTGCGCTTCGGTATCACTTCTCGGCGATGAGCCCCTCTGCAGGCGCAGCCCTCGCCTCGGCGGAGGCGCAGGTCGCGGCCGTGCGCGACGATCCCGCGGCGCGTCTTGCCCTGCTCGCACGGACCTACCGCGGGCCGACCGGTCACGCCCCGCGACACCTGCCGTTCCGGCGGGCGGCGCTCTCCTTCATGCGCTGGCAGGCGCAGCGTGGCGTGCTCGATCCGCTCGCCGCCTCGCCGCCCGGCAGCGTGTGGTGGCGGGCGGTGAACGAGCGATTGCTCCGGGACGGATGCGAGGCCGTCGCGCTCGCCGGGGGCCTGGCCGGAGAGCCGTCGTCGCGACCCGTGCGGCTGTGGCTGGAGTTCGTCGCCGAGCCGACGGGGCGGAACTGGTACCGAGCCCATAACGCGAGCATCGTGGGCGCTTACCTGGAGCACCGCGACCTCACCGGCGCAGAGAGCCTGCCGGAGCGCTTCTTCATGAACGTTGCGCTCCTCCGCGTGCTCTACGCGCATGCGCTCGTCGGAGCGCCGCGCCTTGCCCTGGGACGGCTCGCTCCGCTGGGCCGCCTGCTCGGCGACCCCCGGCTGGGGATGGCGGGCGTCTTCCTGTCGCTCCGCCGCGTGCTCCCGAACCGCTATCCGCTCGAGCTCGACGTGGAGCGCTACATCGCCGAGGAGCAGCGTCTCGGCCGGCTGCTCGACTACGCGGTGATCGTGCCGCGGCTGCAACGCCTCTACGAATGGTCGGCCGCGGAGCTCGGCGAGCCGCGCCTGCTCGAGCTGAACCGCGACGGCAGCCCGATCTACGCGTGGCCCTTCGAGGAGCGCCACGTGTGGCGCTCGCCGGAGATGCCGTGGGTCGCGCGGGCTCTCGAACGCGCCACGCGAGCGAGGTGACGACCAGCGTGCCGATCCGCCCATGCCGAGACGACGAGCGCGAGACGATCCTCGAGATCGTCAACGCCGCCGCGGAGGCCTACCGCGGCGTCATCCCCGACGACTGCTGGCACGAGCCGTACATGCCGGCGGAGGAGCTCGACGCGGAGATGGGCGCCGGCGTCGACTTCTGGGGCTACGAGTCGGACGGCGAGCTCGTCGGCGTCATGGGAGTCCAGCCGGTGAAGGACGTCGTCCTGATCCGGCACGCGTACGTGCTTCCGGAGCGGCAGGGCGAGGGCATCGGCCGTGCGCTCCTCGAACACCTCCGCGGCCTGACCGACCGGCCGATCCTGATCGGCACGTGGGCCGCGGCCGAGTGGGCGATCCGCTTCTACGAGCGCAACGGCTTCGAGCGTGTCTCGGAGGAGCGCAAGAACGAGCTGCTGAGCACGTACTGGACTATCCCCGCGCGGCAGATCGAGACATCGGTCGTGCTCGCGCAGTCGCGGTAGGTGACGGTGATCTGCACGACCCTGCGCCCGCTCCGGTCGTGATACGGAATGGCGGTAGGGTCGCGGCCATGCCGTTCTCGCTCAAGAACCTCAAGCACGACCTGAAAGACGTCGGGTCCAACTTCGACGGTGCGCCGGAGCTGGAGTTCCGCCTGGCTACCGATGCGCTGGAGCTCGAGCAGTCCGGCCTCTGTTACCAGCGCATCCCGCCCCGCTACCGGTTTCCGTACGGCCATACGCACAGGGAGCAGGAAGAGGTGTACGTCGTCGTGCGCGGAAGCGGGCGAATGAAGCTCGATGACGAGATCGTCGAGCTCGGAGAGTGGGACGCGGTGCGCGTTCCACCCGGTACGTGGCGAGGCTATGAAGCCGGTCCCGACGGCCTCGAGATCATCGTGATCGGAGCGCCCAATCTCGGCGAAGATCGGCGCACCGACGTCGACGGACAGCGCGATTGGTGGACTGACTAGCACCGCGTGACAGGCCCCGTGCGCGGTGCCTGCAGGCCTGGGCCCCGCGACTCGCCGGCCGACGCTGATCGTCATGGCCCCTCGCGCAGCGAGGGCCGGATTCGCGTCGGCGATGGAGGCGGCGGGAATCGAACCCGCGTCCGTGGACGTTCCGGCCTAGCGTCTACAAGCGTGTCCTGCGATTCGGTTTCGCCCGTCCGGCCGGCTCGCAGGCCGGCCAACCGATCGGGCTAGTCCTCCTTTGGGTGTCC
>JAICNY010000154.1 GCA_025930955.1 Thermoleophilia bacterium
CGCCGTCCGGCGACCACGCGGCCTCGGTGAAGCGGCCGGCGCCGGAGAAGATCGAGCGCACCTCTCCCCTGCCGGTACCGACCAGCAGGAGGTCGCTCCGGCCGCCTCGGCTCCTCGCGACGACCGCGAGCCGGCCGCCGGCCGGCGCGGCCGCGAGCGAGACGCCGGCCCGCCCGGCGAGCGGGATTCTGCGCGTCGCACCGTCCACCCCCACGAGCCGCACCCCGTCGCGCTCGAGCACGGCGAGCGTCCGGCCGTTCGCGAGCCACGCGAGGCCGAGCACCGGCTCGCCGTCCGGCGCGACGCGGAGGAGCACGCGGTCGGAGTCCGTGTCGACGACCCGCACCCCGCCGCCGTTCGTCGCGTACGCGAGGACGTGGCGCGTCCCCGGCCGCCAGGCCGGCGCGATGCCGGGGGCGCCCTCCGCGAGCAGGCGGTCGCCCGTTCCGTCCCCCGCGGTGACGCGCAGGGCCGACCCGGCGAGGTAGGCGATCCTGAACCCGCTGGGCGCCCAGCGCGGCTCGCGCACCCGGGCGCGCTGCGGGATCGTCCAGCGCGTCACGCCCCCCGGCGTCAGCGCGACGAGCTGGCGCCCGCGCGCGGCCCCGACGAAGAGGCCCTGCGGCGACCAGGTCGCGTCCCGCGCCTCCCCGAGCAGGCGCTTCGAGCCGTCCGCGTTCACGACCCAGGCCCCGCTCGGCGACGTCACGAGCAGCCGGCCGGGCGCGGGGAGCTCGAGCAGCAGCGGACGGGCCTCCTCGACCCCGGCGACGCGCTCGCGGCCGACCGCGTCCCGGATCGAGTCGAGGACGGCCGAGCCCGGCGGGCTGAGCGCCGCGGCCACGAGCGCGAGCGCGGCCACCCCGAGCGCGAGCGCGCGGACGTTCCGGCGCGGCGGCGGCACCGGCTCGCGCTCGGCGAACGCGGCCGCGACGACGTGCCACGCGCGCCGCTCGGCGTCGAGCTCGCCGGGCGGCGGGTCGGCCCGCAGGAGCTCGCGCAGCCGCCGCTCGGTCATCTCGCCTCCCCTAGCCGCCCGGCGAGGGCGTCGAGCCCACGCCGCAGGCGCGAGTTGACCGTCCCGCGCGGCAGCTCGAGCAGCTCGCCGATCTCGCCCGGCGTGTAGTCGAGGAGGTAGCGCAGGACGATCACGGCGCGGTGCTCCGGCGGAAGCAGGCGGAGCGCGTCGACGACCTGCGGCGAGAGCCCCTCGCCGGGAGGATCGTCGGCGCCGAGCTGCTCGAGCGGCTCGGGCGAGGCCTCGCCGCGTGCCGCCCTCGCACGCGCCCAGTCGATCGCGCGGTTGACGACGATCCGGTGGAGCCACGGCCCGAACGGACGACGGCGGTCGAAGCGGTCGAGGTGCCGCACGGCGGAGAGGAACGCCTCCTGCGCGATGTCCTCCGCGGCCGCGGCGTCGTGCACGACGAGGTACGCGGCCCGGTACGCCGGCCGCCAGTGGCGTGAGAACAGGGCCTCGAGATCGGAGGCCCGCCCCGCCTGGGCGCCGCGGACCCAGGCGCGCTCCCGCCCGTCCGGCCCCATCGGTACCTGACTATACGAAGCGTTCCTCCCACAACGGCCTGCCGTCTCTACGGGCGGTGCGGCCGAAGAGGTCCGTGACACGCCCCGGCGCGTCCGCTACCCTCACGACGTTCTGACCCGCGACCGAGGAGGCGACATCGTGAGAGCACGTGTCCGCATCGCCGCCCGTCGCGGCCTGCCGGTCTTCGGCTAGCGGCAAGCCGCAGCGCCGGGACCCGACGCGATCCATGCGCGCCCGCGGGCGCGCCGTCAAACCTTCGCAGAGGCAGGAGGACACACCTTGAGCATCGAGAGATACGGCTGGAGCAGGGAGCTGGACGAGGCCTTCGCGCCGCTGCGCGCGGAGGGGCTCTCGCCCGCCCGCGTCGTCGTCCAGCAGCGCGGGATCTACACCGTGGAGGCCGACGACGGGGAGCGGTCGGCCGAGCCGTCCGGGCGCCTGCGCCACGAGGCGGACGAGGGCGGGCTCCCCGTCGCGGGCGACTGGGTCGGCCTTCGTGGGTCGCGGATCGAGGCGGTGCTCCCCCGCCGCACCGCCTTCGTCCGCAAGGCGGCGGGCGAGGCGGCCGTCCAGCAGGTCGTGGCCGCGAATTTCGACCTCGGGCTCGTCGTCCAGGCGCTGCCGGACGACGTGAACCCGCGCCGGCTCGAGCGCTACGTGACCGCGGTCTGGGAGAGCGGGGCGACGCCCGTCGTCGTCCTGACGAAGACCGACCTCGCGGACGACGTCGCGGCCGCGTCGCTCGAGGTCGAGGCGGCCGCCCCCGGCGTCTCCGTCCACGCGATCAGCTCGGTGACCGGGGAGGGCGTGGAGGCCGTCCGCGCGCTTCTCGCCCCGAACCGCACCGCCGTCCTCGTCGGCTCGTCCGGCGTCGGGAAGTCGACGCTCGTGAACCGGCTGCTCGGCGAGGAGCGCCAGGCGGTCGCGGAGGTGCGCGACGACGGGCGCGGTCGGCACACGACGACGCACCGCGAGCTGCTCGCGGTGCCGGGCGGCGGGCTGCTCCTCGACACGCCGGGGATGCGCGAGCTCGGGCTCTGGGCGGACGAGGAGTCGCTCGACGCGGCCTTCGACGACGTCGTCGAGCTCGCGGCCGGCTGCCGCTTCTCGGACTGCACGCACGTTCACGAGCCGGGCTGCGCGGTGCTCGCCGCGGTCGAGGACGGCCGCCTCGAACGGGCGCGGCTCGAGAGCTTCCACAAGCTCGGGCGCGAGCTCGCGTACCTCGAGCGGCGCACCGACGCCCGCCTCCAGGCGGAGGAGAAGAAGAAGTGGCGCGCGGTGCAGATGGAGTACCGGAGGCAGACACGGGACCGGTAGAGACCGAGAGCCGGCGGATGCTCGACCGCTTCCGCATGGTCGAGCCGCTCCGCAGCCGCGACTTCGCGTTCTACTGGGCGGCGACGACCCTCGCGCTCGTCGCCGACGGGATCTACTACGTCGCGGTCGCCTGGCAGGTCTACGACCTGTCGAACGCCCCCACGGCGCTCTCGATCGTCGGCGTCGCCTGGAGCGTGCCGATGGTCGTCTTCGTCCTGTGGGGCGGCGTCGCCGCGGACCGGTTCGACCGGCGGCTTCTGATCGCGCTGGCGGGGATCGCGCGGGCGACGGCCATGAGCGCGCTCGCCGTCCTCGCGCTCACCGGAGCGATCGAGCTCTGGCACATCGTCGGGATCGTCGTCCTCTTCGGCGCGGGCGAGGCGTTCGCCGGGCCCGCGACCGGCGCGATCGTGCCCGACCTCGTCCCGGAGCGGCTGCTCGTGCAGGCGAACGCGCTCGGGCAGCTCGTCGAGCCGCTCGGCTGGAGGATCGTCGGGCCCGCCGTCGGCGGCTTCGCCGTCGCCGCGGCCGGCCCCGGCGCCGCGTTCACGGCGAGCGCGGCGTGCTTCCTCGGCTCCGCCCTCGCCGTCTCGCTCGTGCGCGCGACGGCCCGCCCTCGCGCCGAGGACGCGCCGGGCACGAGCGCGCTCCGCGAGGTCGCCGAGGGCTATCGCTTCGTCCGCTCCCAGACGTGGCTCTGGGGGACGCTCCTCGCGGCCGCCGTGTCGCTGCTCGCGTTCGCCGGGCCGTACGAGGTGCTCATCCCGTACCTCGTCCGGAACGAGCTCGACGGCGGCGCCGACGACCTCGGCCTCGTGTTCGCGGCAGGCGGCGCCGGCGCCGTCATCGCCGCGCTCGTCCTCGGCCAGGTCGGGCTGCCGCGCCGCGCGCTCACGTTCATGTACCTCACATGGGCGCTGTCCGTCCTCGTGCTCGTCCCGTACGGACTCGCAACCGCGCTCTGGCACGCGATCGTCGCGAGCGTGCTCGGGGGCGCGGGGTTCACCGCGGCGATCATCGCCTGGACTACGCTCATGCACCGGCTCGTGCCCGGCCCGGTGCTCGGACGCGTCACGAGCTTCGACTGGTTCGTGTCCGTGAGCCTCATCCCGGTGTCGTTCGCGATCACGGGGCCGCTCGCGGACGCGATCGGGCCGCGGACGACGCTCGTCGCCGCCGGCCTCGTGTCGACGCCGCTCATGCTCGCGTTCCTCTTCCTTCCCGGGATCCGGGACGTCGAGCGGGGCTCCACGTGAGCCGGCTGCGGGCGCGGGCGTCGCGGCTCGGCGTCCTGCGCCCGCTCGCGATCCGCGACTTCCGGCTCCTCTGGGCCGGGATGAGCGTCTCGCTTCTCGGCGACGGGATCTACTTCGTCGCGATCGCGTGGCAGGTCTACGAGCTCTCGAACGCGCCGACGGCGCTCTCGGTCGTCGGGGTGGCGTGGACGCTCCCGAACGTCCTCCTGCTGCTCGTCGGCGGGGTGCTCTCCGACCGCTTCGACCGGCGGTGGCTCATGATCGTCTCGGACGTCGTGCGCGGGCTCGCGATCGGCACGATCGCCGTGCTCGCGCTCTCCGGCGCGCTCGAGCTCTGGCACCTGCTCGTGCTCGTCGCGATCTACGGCGCCGGCGAGGCGCTCTTCGTGCCCGCGTTCCAGGCGATCGTGCCGGACGTCGTCCCGCAGGAGCACCTCGTCCAGGCGAACTCGCTCGACACGCTCATGCGGCCCCTGGCCGTGCAGCTCGGCGGGCCGGCGCTCGGCGGGCTCGCGATCGCCGGGTTCGGCACGGGCGTCGCGTTCGCGCTCGACGCGGCGACCTTCGCCGTCTCCGCGACGTGCCTCGCGCTCATGCGTTCCCGGCCGCTTCCGTTGAAGGAGAACGCGATCGGGATCCGCTCGGCGCTGGGCGAGGTCGGCGAGGGCTTCGCGTTCGTCAGGGCGCACCGCTGGCTCTGGGGGACGCTCGCGGCCGCGGGCCTCTCGCTCCTCCTCTACTACGGGCCGATGGAGGTGCTGCTGCCGTTCGTGATCAAGAACGAGCTGGGCGGGAGCTCGACGGACTTCGGGCTCGCCCTCGCCGCCGTGGGCGTCGGCGCGATCGCGGCCGCCCTCGTCATGGGCCAGCGGCCGATGCCGAGGAGGCCGTTCACCGTCATGTTCACCGCGTGGGCGATCTGCATGGCCTGCGTCGCGGTCTGGGGGCTCGCGACCGAGCTCTGGCAGATCCTCGCCGTCTCCGTCGTGCGCGGCGCCGGGATCACGGTCGGCACCGTGCTCTGGACGACGATCATGCACACGCGCGTCCCCCGGGAGCTGCTCGGACGCGTGTCCTCGTTCGACTGGCTCATGGCGATGAGCCTTATCCCCGCGTCGTTCGCGATCACGGGGCCGGTGGCCGAGGCGGCGGGCGCGCGCGAGACCCTGACCGCGGCCGGGCTTCTCGGCGCGGCGCTCATCTTCTTCCTCCCGTACGTGCTCGGCGTCCGCCGCGACGAGCGGGTGCCTCGCCCGGTGGACGTCCACCCGGACTCCGCGTAGCATCGCGCCATGCCGTTCGACGTCTTCTTGAGGATCGACGGCGTCGAGGGCGAGAGCGCCGACGCGAAGCACAAGGGCGAGATCGACGTGCTCGAGTACGACTGGGGGCTCGCCGCCCCCGCCTCGACGCGTGGCGGGGGCGCGGGGGCCGGCAAGGTCACGTTCCAAGACCTCCGTGTCGTCGCGCGGACGAGCAAGGCCTCTCCGACGCTCTTCCTCCACTGCGCCACCGGCAAGGCGGCCAAGGAGGCGGTGCTCGCCGTCCGGCGGGCGGGCGCGAAGCAGGACGACTATCTCGTCCTCAGGCTCAAGACGGTGCGAATCACGTCGTACGACCAGACGGCCTCCGACGAGGACGACACGCCGCTCGACGACATCTCGCTCGCCTTCGACCGGATCGAGGTCGAGTACCGCGCGCAGGACCCCAAGGGGACGCTCGGCCCGCCGGTCAAGGCCGGCTGGGACGTGAAGCAGAGCAAGAAGGTCTGAGCCGCTACCCCGGACAGGGCCCGGGCGCCGGCGCCCCGGCCGGCCCGACGACGTGGCGCGCCGTCTCGCCCGTCCCGGCCTGCAGGCAGTACGACGTGCCGTCCGCGCGGACGAGCGTGACGCCGTGGCTCGGCGGGAGCGTCGCGCCCGCGTACGTGCCGGCCTGCGCGAAGTGCGCCTGGAGGACGGGGGCCGCGGCCTGGAAGCTCGCGCCCGCCGCGCCGGCGGCTGCGTCGGCCTGAGCCTGCTGCGCGGTCTGCGAGGTCGGCCCGACCTCCTTCGACTGCGCCAGGAAGAGGTAGCCGACGATCGCGAGCGAGGCGAGGACCGAGACGAGGCCGAAGGTCTTGAAGGTCACGCGGCGTGTATCGGCCGCTTCGCGACGAGGCTGAAGCGCGGCTCAGCCGTCGAGCGCGCGCCAGGGGCGGTAGAGCTCGCGCAGGTGCTTCGGGTGCAGGCGCACGGCACCGCCGAGGAGCTCGTCGCCGACTGGATCAGCCTCAACGTGACGAACCTCTGCGCGGGCTGGGCGACCTTCGGTGTGTTGAATAAGCACCGCTTATCGTTTGCATTAGCGAGATCTCGGTATAGTGCGGAGGTGCCGGACGACCTCCAGGCCGACGTGCTCGTCATCGGAAGCGGGGCCTCCGGGCTCGCCGCCGCCGTGTCCGCGGAACGCGCGGGCGCGCGTGTCGTGCTCGCGACGAAGGGCTC
>JAICNY010000139.1 GCA_025930955.1 Thermoleophilia bacterium
CGCCGCCTCTACGCCGAGGCGATCCGCGAGCGGTACCGGTTCTACTCCTTCGGCGACGCGATGCTCGTCCTCTGACCGCGGATCCCGGGCCGTTGACCGCATCCGGGGTCGCTGCCATGCTCCGAGCATGCTGCGGCTGGGGCGCGGTTCGGCCGTCGTCCTCCTCCTTGCGGTGCTCTCGGCCGCGTCGTCGGCCTTCGCGTCGAGGGACGCGACGGAGTGGGAGCGCGGTCCCCGCGCCCTCCAGCCGTGGACGCTCGCAGGCGCCTCGGAGCCGACCGGCGCCAGCGTCGAGTGCCTCGGCCGGCGCGTCACGATCCTCGGGACGAACCTCTCCGACGTCCTCGAGGGGACGGCCAGGGGCGACGTCATCGCCGGGCTCGGCGGCGACGACACGATCCGCGGCCGGGACGGGAACGACCTCGTCTGCCCCGGCCCGGGCGACGACCGGGTCGACGGCGGCCGGGGGCTCGACAACGTCGAGGCCTCGGACGGCGACGACATCCTCGACGGCGGGCCGGGCGCGGACTTCGTGCGCTTCGACCTCGCCCCGGCACCCGTGACCGTCGACCTCGCGCTCGGCACGGCGACGGGCTGGGGGACGGACGTCGTGCTCGGGTTCCGCGGCGTCGTCGGCTCGCGCTTCGGCGACCGGATCTCGGCGACCCGCGAGCGCGACCAGCTCGAGGGGAAGGCCGGCGACGACGTCCTCCTCGGCCGCGACGGCCTCGACCTCCTCATGCCGGGCCCGGGGAAGGACACGGTGCTCGGGGGCCGCGGGTTCGACTACGTCGCGTACTGGGAGTCGCCGAATCCGATTCGCGCGAGCCTCCGGAGCGGGAGCGCGACCGGCGACGGGTCCGACCGGTTCGCGTCGATCGAGGGCCTCGCCGGGTCGGGGCATCCGGACGTCCTCGTGGGCGACAAGCGGCGCAACGGGCTCTATGGGTACGGAGGGCACGACGTGCTCCGCGGCCTCTCCGGCGACGACTGGCTCCACGGCGGCGAGGGCCCGGACGTCCTCGACGGCGGCCGCGGCCGCGACCTCCTGTTCGGCGGCCCCGGCTGGGACGTCTGCATCCGCGGCGAGCGCAAGCGCAGCTGTCCGTAGAGAGGCGGCGCCCGGGCGCGGCGTCCCGGCGAGAATGACCTCGTGCGCACCGCGCGAGCGGCAGCAGGCAGCATCGTGTTCCTCGTCGTCGTGCCCGGGGTCGTGGCAGGCGTCGTCCCGTGGCTCCTGACCCGCTGGCGGCTCGCCGATCAGGCGGCCGTCTGGCTTCCGTTCCGGATCGTCGGCCTGCTCCTCGTGGCGGTCGGGCTCGCCGCGCTCCTGCACGCGTTCGCGCGGTTCGTCGTCGAGGGGCTCGGCACGCCCGCGCCCGTGGCTCCGACCGAGCGGCTCGTCGTGGGCGGGCTCTACCGGTACGTCCGGAATCCGATGTACCTCGCCGTGGGAGCCGTCATCGTCGGGCAGGCGCTGGCGCTCGGCCGTCCGATCCTGCTCCTGTACGCCCTGGCCTTCGCCGTCGCCGTCGCGATCTTCGTGCGCGCGTACGAGGAGCCGACCCTCCTGCGCCGGTTCGGGGCCGAGTACCTCGCGTACACGCAGGCGGTTCCGGCCTGGTGGCCGCGGCGAGACCCGTGGACGCCCGAGGACCGGGCGCCCGCCGGCCCGGCCGCGCGCTGACACGATGAAGCCCGTGACGGCCGAGCACTTCACGCTCACCGCGACCGACGGCGAGGCGCGCGCCGGGCTGCTGCGCACCGCGCACGGCGACGTGCCGACGCCCGCCTTCATGCCGGTCGGGACGAAGGCGACCGTGAAGGGGATCCACCCGGACCGGTTCCGGGAGCTCGGGGCCTCGATCGTCCTCGCGAACACGTACCACCTCTTCTTCCGGCCCGGGCCGGAGACGATCGAGGAGCTCGGCGGGCTCCACCGGTTCATGGGCTGGGACGGGCCGATCCTGACCGACAGCGGCGGGTTCCAGGTCTTCTCGCTCCGGCACACGCTCTCCGTGGACGACGGCGGGGTGACGTTCCGCTCGGTCTACGACGGCGACCTCGCGCGGTTCACGCCGGAGCTCGCGGCCGACGTCCAGCGGCGGCTCGGCTCCGACGTCGCGATGTGCCTCGACGTCTGCCCGCCGGCCGGCGCCCCGCGCGCCGACGTGGAGCTCGCCGTCGAGCGGACGACCGCCTGGGCCCGCCGCCAGCTCGCCGCGCCGCGCGCGCCGGGCCAGCTCGTCTTCGGGATCGCCCAGGGCGGGATCGACCCTGAGCTCCGCCGCCGGTCGGTCGAGGAGATCGCGGCGCTCGGCTTCGACGGCCACGCGCTCGGCGGGCTCTCCGTCGGCGAGGAGCGCGAGCCGATGCTCGAGACGGTCGCCGACGCCGCGCCGCTTCTTCCGCCCGGGCGACCGCGCTACTTCATGGGGATCGGCGACCCGGCCGGGATCCTCGACGTCGTCGAGCGCGGCATCGACATGTTCGACTGCGTCCTCCCGACGCGGCTCGGCCGCACCGCGACCGCGCTCTCGTGGGAGGGACGGCTGAACCTCCGCAACCGCCGGTTCGCCCGGGACCCGCGGCCGATCGACGAGGGCTGCCCGTGCTCCGCGTGCTCACGCTTCTCGCGCGCGTACCTCCGCCACCTCGTCACCCAACAGGAGCTCCTCGGGCTGATACTTTTGTCCGAGCACAACGTGCGGTTTCTACTCGACTTGACCGCCGGGGCGCGATCCGCGATCGAGCGTCAGGAGTTCGGCCGGTATCGAGCGGCCGTCCTCGACAGGTTCGGGGCCCGGAGCGCGACCGGGGAGGAGGGGCAGGGCTAGGCATATGGAGTTCTTCATCATCCTCGCGGTCATGTTCGGGATCTTCTGGCTCCTGCTCATTCGCCCGCAGAAGCAGCAGCAGCGCCGGCACCAGGATCTCCTCGCCAACCTGAAGCCCGGCGACGAGGTCGTCACGAACGGCGGCATCTACGGCGACATCGCCGAGGTGCACGACGACCGGGTCTCGCTCGAGGTCGCGGAGGACGTCTGGATCGAGGTCGCGAAGCCCGCGATCGCCCGGATCATCCCGCCCGAGACGACCGTCGAGGAGCCCGAGGCCGGCGCCGAGCCGGAGGCCGAGCCCGTGGCCGACGGCGAGCCGGAGCCGGAGCCGAAGCCCCTGGAGGAGCCGGCGGGCCGCTAGCCCAGCACGAGCAGCATGCGCAGGTACCTCCTCATCCTTCTCGCCATCGTCGGCGCGATCGCCGCGGTCGGCATCCTCTCGATCTTCCGCACGCCGACGCTCGGGCTCGACCTCCAGGGCGGGCTCGCGATCGTCCTCGAGGCGGAGGCCCCGCCCGGCGAGGAGATCGACCGCGACGGGATGGAGCGCTCGGTCGAGATCATGCGCGACCGGATCGACCGCCTCGGCGTGGTCGAGCCGGAGATCCGGCGCCAGGGCGAGAACCAGATCGTGATCGAGTTCCCCGGCATCCACGACGCCGGGCGGGCCGCGGAGATCGTCGGGACGACCGCGCGGCTCGAGTTCTACAAGCTCCAGGGCAACGTCACCGGTCCCTCGAAGGGGACCGCCGACAACCCCGTCATCCCGCGCACGCAGGACGAGCTGCGGCAGCTGCTCGAGCGCTGGGAGGAGGGCGAGGACTTCGAGGGCGCGGAGGAGCCGACCGAGTGGTACCTCTTCGACGGCCGCGAGCTCCTCGCCGGCCCCGGCGAGAGCCGCGACGATCTCCTCACGCAGCTCGAGGAGGACGCGCCCGAGGACGCGCAGTTCTACTACGTCGAGCCGGGCAACACGATCCTCACCTGTCCCGAAGACGCGCGCGCCTGTCCCGGCGTCGGCGTCGCGCCCGGCCAGACCTTCTACTACCTCTTCGAGTACCGGCCCGACGACGCCGAGGATCCCGTCCCGCAGATCACGGGCGACGACCTTGAGCTCGGCGGGACGAGGAAGGACTTCGACCGCGGCCAGCCGATCGTCACGCTCCAGTTCGACGACGAGGGCGGCGACAAGTTCTACGAGATCACCCGCGAGCTCGCGCAGGAGGGGAGGCAGGTCTGCGCCCAGCTCCAGTGCGACACCGGCTCCGAGGACGGCCGCGCGATCGCGCTCCAGAGCTTCGCGATCGTGCTCGACAAGGAGATCCGCTCGTTCCCGACGATCGACTTCGTCGGGGACACCGCGAGCGGCATCGCCGGCGGCCGCGCGCAGATCAGCGGCCTCGAGGGAAGCGGCGAGGCCGACGACCTCGCGCTCGTCCTTCAGACCGGCGCCCTGCCGTACTCGTTCGAGCAGCTCGAGCGCACGGACATCTCCGCGACGCTCGGCGAGGAGTCGCTTCGCGAGGCGCTCATCGCCGGCATCGGCGGCCTCATCGCGGTCGCGCTCTTCCTGCTTCTCGTCTACCGCTTCCTCGGCGTCGTCGCGATCGTCGGCCTCGGCATCTACGGCATCTTCCTCTACGGGACGATCCTCGCGCTCAACGTGACGATGACCCTGCCGAGCTTCGCGGGGATCATCCTCACGATCGGCGTCGCGGCCGACGCGAACATCGTCATCTTCGAGCGCATCAAGGAGGAGGTCCGAGCCGGAAAATCGGTGCGCGCCGCCATTGCAGGCGGCTACCGGAAGGGCTTCGGGACGATCGTCGACGCGAACGTCGTGACGATGATCACGGCGGCCGTCCTCTTCCTCGTCGGCACCGGGAGCGTACGCGGGTTCGCCCTCATGCTCCTGCTCGGCGTCCTCATCTCGATGGTCACGGCCGTCCTCGCGACGCGCGCCCTCCTCGGGATCCTCGGGCGCTTCCGCTGGTTCGACAACCCGTCCTTCATGGGCGCGAGCGCGCAGAAGATCCCCGCCTGGCAGCGGATCGACATCGTCGGGCGTCGGCGCACGTGGTTCACGATCGCGGCCGTCGTGCTCGCGATCGCGGTCGGCTCGCTGATCTTCAAGGGGCTGAACCTCGGGATCGACTTCCGCGGCGGCAGCCAGGTGACGTTCGAGACGCCCCAGGCGCACGCGGTCGCCGACGTGCGCGAGGAGATGGAGGCGCTCGGGATCGGCGAGGCGGTCGTCCAGGGCCGCGGCGAGGCGGGCGACGACGGCGGCTACGAGTCGTTCCAGATGAAGACGGAGTCCCTCACCGCGGACGAGCAGCGGGCGGTCGAGCGGACGCTCCAGGAGGAGTTCGAGGTCGAGTCGGTCAGCGTCAGGAACGTCTCGGGAAGCTTCTCCGAGCAGATCCTGCGCGGCGCGATCATCGCGATCGTCATCTCGCTCGTCCTGATCATCATCTACGTCTCGTTCCGGTTCGAGTACAAGTTCGCGCTCCCGATCTTCCGGGCGCTCTTCTACGACGTGCTCGTCGCGATGGGGGTCTACTCCATCGTCGGGTGGGAGGTGACGGCCGCGACCGTGGCGGCCATCCTCACCATCCTCGGCTACTCGATGTACGACACGATCATCATCTTCGACCGGGTGCGCGAGAACATGCAGCTCATGAAGAAGTCGAGCTTCCAGGCGATCGCGAACCAGTCGCTCTGGGAGACGATTCGCCGCTCCCTCGCGACGACGTTCATCACGCTCCTGCCGATCACGTCGCTCATCCTCTTCGGCGGCGACACGCTGAAGGAGTTCGCGTTCGCGCTCCTCATCGGGATCGGCTCGGGCGCGTTCTCGACCATCTTCATCGCCACGCCGTTCCTCGCGACGCTCAAGGAGCGTGAGCCGGAGTGGGAGCGCCGCAAGGACGCGGGGCTCCGCGAGAAGCTCGAGCTCAGCGAGCCCGTCGAGCAGGAGCCGGAGCCCGAGCCGGTCGCGGTCGCCGCGCCGGCCGCGACGGACGCCGGGGACGGCACGGTCGAGCGCGACGCGAACGGCGAGGCCGACGGTGGGCGGAGCGCCGCCGCGGCCCGGCGGGAGGCGCGCCGCAAGCGCCGCCGGGCGAGGCCGCATGGCCGGAGCCGCTGACGACCGCGAGCGCGGGCTCGCCGAGGAGCTGCTCTTCGCCGGCGTCGGCGCCGTCTCGCTGACGAAGGCGCGCGCGGACGAGCTCGTGGACGAGCTCGTGCAGCGCGGCCGGCTCACCCGCGCGGACGCACGCGAGCTCGTGGACGACATGACCGGCCGGTGGCGCGGCGAGGCCGGGCGCGTCGGCGAGCGGGCCTCGGCGAGCCTCGCCGGCGTCATGCGCGAGCTCGGCCTCGTCACCCGCCACGAGTGGGAGGAGCTCGAGCTCCGCCTCGCCCAGGTCGAGCACCGCCTCAAGCTGCTCGAGACCCCGCCCGAGCCGCCGCGCCCGGTCTGACGTTTCCGCCGGGCCCTTCCGGGTAGCCCCGGCCGATGTTCCGTCCTTACCGCCGCGGCAACGTCCGCGTCTACGGCTGCAGCCCCGGCTGCCTGGCCCTCACGCTCGGCATCTCGATCCTGCTCACCATCCTTCTGAACGCCTGCATCCGGATCGTCTGAGCCGCCCGCGCGCGCCCGTAGACTGCGGCGCATGAGCTCCCGGCCTGCCGTGAGGCAGCTCGGCCGCCTCTCCGAGATCGCGCAGGTCGCGGCGAAGCACGGCTTCGGCTACCTCTTCGACTCCCGCCGGCGCGACGGGGGCCCGACCGAGCGCGAGATGGAGGTCGCCGACGAGACCTCGACCCGCGGTGTCCGCCTTCGCGCGATGCTCGACGAGCTCGGCCCGACGTTCGTGAAGTTCGGCCAGCTGCTCTCCACGAGGCCGGACGTCGTCCCGCCCGACATCGTCTTCGAGCTCCGAAACCTCCAGGACCAGGTGACGCCGTTTCCGTCCGAGGACGCGGCCGCGGTCATCGAGGAGGAGCTCGGGCTGTCGATCGACAAGCTCTTCCTCGAGTTCGATCCACAGCCCGTCGCGGCGGCGTCGATCGGCCAGGTGCACAAGGCGACGCTCCCGAACGGGAAGAAGGTCGTCGTCAAGGTGCAGCGCCCCGACGCGCCGCGCCAGATCGAGGCGGACCTCGAGCTCATGTACCAGGCCGCGCGCCTCGCCCGCGACCGTGTGAAGGCGCTCGGGTTCATCGACGCGATCGCGCTCGTGGACGAGTTCGCCCGCACGATCCGCCAGGAGCTCGACTACCGGGCGGAGGCACGGAACGCCGAGCAGTTCCACCGGAACTTCGCCGGCCACCGCGGCGTGCGCGTCCCGCGTGTGTTCTGGCAGTACTCGGGGAGCCGCGTGCTGACCCTCGAGCGCCTCCAGGGCCGCCAGCTGAAGGACGTCGACCTCGGCGCGTACACGATGGAGGAGCGGAACCGGCTCGCGACCACCATCGCGGACGCGTGGATGGCGATGATCTTCCGCCACGGCTTCTTCCACGCCGACCCGCATCCGTCGAACCTCATGGTGCTCGACGAGCACGACACGATCGGGATCATCGACTTCGGCATGGCCGGGGCGCTGACGGACGAGGACATGTCGAAGGCGACGCGGCTCTTCATCGACATCGTGAACGAGAACGTCGACCGGCTACCGCGCGACCTCGCAGCGCTCGGGGTCAAGTTCGACCGCTCGAAGGAGGCCGAGTTCGGCGCCGAGCTGCGCGACCTCTACTACCGCTACTACGGCGCGCGGCTGCACGAGATCGACCCGATCCAGGTGATCCGCGAGGTCTTCGCGCTCATCTTCCGGCTGCGGCTCGAGCTGCCCGCGCGCTTCGTGATGCTCGACCGCGCGATCGCGACGCTCGGCTCGGTCGGGCTCGAGCTCTA
>JAICNY010000198.1 GCA_025930955.1 Thermoleophilia bacterium
CCGGGCGTCGCCGCGCTCGTGAAGACGCTCGCCCGGCAGCTCGCGCCGCGCGTGCGGGTGAACGGGATCGCGCCCGGGATGATCGCGACCGAGCGGAGCGTCGCGCTCGCCGAGACGCGCGCGGCCGAGGCGGGGATCTCCGTCGACGAGCAGCTCTCGTCGTCCGCGTCCGCGATCCCGTACGGACGCTACGGCGAGCCGGCCGAGCTCGGGCGCGTCGGTGCCTTCCTGCTCTCGCCCGTCGCGTCGTACGTGACAGGCGCGAACGTCCAGGTGGACGGCGGCATGGTCGTCGCCGTTCCCTGAGGGCGCCGGCGGAGGGCCGACCGGCGGGGCGGGCGGTCCAGCGCCCCCCATCGGGGGAGCGAGCTTCCCAGGACGAACGCTATCGAGGCGCCGGTCCGGTGTCCTCGTCCCGACCGTGCCGAATCTGTGACGGGTGCGTGCCGAAAGCGTGGCGCCCGGAGCCCACCGTCACTCCTCGAGCTCGACGAGCACCATGCCGCCGTTCACGCGGTCGCCCTCGGCGACGTGGACGCGCGTCACGGTCGCCTCGAACGGCGAGGCGAGCGGCGTCTCCATCTTCATCGCCTCGACGACGACGAGCGGCTGACGCGGCTCGACCCGGTCACCCTCGGCAGCGAGCACGCGGATCACCGTCCCCGGCATGGGCGCCACGACCGACCGCTCGGCGTGTCCGGACGCGTCGGTGTGATGCGCGGCCTCCTCCACCTGCGGCGGCGCGCCCCCCGCCGGCGCCGGCGCGCCCGCCAGCCGCCACCCGCCCCGCCAGACGCGCGGCACGCGAACCGGCCGCGAGAGCGGCGGGTTCTCGGCGAGAAACGCCGTCGTCGCCTCGCCTGCCCGGACGACCGGGTGCCGCACGAGCCAGCGCAGGAACGGGAGATTCGTCGTCACGCCGCCCACCCGCGTCTCGTCGAGCGCGCGTGCGAGCCGGTCGAGCGCCTCGTCCCGCGTCGCGCCGGCCGCGACGAGCTTCGCGATCATCGGGTCGTACGCGACCGGCACCTCGTCGCCAGCCTCGACGCCCGCGTCCACCCGGACGCCGTCCGGGAACGAGAGCTCCCTGACCTGCCCCGCCTGCGGGAGGAACGAGCGCGAATCCTCCGCGTAGAGCCGAGCCTCGACGGCGTGGCCCTCCGGCTCGCGCGCCTCGAGCCCGAGCTCCTCGCCCGCCGCGACGCGCAGCTGCTGCTCCACGAGGTCGAGCCCCGTCACGAGCTCCGTCACCGGGTGCTCGACCTGGATCCGCGCGTTCAGCTCGAGGAACGAGAACGTCCCGTCCTCGGCGAGGACGAACTCGGCCGTCCCGGCGCCCACGTACCCGAGCGCCCGCGCGAGCGCGACCGCGGCGTCGCCCATCTCCCGCCGCAGCGCCGAGTCGAGCGCGGGGGAGGGGCTCTCCTCGAGCACCTTCTGGTGACGCCGCTGCACCGAGCAGTCGCGCTCGCCGAGGTGGATCGCGGTGCCGTGCGCGTCCGCGAGGAGCTGGATCTCCACGTGCCGCGGCCGCTCGACGTAGCGCTCGAAGAAGACCGTGTCGTCGCCGAAGCCGGCCTTCGCCTCGCGGCGCGCCGCCTCGAGCGCGTCGTCCAGCTCGGCCGGGTCGCGGACGACGCGCATCCCGCGCCCCCCGCCGCCCGCCGCGGCCTTGATCATGAGCGGGAACCCGACCTCGTCCGGCTCTCCGGTCGGCACGACGGGCACGCCCGCCGCACGGGCGATCACCTTCGCCTCGAGCTTGTCGCCGGCCTTGCGGAGCACGTCCGCCGGCGGCCCGACCCAGGCGAGCCCGGCCGCCGCGACCGCCTCCGCGAGCGCGGGGCTCTCGGCGAGGAAGCCGTAGCCGGGGTGCACGGCGTCGGCGCCCGCACGCTCGGCCGCGGCGACGAGCTCGCCGGCGTCGAGGTACGACGCGACCGGCTCGACGCGATCGGCAATCCGGGTGTGGTAGGCGCCCTCGTCGTCGGGCGCGTGGACGGCCACCGTCGTCATCCCGAGCCCGGCCGCGGTGCGGAAGACGCGCGCCGCGATCTCGCCGCGGTTGGCCACGAGCAGCGTCCCGATCGCCTTCGTCATCGCGCGCCAGCATATGGCGCGGATCGTCTAGTCGCGCGGCGCGAAGACGCCCCAGCCGCCCTCGGCGGAGCGCTTCTCGAGAAAGGCGCGCAGGCCCTCCTGGCCCTCCTCGCTCGTCCGCATCCGCGCGGCGAGCGCCGGCAGGTCTTCGCGCGCGGGCGGACGGAGGACGAGCCGCTTCGCCTCGCGCGCGGCCAGCGGGCCCGAGGTCAGCAGCTCGGCGACGAGCCGCTCGACGACGGCGTCCGGCTCGTCGCTCACCTCGTCCACGAGCCCGATCCCAAGCGCGGTCTCGGCCCCGAACCGCTCGCCCGTCGCGAAGAGCCGCCGCGCCTTGGAGCCGATCTTCGCGAGGACGAAGGGCGAGATGACCGCGGGGATGATCCCGAGCTTCGCCTCCGTGAACCCGAACGTGGCGTCGGGCGCGGCCACGACGGCGTCGCAGCACGCGACGAGCCCCGAGCCGCCGCCGAGCGCGAACCCGTGCACGCGGCAGACGACGGGCGCCGGGCACTCGTCGATCGCCTCGAGCATGCGCAGGAGCCGCGTCGCGTCCTCGACGTTCTCCTCGTACGAGAGGTCGATCGACGACCGCTGCCACTCGACGTCCGCGCCCGCGCAGAAGCTCGGCCCCTCGCCGGAGAGGACGACCGCGCGCGCGTCGCCGACGGCGTCCGCCGAGAACGCCTCGGTCAGCTCGGCGATCAGCGCCGCGTCGAACGCGTTGCGCCGCTCCGGCCGCGCGAGCGTCACGCGCAGGATCGCCCCGTCCCGCTCGCTGCGCAGCGCGGTCACGGCGCCGCGAGCTCCGCCTGCCCGGCGAGCACGGCGGCGAGCGACTCGTCGAGGATCTCCATCGCCGTGTCGATCTCCTCCTCGGTGATCGAGAGCGGCGGCGCCATGCGGAAGCAGTTCGCGCTCGACCCGGCCCGGACGATGTTCATCGAGAGCCCGCGGCGGAGGCACTCGGCCGTGACCGCGGCGCCGAGCGCGTCGGCAGGCTCCCGCGTGTCGCGGTCCGTGACCAGCTCGAGCCCGACGAGGAGCCCTCGGCCGCGGACCTCGCCGATCGGCTCGTGCCGCTCCTGGAGCTCGCGCAGGCGCGCGAGCAGGTACGCGCCGCGCTCCTCCGCCCGCGCCACGAGCCCGTCCTCGGCGATGACGTCGAGCACCGCGAGTCCCGCCGCGGCCGGCAGCGGGTCGGAGACGTGCGACGTCACGTGGAGGAAGCCCTTGCCCACGCAGTCGTCCTCGATCGCCTCGCTCGTCAGCGTCGCCGCGAGCGGCACGCCCCCGCCGAGGGTCTTCGAGACGGCGAGGAGATCCGGGACGACGCCGTCGTGCTCGAAGCCGAACATCGTCCCGAGCCGTCCGAAGCCGGTCTGCGCCTCGTCCATGACGAGCAGCATCCCGCGCGCGTCGCAGAGCTCGCGCATCCGCCCGAAGTAGCCGTCCGGCGGGACGATGATCCCGCCCGCCGAGAGGACGGGCTCCGCGACGACGGCGCAGAGCGACCCGACCGACTGCTGGTCGACGAGCTCGAAGCCCGTCTCGAGGCACGTGCAGTCGCAGGCGCCGTCGCAGTGGCGGACGGGGCAGCGGTACGCGTACGGCGCGGGCAGCGCGAACGAGCCGGGGAGGAGCGGCCCGAAGCCCGCGTGCGCCATCGAGAAGTTCACCGACGCGATCCCGGACAGAAGCCCGTGGAAGCTCCGCGTGAGCCCGACGATCTCCCAGCGGCCGGTGTGCATCTTGGCGAGCTTGAGGGCGACCTCGTTCGCCTCCGAGCCCGTGTTCAGGAGCATCACGCGGCGAAGCGGCTCCGGGAAGAGGCCGACGAGCCGCTCGGCGAGCGCCAGCACGGGCTCCGAGAGCATCCAGGAGTTGAG
>JAICNY010000233.1 GCA_025930955.1 Thermoleophilia bacterium
CCGAGAGGACGTCGAGCTTCGTGATCGCGAGCGACGTCAGCCCGTTCACGCGCACGGCGAACCGGAGGGCGACGAGGTCGAGCCATCCGCAGCGCCGCTCGCGCCCGGTCGTCGTTCCGAATTCCGCGCCGAGGTCGCGCATCCGCGCCTGGTCGGGCCCCTCGATCTCGGTCGGGAACGGCCCCTCCCCGACGCGCGTCACGTAGGCCTTCGCCACGCCGAGCACGCGGTCGATCCGCGTCGGCCCGATCCCCGTCCCCGTCGCCGCGGCGCCGGCGGTCGGGTTCGACGACGTGACGAAGGGATACGTCCCGTGGTCGAGGTCGAGCAGCGTGCCCTGCGCGCCCTCGAGCAGGACGCGCTTCCCGTCGCGGAGCGCCCGGTCGACGAGGAGCGACGTGTCCGCGACGTACGGGCGCAGCCGCACGGCGTACTCCTCCATCCGGTCGGCCAGGTCCTCGACCTCGAGCGCCGGGACGCCGTGGATCCGCTCGAGCATGACGTTCTTCTCCGCAAGCGCCGTCTCGAACTTCTGGCGCAGGATCTTCGGGTCGAGCACGTCCTGGACGCGGATGCCGATCCGCGCCGCCTTGTCCGCGTAGGCCGGCCCGATCCCGCGCCGCGTCGTGCCGATCTGCAGCTTCCCGAGCCGCCGCTCGCTCGCGGAGTCGATTGCGACGTGCCACGGCATGATCAGGTGCGCGTTGCCCGAGATCCGCAGGTCGCCGGTCGGGATCCCGCGCTCCTCGAGCCCGTCGATCTCGCGGACGAGCTGGCCCGGGTCGATCACGCACCCCGCTCCGACGACGCAGATGCGGCCCGGGTAGAGGATCCCGGACGGGATGTGGTGGAGCTTGAACGTCTCCCCGTCCCGGACGATCGTGTGCCCGGCGTTCGGGCCGCCCTGATAGCGGCAGACGACGTCCGAGTGCTCGGCGAGGAGGTCGACGATCTTGCCCTTGCCCTCATCGCCCCACTGGGCGCCGACGATCACGGTCGCGGGCATCGGCTGGAGCTTAGACCCGGGACCCACAGGAGTCGGCCGCTCGCGCGCCTGGCCAGCCGCGCGTGCGGACGGCATCATTCGACGCGTCCACGCAAGGAGGTCTCGATGAACCGTCTCGGACTCGTGACGCTGGCCTGCGTGCTCGGTCTCACGCTCGCACCGGCCGCACCCGGTGCCCCGCCGGAGAATCCGGACTGCTGGGGCGCAGCGAGCGCGGATCTCGCCCGCTCGGCGCCGGGGGCGCTCGGAGACCACGCGGCGAACCCCCCGCCGATCGACCTCACGCCCGACCGCCCCGGCCGCGCCGGGATCGGGAACGTCGCGCGCGCGCTCGGCGGCGACCATCCGAGCGACGCGGCCGCGCTGCTCGGCTTCGCCTGTCCGTAGGCCTGCCGCGTCGGCGGGGGCGAGGGCGCTGGTGGTTCTCGCCCCCGCGGCGCCGCTCACGCGGCCGCGAGATCGGCGAACTTCGCGTACTGCGAGATGAACGAGAGCTTGACCTTGTCGGTCGGCCCGTTGCGGTGCTTCGCCACGATCACCTCGGCGACGCCGGGGTCCGGCGAGTCCTCGGGGTTGTAGTAGTCGTCGCGGTAGATGAACGTGACGATGTCGGCGTCCTGCTCGATCGAGCCGGACTCGCGGAGGTCGGAGAGGATCGGCCGCTTGTCGTGGCGCTGCTCGACGGCGCGCGAGAGCTGGGACATGGCGATGATCGGCACCTCGAGGTCGCGCGCAAGCACCTTGAGCGAGCGCGAGATCTGCGAGACCTCCTGGACGCGGTTCTCCGGGTTCGTCCCGGATGTCATGAGCTGGAGGTAGTCGACGACGATGAGGCCGAGGTCGGGGTGCTTCGACTTGAGCCGGCGCGCCTTCGAGCGGATCTCCATCATCGTGATCGAGCCCGTGTCGTCGACGTAGAGCGGCGCCTTCGCCAGGCGGTCGCAAGCGGCCGTGAGCCGCGGCCAGTCGTCCGCCGCGAGCCGCCCGGTGCGCAGCCGGTGGAGCTCGACCTTCGCCTCGGCGCACATGAGCCGCTGGGTGACCTCGGCCTTCGACATCTCGAGCGTGAAGAGCGCGACCGGCTGCTGCGTGCGCACGGCCACGTTCGCGGCGAAGCCGAGCCCGAGCGCGGACTTCCCCATCCCGGGGCGCGCGGCGACGATCACGAGGTTGCCCTCCTGGAAGCCGGACGTGATCCGGTCGAGGTCGCGGAAGCCGGACGGGACGCCGGTCACGTCGGCGCCGAGCTCGTAGAGGTGCGTGATCCGCTCGAAGCTCTCCTTCAGGAGGTCCTCGATCGCGGAGAACTCGCTCGACGCGCGCTCCTGGCCGAGCTCGAAGACGATCTGCTCCGCCTGGTCGACGAGCGCCGCCGCGTCGCCCGGGCGCTCCCACCCCAGGCGCGCGATCTCGCCGCCCGCCTGGATGAGGCCGCGGAGGATCGCCGTCTCGTGGACGATCTGCGCGTAGTGACGCGCGTTCGCGCTCGCCGGTACGAGCGTCGCGAGCTCGTGGATCCGCGTGCTGCCACCGACCACCTCGAGGTCGCCGCGCTCGTCGAGCTCGTCGACGAGGGTGATCGCGTCGACGGGCTCGCCCTTCCCGTAGAGGGCGAGCGCGGCCTTGTAGATCCTCGCGTGGCTCTCGCGGTAGAAGTCGCGCCC